>JAYWFM010000328.1:0-9083 GCA_043778825.1 Planctomycetota bacterium | reverse complement strand
ACCGCTGCCCTCTTTGTCCCGCCAGGGACAGCCGAAAATAGCCCACCGTTTCAACGGTGGGAAAAGCAGTGTTGCGAGCCCCCAGCCCCGTCAGGGGCGACAGAACACGCCGCGCGACGGATGGTGCGTTGGTCCCGTGGCGAAAGTTCTGTCGTCCCTGACGGGACTGGTTGGAACATCTGAGGTTCAGGCCCACCGTTGAAACGGTGGGCTATTGTCGGGTGTCCCTGCCGGGACAGAAACCAGGTTTCCCTTCGGGAATGACCATCTTGGAAGCCCTGCCCCATGAGACCCGCTTGGTCGGGGAGCTGTTCGGTCAGCGAGTCGTGACCTAAAAACCGAAAACTTCTTCCATTTACCATTTCCAACGGATCAGCCGACTGCTATCATTTCAATGTTGAGACTGAATCTCAAGTGCGACAGAGGCGACCCGTCAGAGGTAACCCATGGTCACGGCTCTTCAACTCCCACTCGACTCCCTCGCGGAAGGCGAATATGCCCGCGTGGTGGATGTGTGTGGCTCCTGCGACTGCTCTCACCGCTTGTCGGAAATCGGTCTGCGGATTGGAGTTAACCTCCGTATGGTCAAGCAGGGCAACCCCTGCATTCTGGCCATTGGCGAGCAGCGGCTGTGCTTTCGGCCTCACGATGACTGCACCGTGATTGTGGAATTGAATTGAGATTGTGGCATAGGCTTCCAGCCTGTGAATCGTGGCATAGGCTTCCAGCCTGTGAATCATCGGGAACTGACAGGCTGGAAGCCTATCCCACGTATCTGCTGGGAGTTGCGTCTTGACCCTCGACCAAATTTCCCGAGGCTCGATCGCCCGCATTCTCGATGTGACTGGCGAGGACTCCTTGGCTGTCCGCCTGATGGAGATGGGGCTGATCGAGGGGGTGGAGATCGAGCTGATCGGGTCGGCTCCCCTCGGCGACCCGCTGGAGTTTTCCGTTCGCGGGTATCGACTCTCGTTGCGAGCAAACGAGGCCAAGCGAGTGATTGTGGAGCCGGTCGCAGGGAGCGAATCGTAGTCTGGACCCCCAGGTCCGGACGATCAACGACACATTCGCCCGGACCTGGGGGTCCAGGCTACGAGATTCCATGACTGCCCCGCGCGAACTGACCGTTGTCCTGATCGGGAACCCGAATACCGGCAAGAGCACGCTGTTCACGGCGCTCTCGGGGCTGCATACGCGGATCGCCAACTTTCCGGGGTGTACGGTCGAGAAGAAGCTCGGGGTCTTCACGGACGAAGGCACGAAGATCACCCTCGTCGACCTGCCGGGAACCTACAGCCTCTCCCCGCGATCACTCGACGAGATGGTCTCCGTCGACGTGCTGCTGGGGCGGCAGGCCGATGTCGGGAAGATCGACGCCGTGGTCTGCATCGTCGACGCCGCCAACATCGAGCGGAACTTGTACCTGTACACCCAGGTCCGCGAAATCGGCGTGCCGGTGGTGCTGTGCCTGAACATGTGGGACTTGGCCCAGTCGCGCGGGATTAGCGTTGACCTCGCGGCCCTCTCGCAGCGACTCGGCGTCCCAGTCGTCGTCACCAGTGCCCACCGCGACCTGGGCATTACCGAACTCAAGGCCGCCATCCATCGTGTCGTCGGCACCCCCATCGACCCCCGCCGTCCCGAGTTCCCCGCCGTCTTCGACCACGAAATCATCCAGCTCAGTCAGTGGATGCAGACCAAATACGGCTCGATTCCGCCGCTGTTTCTGATCGAGCGGATGCTGCTCGATGTCGGCGGGGAGAGCGAGAAGAAACTCGCCCACGCTCTCTCGCCGGAGTTGCTACCGGTGTTGGCCGCCTCGCGCTCGCGTCTCGCCGAAAAAGGCTGCCGCGTTCCGGCCATCGAGACCAAAGTCCGCTACCAGTGGATTCGCGAACAGCTGACCGGCGTGGTCACCCAATCGACCGCTCACAATCGGGTGACGACTTCGGACCGCATTGACAGGTTTCTGACGCACAAGGTGACGGGGGTCATCGCCTTCGTGGCGGTGATGTTCCTGATCTTCCAGTCGATCTATACGTGGGCGGCTCCGTTCATGTCGGCCATCGAAGCGGTCCAGGGCTGGGCCGCCGGGTGGGTCGAGTCGGTTATCGGGCCGGGGACGCTACGGAGCCTGATCGTCGATGGGGTGATCGGCGGCGTCGGATCGGTGGTGGTGTTCGTGCCGCAGATCGCTTTACTCTTTCTGTTCATCGCGATCATGGAGGACTGCGGGTACATGGCCCGCGCGGCGTTTCTGATGGACCGGCTGATGACGAAGATCGGCCTCAGTGGCAAGTCGTTCGTGCCGTTGATGTCGTCGTTCGCCTGTGCCGTGCCGGGCGTGATGGCCGCTCGCGTGATTGAGAATCGCCAGGACCGCATGCTGACGATCCTGATCGCTCCGCTGATGAGTTGCTCGGCGCGGCTGCCGGTGTATCTGCTGATGATTGCAGCCTTCGTGCCGCAGGTTTATGTGTGGAAGATCATCCCGCTCCAGGGTCTGGTGCTGTTCGCGATGTACAACGTCGGAGCGCTGGTCGCGATTCCGGTGGCGTGGATTCTCCGCAAGTTCGTGTTCAAGGGCGAGACGCCGCCGTTTGTGATGGAGCTGCCCAGCTACAAGTGGCCCTCGCCGAAGATCGTGCTGTCTCGCGTCTACGACCGAGTGAAGGCGTTCATCCTGCGAGCCGGTTCGCTGATCTTCTGCACCTCGGTCCTCGTCTGGGCGGCGGCGTATTTCCCCGAAGATCACACGCCCGAGCGGCAACTCCAATCGCAAATCGCCCAGCTCGAAGAGACCGCTGGCGACTCCCCGACGAAGGCCCAGCAAGCGGAACTCAACAACCTCCGCGAGCAGGCCCACCTCGTCAGCGGCCAGCTCCTCGCCGACAGCTACCTCGGTCGCTCCGGTCGGCTGATCGAGCCACTCGTCAAGCCGCTCGGTTGGGACTGGCGGATCGGGGTCTCGGTGATCGCGTCGTTCCCCGCGCGAGAGGTGGTCCTCGCCACGCTCGGCACGATCTTCAGTCTCGGCAGCGAGGTCGCCGACGAGGGCGAGGAGAACAAAACCCGGTTCGTCTCCACGCTCCAAAAGGCCACCTGGCCCGACGGTCGCCCGCTGTTCACGCTCCCGGTGGCCGTGTCGATCATGGTCTTCTTCGCCCTCTGCGCCCAATGCGCCGCGACACTCATGATCATCCGCCGCGAGACCAACAGCTGGCGCTGGCCGATCGTGACGTTCGTCTATATGACCGGACTGGCCTACATCGCCGCGTTCATCGTCTTCCAAGTCGGCAGCCGAATGTAGCACGACGCTCCGCGTCGTGAGTGTCGACGCGGAGCGTCGAACCACAATGACCCTACGGAACTCTGAGCCGTTTCGCGGTCTCCATGCGGAGTGGTGAGCGCTCCATGGGAAGACAGCCCAGTGCGTCATCCCGACGGGATCAACGAAAGTCGAAATAGTCCCCCGACTTCCCAACGGGCTTGCAGGTCGTGGCCGCTGAGCATCTGCGTTCCCACCAAGGGTTCATCGAGAACTTGGGCGCGAAGGAATTTCGGTTGGCCGTCCCAAATAACGCACACATCCACCGTGTCAAAGTAGCTGACTCGTCCGTCTGCAGTCATTCCTCGCTGGACAGTCGCCAGCGGCAGGTTGAGTTGGCTGACGACCGACTGCGGGACAGCCAGATAACCGTTGAAGCCCGAATCCACCAAGAACAAGATGTCCAGACTTCGCTCCTTGTGGCTGAGCGACAGCGTGACTCGGGCTTCGAGGTTCGTGTCGATTTCACCGACAATCATTTCCAACCCCGTATGCCAGCGCGTGAAACACGGCGGGGTATCCAATGCGTTCGACCAGAATCTGCGCATCAGGACGACGTTCCCAAAGTCGATCGCTCGCCATATCGGCGTCACTGGCGACTTCGTAATCTTCCGTCTCGACATCAATCGCCACGAACTGTCCGCGACACTGCGGTTCCAATAACGGACGGAGCTTGGAGGCGTAGATCGCAGCCCCCCGATTTCCAATCTCGTCCCGAGCCAATCTACGAACGGACATGAAGCATCTCCAGAGGCCATTGAACGGAGAGAGCGCGCGGTCACGAAGATATCACGAGCCGTCGTGGCAGGGCAAGGCGTGGAAAGAGAGGAGTCAACTGGAAAGGGCTTGATTGGGGAGCTGGAGTCCATCCTTCAGGCTGCTCCGGTGCAGGCTAAAGCCTGAACTCCAACCCTTAGTCTGAGTCTTGACAAGGCACGAGCGATGGGTGTGCGACGGCTCACTCACTTCAGCGGGTTCGCATACCACACCACGTTCTTACTCAACTGCCCCGCCACGAGCACATCGAGATCCCCATCCCCATCCATGTCGACTGCCCGGATGTCATAGGCACACTGGTTCTCATCCAGCAGGTGCGTTTCGAACTTCCCCTTCCCGTCGTTCTCGAACCAGGCGGCGATCTTGCTCTCATAGGCACACGTCGTGGCGTCCACGTCTCCGTCCTGGTCGAAGTCGGCCACTGCTAAACAATGCGGGCTGGCCAGGGTCGGGTGTATGACGTGCTCCTTCCAGTCCGGTCCCTCGAACCAGATCACGCCCAGTCCGTGGCCACGCGTGGCGATGACATCCATCTGGCCATCTTTGTTCACATCCGCCGGGGCCAGGTTCGTTGCCCCCGGATGACCGGTCCCCAGCAGGTGCTTCTTCCACCCGTTCGTACGCGGATTCGCCGGGGCCTCCCACCAGCCGAACCACTCGCCCGTCCCCGGTTCCGCCTGCGGGCCGCCTTTGGCAGCTGTCAGGAGATCCGCTCGCCCATCTCCATTGAGATCCCCGAGTCCGAGGTAATGCGACAGCCCCGGAGCGTCTCCCTGTCCCGCCACATACCGAGGCCACGCCTGCGCCGCGCGCGGCTGCTTCGGCACGTCATACCACACCACCGAGTTCGCCAACGGCCCCACCGGCTGGCCGCTGTTCGCAATCAAGTCGGTCGCCCCGTCGCCATCCACATCCCCCGTCAGCAGCCCGTGAATCCCGTTCACCTGATCGTCGACGACATGCACGGGCCACGGCTCGGCGGCCTTGTCCCCGCGAATCGTCTCGACCCAGAAGATCAAGCCGGGGCTGTAACGCGCCCCGATGAAATCCGGATCACCATCGCGGTCGACATCCATCACCGCCGCGTGAATCGCATCGTGGTCCTTCGACTGATCGACGATCTGCGGCTTCCAGTCCGGGCCAACGAACAGCCGCGTGGCCCCCGCGCTATTGGCCATCACGTCGATCTTCCCATCGCCGGTGAAGTCGGCGGCGACCACGTTGGTCGTGTGCCGCCCCTCGTCGACGATGTGCTTCTTCCACGGCTCGGCAGCGGGGCTGAACCCCGTGCAGGCCAGCCAGGACAGAAGCATCGTGAAACCCAATGGCAGGCGAGGCATCGTTTCTCTTTCGGTCGATGAGGCAGGCCCACGCGAGCGGCGCGGTCCGGGCTGTGGCGAATGGACTTTCGAAGGAGTGCATCCGACCCGTACAGTATGTCGCGCCCCCGTGAACTATTCCATGTTCGACCTCCCGGGCGCAGAATGGTTTCCGAAGTGTGAATGCCCGCGTTTGACGAACCGATGCACGAAGTCTCCCGCATTCTCGAACGACTGGAACGCGGGGATGCCGGGGCCTCGGCGGAGTTGTTGCCGCTGGTGTATGAGGAGTTGCGGGCACTCGCCCGAGACAAGCTCGCTCACGAACGACCGGGCCATACTTTGCAGGCCACCGCGCTCGTGCATGAGGCGTGGCTGCGTCTCGTCGGTCCGGACGGTGAGGACCGCGACTGGGACACGCGCGGGCACTTCTTCGCCGCAGCTGCCGAATCGATGCGGCGGATTCTGGTCGAGTCGGCCCGTCGTCGAGGTCGTCTGAAGCGCGGCGGTGATCGGGAGCGAGAAGCGGTCGATCTGCTGGAGATCGCCGCTCCTCAACCTCGCGAGGATCTGCTCGACCTGGATGTGGCCCTCAACAAGTTGGCAGGGGTTGATCCGCAGGCGGTCGCTCTGGTGCAATTGCGGTACTTCGCCGGGCTGACTCTGCCCGAAGCGGCTCAGGCAATGAGCATCTCCCCCCGCTCCGCGGACCGGCTGTGGGCCTACGCCAAAGCTTGGCTCCGCGACGAATTGCAGTCTCCAGACTTCCAAGTGGAAGAACTTTAAGGAATAGTTGGCGTGAACTCGCCCGCCACGGCGCATGAACTGTTGGAGTGTTCCGTAGCCTGGACCCCCAGGTCCGGGCGAAACAGTCGGAGGACAGCCAACTGGGGGCACCTCGTCGGGTCATCATGCTCTGTACCCCGAAGGGGTTACAGGGGATAGCCCAGGGTTGGCGACCAACGGGAGCCTACCCTGGGTTTGCGAGTTCAAGGGGATCGAACCCTGAAGGGGTACTACACCGCACGTCGGGTGTACAACCCCTTCAGGGTTGATGTCAGCAGCGCCGCTTGTCCCAGGGTGCGCTCCCTTCGGTCGCGACCCTGGGCTATTGTCTACAACCCCTTCGGGGTACAGAAGCCACCCGTTCCAGCCACACCCAGGCATCTCGCTATGAACGAACGCCAGATCTTCGAAGCCGCTCTCGACATCGCCGACCCGGCTCGACGCGAGGCGTTCCTGTCGCAGACCTGCGGGGCCGATGCCGCGCTCCGGCAACGGGTCGACTCGCTCCTTACCGCGCACGCCGCCGCCAGCCAGTTCCTCGAAACCCCGGCGGTCCAGCAGCTCCGTAGCCTGGACCCCCAGGTCCGGGCGAGCTCCAATCAACCCGACTCCAGCGGCGAAGACACCATGCAACTCCCACCCAGCCACACTCCCGCCGAGGGTGATAGCGACGCCGAAATCCCGTCCGGCCCCGACATCAGCTTCCTCTCCCGGTCGACCAAGCCCGGCTCGATCGGCACGCTCGGGCACTACGAGATCCTCAATGTCCTCGGCCAGGGGGCGTTCGGCATTGTCTTTCGGGCCTTTGATGAGAAGCTGCACCGGCATGTCGCCATCAAGACGATGAGCGTCCAAATGGCCGCCACGTCCCCGCCCCGCAAGCGGTTCCTCCGCGAGGCCCGCGCTGCCGCAGCCATCCGCCACGAGAACGTCGTCCAGGTCTACAGCGTCGAGGAACAGCCGCTGCCGTACCTCGTGATGGAGTTCATCGACGGCGAGACGTTGCAGCAGAAGCAACGCGAACATGGCCCGCTGGAGCTGCCTGAATTGCTGCACATCAGTCGGCAGATCGCCGCCGGACTGGCAGCGGCCCATGCGCAATCACTGATCCACCGCGACGTGAAGCCGGGGAATATCCTGATCGAGCGGGGGGCCGAGCAGAAGGTCAAGATCACCGACTTCGGCCTGGCCCGCGCTGCCGATGATGCCAGCCTGACTCGCTCCGGGATGATCTCGGGAACGCCGCTGTACATGGCCCCGGAGCAAGCCCTGGGCCAAACGCTCGACCACCGCTCCGACCTGTTCAGCCTCGGCAGCGTCCTCTACGAACTGGCCACCGGTCGCCCGCCGTTCCGCGCTCCGAACACGGTCGCGGTGCTTCGCCGGGTTGTCGACGATACCCCGCGTCCGATCCAGGAGATCATCCCCGAGTGCCCCAACTGGCTGGTCGCGATCATCAACAAGCTGCTCTCGAAGCAGCCGGATGATCGCTACCAAACCGCCAAAGAGGTCACCGACCTGCTCGCCCGCTGCCAGTCGGAGTTGCAACACTCGGGACAAGTGACGTGCGTCCCAACGAGTCATCCAGCGAGCGGGGCGGCGTCAGCCCCCCGAGTCCCCGTGACGCCCGCAAACACGGAGGGCTTACGCCCCCCGCTCGCTACCGGCGTCCGCGAGAGCAAACTCTCCGCCAAGACCCTCCTCGGATTGCTCGCACTCCTCGCCTGCATTCCAGTCCTGTGGTACGCCTTGAAACCCAGTGCGACGCCCCCTGAAGACAACCCAGCGAGCGGGGTGGCGTCAGCCCCCCGTGTGCCTGGACCCTCGCCAGACTCGGAAGGCTCACGCCCCCCGCTCGCCCAGACCGGCTGGCACGGTTGGCCAGCGGACGCCCCGCCGCCGGCGATTGCGCCGTTTGATGCCGAGCAAGCCCAACAGCATCAGGAGGCGTGGGCCCAGTACCTCGGCGTGCCGGTCGAGTACACCAACTCCCTCGGCATGCAGTTCCGCCTCATCCCGCCGGGGGAGTTCCTGATGGGCAGTACGAAGGAGGAGATTGAAGAGGCTCTCAAGGCAGCGGGTGAAGACAAACACTGGCAGGAAGGCGTCAAGAGTGAAGCTCCGCAGCACAAAGTGATTCTCACAAAGCCGATCTACGTCGGCGTGACCGAGGTGACGCAGGCGCAGTACGAGCAGGTGATGGGGACCAACCCGTCGTTCTTTTCGGTCACTGGTCAAGGCAAGGACGTAGTCGCCGATCTAGAGACCGGCAATCATCCGGTGGAAATGGTGAGTTGGAACGAAGCGGCTGAGTTCTGTGCGAAGCTGAGCCAACAGGAGAACCTGAAACCGTTCCACTCCCATTTCGGTGAAACTGTGACATCGCTGGACGGGACCGGCTACCAACTGCCCACGGAGGCGGAATGGGAGTTCGCCTGCCGGGCCGGAACCGTCACACGGTTCTGGAGCGGAGATGAGAAACAGGACCTGTTTCAGGCTGGCTGGTTTCTCATCAACGCCGACCGCCGCACGCATGACGTAGGCAAACTGAAAGCCAATCCGTTTGGATTGTCAGACGTGTATGGCAACGTGGGTGAATTAGTGCAAGACCGTTGGGATTCAGAGTTTTATGCAGAGCTTCAAGAGCATGCCGCGATTGATCCATTGAACCCATATCTCGACGGTCTCCTGCACGTGGTCCGCGGAGGGTGGTTGTGGAACAATCCAGTTTCCTGCTGTTCGTCGACGCGCGTTATTCTCCATCCGTCGGATCGTTACAGCCACGTCGGTTTTCGTGCCGCGTTACCCGTGGATGCTGTGAAGGAAGTGATGAAACGCAAACATGAATCAGACCCGAAGCTTGGCTGGCACGG
>JAYWFM010000327.1:0-3859 GCA_043778825.1 Planctomycetota bacterium | reverse complement strand
TAGTCGGGTTCGCCAGCGGCGTCGCCGATGTTGTGGAAGGGGACATCGAATTGCTCGGCCAGCCCTCGACAGGTGTTGCGATTGCCGATCATCACTGCTGGCGTGGCCTTGAGCCGGCCATCGCGGATGTCGCGGAGGATCGCATGCGGCGGCTCGCGACGGTAGGTGGTGCAGAGGGCGATGCGCGGGGGGCGCTGGTGTTCGTCTCGTGACCAAGTGCGGACCGACAGCCCTTTCTCCCGCCCGATCTCCTGCATCCGCTTTCGCAAGTCGGCAATCGACCCCGCCTCAGTAGGCCAGTCGATCCGCAGCATCATCGCGAACAGCCGCTCCGAGTCGTGGTCGTACATCTGGATTTCAAAGATGTTCGCTCCAGCTGTCGTGACATGGTGCACGATCGGATCGGCGAGGCCGCGATTGTCGGGACCAACGGCGGTGAGGATGACCTGCATGGGGGGGCTCTGGAGAGGTGGTCGTTGGAAGTGCGCAGCGTGTCGGGGGATTATAGAGCGTCAGGAGGATGAAAGCCCACCGGTTGCGTTCGCCAAATGGCGGTCTCCTGCCCCCTCTCCCCCGCGAGCGACATCCATCCCAGCCGGAGGACACGTTGCGGGGGAGAGGGATGGGGTGAGGGGGCCACATCGCCCGCTCTCGCCCCCTCACCCCGGCCCTCTCCCCCACAGTGGAGTCCACGCCGAAAGCCATGCCGATTGTGGGGGAGAGGGAGCAGAGACGACGGAGTACCGCCATTGAGCGAATGCACCGGTTGCCACCGGTGGGCTTTGGGCGGCTATGCCTCGCATTTTTCGTTCGCTACATTGAGCCTTCTACATCGCGGATCGCCGTGAGTCCTCCTTGGAAAGTCTGTCGTCATGTCCGCCCGTTTGATTGATGGCAAGGCCGTCGCCGCTGAGATTCGTTCGCAGGTTGCCGCCGAGACTACGGTGTTCACGCAGAAGACCGGCGTCGTGCCGCACCTTGCAGCTGTGCTGGTCGGCGAAGACCCGGCGAGCGCGGTGTATGTGCGCAACAAGCAGACCGCCTGCGAGAAGGCGGGGATCAAGAGTACGCTGCACCGGCTCGACCCCAGCACATCGACCGAGCAGTTGCTGGGGCTCGTGGACCGCCTCAATACCGATCCTGGCACGCACGGGATTCTGGTCCAGTTGCCACTGCCCAAACAGATCGATGAGCAGCGGGTGCTCGACGCGGTGACTCCGCTCAAGGATGTCGACTGCTTCCATGCCGAGAATGTCGGCCTGATGGTGCAGGGGCGGCCCCGGTTTTTGCCGTGTACCCCGAGCGGTTGCCAACAGTTACTCATTCATGCCAACATCGAGACATCCGGGAAGCACGCGGTGGTCCTCGGACGCAGCGAGATCGTCGGCAAGCCGATGGCGATGCTGCTCGTGCAGAAGGGCAGGGCTGCCGATGCCACGGTGACGATCTGTCATAGTCGCACGCAGAACCTCGCCGAGATCGTGCGCCAAGCGGACATCATCGTCGCAGCGATCGGCAAGCCGAACTTCGTCACCGCCGACATGGTCAAGCCGGGAGCGACAGTGATCGATGTCGGGATCAACCGCGTCGGTGACAAGCTCGTCGGCGATGTCGACTTTGAGGCCGTCAAGCAGGTCGCCGGAGCGATCACCCCCGTCCCCGGCGGCGTCGGTCCCATGACGATCGCCATGCTGCTGCAGAACACCATCAGGGCTGCCGTGTTGCAGACGTCGTAGGGACCGCTTCTTACAAGCTGACACATCCGCTCGTGAGCGGCACGGCGCTAGCCGCCGGTTCCCCTCACCGTGATTCATCCAGAAAACACATCATGGCGGGACAATGGTCAGCAGAACCGGCGGCTAACGCCGTGCCGCTCACGGAATGTGCCATTTCATGCCGCGTGCGGTATGGCTCCGCGAAAGAACGTCCTTTCACGGAGTGAAAGGCGACAATCCTTACTGCCCGCTCAGAGCCTGGCCTCGCAGGCCATCATCCTCTGCCGTATCCACGGTGTCGGACAGCCCGCCCGACAGCAGCAGCCCATCGATCAGCGTGGCCGCCTGGGCCAACTGACGCCGGGCATCGACCGCTCGGACATTCGATTCAAAGTAGGTCCGCCGGGCGGTCAGCACCTGCAGGAAATTGAACTCGGCTGCGGCGTAGGCTTGCTCCGATAGTGACAGGCTCTGCTGGGCCTTGGGCAGAATCTGCCCCTCGTAACGCTGGACAGCGGCGAGGGCGGAATCGTGTTCCCGCGCGGCGCGGGCCAGCCGGGCTTTGAGCGACATGCGGAGGCGCTGGTAGTCCTGGGTGGCCCGGCAGTATTCGGCGTGGGCGGCCGAGATGTTCCCCTCGTTGCGGTTCAAGATCGGCACGGGGACGCCAACGCCGACTTGGGCGAAGCCGCTGTTGGTCCCGTAATCTTTGCCGGCGGACAGTTGCAGGTTGATGTTCGGAATCGCCTGGGCATCCTGGCGGCACAGGTTGGCACTGGCTCGGTCGACTCGCGAGCGAGCCGCATGAAGTTCGGGACTCTGGGAGGCCAACTCCTCAAAGACCGCATCCCAATCCCGAGCCTCCCCGGTCTTGGGCAGTTCCCCTTCGAGTTTCGCCAGCGACAGGTCGGGCAGACCGACGATCGCGGTCAACTCTTTCCAGGCCGCCGTGAGTGCATATTGCGCCTGCTGCTGCTGGAGTTCGACTTCTTGCAGTTGGATCTCCGTTTGCAGGATCTCGGGCTGGGAGCCTTCCAGGGCGGCCTTGCGGCTGACGGCGACGCGGACTCCCTTGGCGGCGACGACCTGAAACTCAGTCGCCAAGGCCAGTCGGCGCTGGGCGGCGAGGGCCTCATAATACGTCGTCCGCACATCGGTCAGCACGCGTTGCCGCTGGGCTTCGACTTCCCAGAGTTGAGCCTGCACCGAGTGATTCAAAACCTGCTGGCCCAGGCACAACTTATTGCCGGTGACGATGTCCTGCGAGAGCGTCAGCATGTGCTGATCGGTCCCGGCATCCCCTAGTTGTTGACCGTTGTAGGCCAGAGTCGGATTGGGATAGAGACCGACCTGGTTCCGGAAGCCAGTGGCCTTGGAGACGGAGGCAGAGGCTTGTCGTATGGCCGGGTTGTTCTCCAGGGCCATCTGTTCCAGTGTGGCCAGACTGAGCGAGCTGCCGGCGTCCGAGGCCATGGGCGAATCGGCCACTGGCGCGTCATCACCCAGGACGAGCGTCGTCACCTCCTGGTTCTGGGACGACTGCTCGTGACCGACCAGTGTCATCTCTGCTTCCGACTCCGGTGTGTCGAACGCACAGACACCTCGGGGCAGGCTCAAGGACGTGTCATCGGAGACCACAGCCTCACGCGGCGAAGAGCGCCGCGCATCAACACGATCATCGAACCAGCGGTGGGTCGCCTGGCAGCCACTCAGCAAGAGGCCCACAGCGCACCAACTGAGCTTGGGCAAGGATTTGTGCAACGTCATGGCGGTTTCACCAAGGGCCAGGGACCAGTGCCGGAGTTACGGCGGGTCGGACTTGGGGCGGTTCTGTCGTCCGGTCTCTCTCTATCGCGAATAGGTGTTGGCCTCAATGAGCCGAACGTTCCGCCGGAACCTCCCCTCCCTGAAACAGCGGTTGTGAGGTCAGCACATTCGAAAGAGTCGGCACCACCGTACCCGCAGGATTCCGCTGATCCGAAAGCGATGCGTCAACAGCGGTATAACCGGTTCAATTTGACAGTTGGGCTTCTGACGGCCGGGAGGGCGAGGCTTCGGGAGGGCGAGGCTCCTGCCGAGCCGCTTGTGCCAGTGTCTTCCGGGGTTGGAGTTCAGCCTTTAGGCTGCTCCGGAGCAGCCTAAAG
>JAYWFM010000326.1:0-3860 GCA_043778825.1 Planctomycetota bacterium | reverse complement strand
GGGAGTAGGGAGTAGGGAGTAGGGAGTAGAACCTGACTACTCCCCACTCCCGATTTCCTCAGCAGAACGGCTCTTGCGGCAAAAACCGCCGGTCGGGTACAACGCCCCTCGACAAGGATCAGTCACTCCGGGGGGCAGGATGTTTCACCGTTTTCGCAGCTGGTGGACGCCCGATGTGGCGCTCGATCTGGGGACGACCAGCACGCGCGTGGCCATTCCGGGACGAGGGGTCGTGCTCGAAGAGCCGTCAGTCATCGCGCTCGATACTGCCAGCCGCCGCATCCTCGGCAAGGGCACTTGCGTCGGGACTCTGGCTCGCCAAATGCTGGGCCGCACGCCCGATTCCATCCAAGCCGTCCAGCCGATACGCAACGGGGCGATTACGGATTTCGAGCTGTGCGAGGCGATGCTGTCGTACTTTCTGCGGAAGGCGCTGAAGGGAGCCAGTGGGCACCCGCGCGTGGTCGTGACCGTGCCGTCAGGGTTGTCGCCCGTCGAGTGCCGGGCGGTGTTTACGAGTGTCGAGCGAGCCGGGGCCGAGCGGGTCTTTTTGCTCCCGGTGACGAAGGCCGCCTGCATCGGGGCGGGGCTGCCGATCTCGGAACCGCTGGCCAGCATGGTGTGCGACCTCGGCGGCGGCACGTCGCAGGTGTCGGTGATGAGCCTGGGCGATGAGGTGGCCGGGCAGACGCTGCGGGTGGCGGGGGATCACCTCGATCAGGCGATCATCGACTGCCTCAGACGGCAGCATGCCCTCCGCATCAGCCCCAACACAGCCGAACAGATCAAGCTGGAGGTCGGCAGCGCGGTTCCTCTCGACCGGGAACTGTCGATTGAGATTCGCGGCCTGGATGTCATCAGCGGAGTGGCCCGCAAGGTCGTCGTCGTCAGCGAAGAGATCCGCCTCACCTTGGCCGACCCGCTGCAACAAGTCGTGAGCGGCATCCGCTCCACCATCGAACGCTGCCACCCGCAACTCGTGGCTGACCTCGCCGATACCGGCATGGTCCTCACCGGTGGGACCGCCCAGTTGCGAGGGATCGAGCAGTTCCTGCGCGAGCAGATCGGCATCCCCGTGCGTCGGGACCACGACCCGGAGCGGACAGCGATTCGCGGGGCGTTGATCTGCCTGGAACACTTCGACCTCTGGCGGGAAAGCCTGGTCACCGATGGCCGCTGAAGACGGGGGCATTCGCAACAGGGTGTTCTCCAGTGTGTCTGCCCCCTCTCCCCCACAATCGGCGAGGCTTTCGGTGAGGACTTGACTGTGGGGGAGAGGGCCGGGGTGAGGGGGATTTCCCAGGCCCCCTCACCCTGGCCCTCTCCCCCGCAACACGTCTTTCTGCGCAGTCAAATCGCTCGCGGGGGAGAGGGAACAAGAGGGTTCACCAATTGGCCAATGCTCACGCTGATTCTCAAACCCCGCCGAGTTGGAAGTCCATTGCCGGGGCGCTGCTGCTCGGCGGGGTGCTGTGGTGTCTGCCCGTTGCGTGGGCCGGAAAACTGCGAGGACTGATCCATGATGGTCTGACACCGGGGCAGTGCGTGGTGGCCGCGACGATTCCGCAAGCCGTGCATCCCGCTGCGGGGACTGCGGGCGATGGAGGCCGCGATACCACATGGCAGCGGCAGGCTCGCCACTGGCAAGCCGAGGCCGCCCGGCTGAGAGCGGAACTCGACGAACTCCAGCGAACCCCCAGTTGGCCCGAGGCTGAGGTCTCACCGCCGCTGGTGAGGCCGGTGCTGCGCTCGGCTCGAGTCATCGGTTGGGAACACTTGAATGGGGCCGAGGCACCGGCAGCTGTGCTGCGCGCGGGGAATGCGAACTCGGTGGAGGTCAACGACCTCGTGCTGGCTCCCGGTGAAGCGATCCTCGATCAAGGCCAGTCGCGGGGCCTCTCCCCGGATGATCTGGTCCTCGCGGGTCGATCGGTCATCGGACGCATCGCCCGCACCAGCCGCTGGACGAGCACAGTCCAGCTGATCACCGACCCCGAGTTCCGGGGACAGGCTCAGATCGTGCGGCTCCAAGACGGTGAAGCCGTGCTGGGAGCCGAGGGGATCATCGCCGGGTCGACCGAGGGAACCTGCCGACTGCTGCACATCGGCACGACGGAGCCGGTGGCCGAGGGGGACCTGGTGTTCACCTCTCTGCGCGGCGTCCCGCTCTCCCCGCCGCTGTTCTACGGGACGATCACTCGGGCTGAACTGAAGCCCGGTGAACCCGATTGGATGATTGAAGTGACTCCGCAGCGACGCGGCCCTCCGCCCTCCGAGGTGCTGGTGCTGGAACTCACGCAACGTGTCGCCAGTGAGCCATTACCTACTGATGATGCCTCGCGGGGGACACCGTGATGACGAGAGTAGCGTGGGCTTTAGCCCACGCTTGCGGGATGATCACATGCTCGCGTGGGCTAAAGCCCACACTACGGGACACTTACTGGACACTTCGGTCATGGGACACGCTCTCTTATGGTTCGCCCTCGGCTACGCCAGCTGCGTCTGGGATTGTTCGGTCAGCCCCAGCGACCCGCGCTGGCCGAGCGCGACCGGGGTGTTCGTCGTGCTGCTGGCGATGCGAGTGCCCCGGCACGGTGTTTGGGGTGCAGCACTGTGCGGTCTCGCGATGGATGCCGCCCACGGCGGAGCGCTCGGCCCGCGAGTCCTGGCCGGGGCGATCGCCGCCGCTGTCGTGAGCCATACCAATCTGGGTCGAACGGGGATTCATTGGTCACGCGCCGCGTTCGTCTCTGTGATGGTCATCGCACTCTGGCTCGCAGCGCCGCTCGTCCCCACATGGCTGAGCGGCGTGCCTCACACCGATCCCTGGGCACTCGCCCCATCGCTCGGGACGACCACGCTTTCGACCGCACTTGTCGTGCTGGCCATCCGCCATTTCACGCTGCCCGCCGTTCGTTCCGACTCACGCGTCGGGTGACTGAGCCAGACTACACGCGGTCCCGAGTGAGTCGTCGCTGCCCCTCGCCAGAGGGCAGGCACGCACGCCAAATCGCCCACGTTCTGGCGAAGCGTGGCTACGGAGCCGTCCACGCTTGATCTTGGGGTTCACCCCCGCCGGGAGGGCGAGGCTCCTGCCAAGCCGCTGCTGCCAGATCGCGCGTCCTCTGGCTTGCGGCTCAGCAGGAGCTTCGCCCTCCCGAGTGGAATGCCATCCACCCCCATTCTGAGCCTGGACGGCCCACTCCCAGAGAATGTCTCACTTCTGCCCGCGTGAAGATAACATTCCGATGTGGGCTCAAGCCCACGCGACCAATAAAAAAAGCTGCGGATCGGCGAACCGATCTGCAGCTTCGAAAAACCAACCCTCGACCTGTATGGCTCAGCAGGATGCTTTGCGAAAAAGGCGAGTGACAGGCCGTGTCTAGCACGGACCTTGGCGTCACAGGCCAACGCGTTTTGTTGGTCCTCCGGCACTAGGTGGCGAGTGGTTGGGTCATTCGCGATTCAAGCGACATTCGCGTGCCGAGCAAGCTCGTCACACGTCCGACGCATCTCTGCCCCAATTGTACTGTCCGGCGAGACAACACACAGGGGCAACCTTCTCCATCGGCGATTTTTTGTCAGAACTTTTGCTCCGACTCATCCTCGCTGACGGAAACTTAGTGTTCGAGCCGATTGTGTGCCAGCGCGATCTGAGAACATTTCTCGGAACATGAAAAGAATACAGGGAGTGGGGAGTGGGGAGTGGGGAGTGGGGAGTGGGGAGTGGGACGCTATTTTGTTCTCCGTCCCAAGCTCCGGCTCTCATCCTTATACACAAGTTCCCGGTTTCATGGCACGACATTTGCGCAATATCAAGGAGGACTGATGGTTCTCGGCGGCGCAAGGAGGTGTGTCAT
>JAYWFM010000325.1:0-50922 GCA_043778825.1 Planctomycetota bacterium | reverse complement strand
GGGTGCGGATCGGGAACTTCTTCGTGCCGTTTGGTCTGGAGCAGGTCACGAACGATACGAATAACATCTTCATGGAGCGCTCGATCCCGACGCAGGGTGTGTTCACCGCCGATCGTGAGGTCGGGATCGCCCTTTACAACTGCACCGAGAACCAAAGCGTCTCCTGGGCCACCGGAGCCTTCTTCGACAACATCTCCGACACGCAGAAGGACCGTATCGACAAGAACCAGGGAGTCCGAATCAGCGGTCGGCTCAACTGGTGCCCCTTCTACGATGAGCCTTCCAACGGTCGATATGCGGTGCATACCGGAGTGGGGGTGCTGTACACACACGACCAGGACGGCAAGGTGCAGTTTCGAGCCCGCCCGCAAGTCAATCTCGGCCCTCGGCTGATCGACAGCGGAGTGCTGCTGGCCGACAACTACACCACCGGGAACCTGGAGTTCGCCACGGTCTGGGGACCGATCACCCTGCAGAGCGAAGCCTATCTGAGCAACATCAATTTGCAGACTGGAAACCCCGAAACCATCCACGGAGCCTACGCCCATCTGAGCTACTTCCTCACCGGCGAGAACCGCATCTATGAGCGGTTCGGCCAGCACGGAGCCCAGTTCGGACGGAATGCCCCATTCAACAACCTGTATGCCGTGCCGGGATCGCTGAGTCTGGGAGCCTGGGAGGCCAAGGCCCGCTGGTCGTACCTGAACCTCGAGACCCTCAATAAGGGGCGATACAACGACCTCACCCTCGGCTGCAACTGGTACTGGACGGATCGTGTGCGGGTGATGTTTGACTACATCCACCCGATAACGACCCAGGGCACTCCGTTCGGAGCCACGCAGTCGGACTTGCTGGCGACGCGGATGGATTTCAGTTGGTGAGGGGAAGTTGTTGGTCGTCAGTATTCAGTTGTCAGTTGTCAGCCATCAGCCAGAGCAAGGAAGACACGATGTCAACTCGCCGCCAAGTGATCGCTAGCCTCATCGCCGCCGCTGTGGTTGGCCCCTCCGTTCGTGTCTTCGCCGGAGAGGGACTGCTGCGTTGCCGCCTCTGTTCCTCTTGTGACGGCTGTCAGAAGGTCTGCCGGCTCGTCTGCGAGGACAAGAAGATCACCACCACCTGCTGGGGCACGAAGTGCGAGGACTTCTGCGCCCCCGGTCCCAGCTGTCCTGACCATGAGCATTGCGAGATGGTCTGCGGGAACAGCGGCGACCCGAAGGCCCCCTGCTCCCAGCCGAAACCGTTCCGCTGGATCCACTGGACGCCCGGCGATTGCGGGACGGTGTATACGAAGAAGAAGCTGATGAAGAAGACCGTGACCAAAACGATCCCGAGCTTCAAATGGGTGGTGGAAGACCTGTGCCCCGCCTGCCAGACCCGCTGTGCCCAACTGCAGGTTCCCGCTGGGACGGAGCTGCCGCCGGTGCCGAAACTGGAGGGAGTGCCCGTGCTGACGGTGCCGGTGAGTGCGGTCGCGCAGGGCGAGTCGCGATTGGGGGAGACTCATCGGTGAGACACGTGCCGCGTGGTGTAGAACGGAATTCATTCCGTTCGTGGGATAGGCTTCCCGCCTGTCTTCCATCGTCGAGAATGACAGGCGGGAAGCCTATCCCACGTTCCGTTCGACGACTCAGTCGAATTCCGGACGCCGACGCCCGAGTTGATCCTTCAGTCTGGCCACGATGCTGCTGTGCATCTGGCTCACGCGCGACTCGGACAGGCCGAGGGTCTGGCCGATGTCCTTCATCGTCAACTCTTCGTAGTAATAGAGGATGATGATCAGGCGTTCGTTGCGGTTCAGGCCCTTCGTCACCAGCTTCATGACATCCTTTTTCTGGATGCCAGTCGTGGGGTCTTCGCCCTTCGTGTCTTCGATGACATCGATCTCGCGGACGTCTTTGTAGCTGTCGGTCTCGTACCACTTCTTGTTCAGCGAGACGAGGGAGACGGCGCTGGCCTCCGTCTTCATCTTGTCGAACTCTTCCAGCGTGATTTGCAGCTTGGAGGCGAGTTCGATTTCGGTCGGCTGGCGACCGGTCTGGGCTTCGATCTCCTTGCGGGCGGCTTCGAGCTTGCTGGCCTTGCTGCGGACGAGGCGTGGCACCCAGTCCATCGTGCGGAGTTCGTCGAGCATGGCCCCCCGAATTCGCGGAACGCAGTAGGTCTCGAACTTCACGCCGCGGTTGAGATCGAACGCATCGATGGCGTCCATCAGACCGAACACCCCGGCCGAGATCAGATCGTTCAGATCGACCCCATCCGGAAGCTTCTGCCAGACTCGTTCGGCGTTGAACTTCACGAGAAGGAAATAGTTCTCGATGAGACGATTCCGCAGCTCTTCCGTCGGCTGGGCCCGGTAGTCGAGCCAGTACTGCTGGACGTCTTCAGCGGTGGCCTTGATGCTCATGGACTTCTCCGTAGTCGCTCAGACCGGACCTCATGTCCGGGGTGCCTCGGTCGTTCCGTCGGGTGTCACGCAGGTTCTGTGAACCCATGAGCCAATCCGTGTCGGTAAAACCGGCTATCTCAGTGATCGACATCCTGCGACCGGGACTTCGGGAGAACTCCGAGAATCGTTGCAACCGTCGCATTTTTACAAACGCGGAGATTGGCGGGTTCTTGGAGCTTTCCGTGGAGCCTCGTGGCGGGTGTCCATCGGTGGATGGGAACGGGAATTCGAGTCGATCGTTTCGCCGAGTCCCCAGCGGGAATCGGCGCTGCAATCTCTCAAACTCCCACGGTGTGTTGAGTCTCGGTCTGGCACTCCACCTGCCCCGCGATCACGAGTTCCGTGTCGCGGGTCATCTCGGCCTGACTCAGGACGGCCAGATGAGGCGTGGAGTATTGAGTGAGTTGTTTCACCAGCGGTCGCAGCTCCGCCCGGCAGACGAGTACGCCGGGCAAGCCCCGATCTCGCAGCTGGCCGACGGCCAGATCGATGGCGTCGGTCGCCACTTGTCGTTGGCGAGAGGGCCACGCACCGAGCGGATCGGCGGGGGAGATTCGCAGCAGTGCGGCGAGTTCGTCTTCCAACTCTCGGGAGAGCGTCAGTGCGACGAGGCGACGGTCGCTGGTGCGGAACTGTTGGCAGATCGTGCGGGCGAGTGAACGCCGGACCTTCTCGACGAGGTCGCCCAGATCGCGAGCCGATTCGGCATGATCGCCGAGGGCCTCGATGATCGTTTCCAGGTCGCGGATCGGCACCTGCTCCCGCAGCAGCAGCGTCAGCACGCGGTGCATCTTGGCCACCGGAACCAGAGGCAGGACTTCGGCCACCAGTTGCGGGGACCGCTGCGAGAGGTTCTCGACCAGGGCGTGGACCTGTTGCCGGGTGAGGAGTTCTTCCGAGTGCCGGTGAACGACGGCGGCGAGGTGATTGGCGATGGCTTGTTGCGGTTCGATGACCTGGAAGCCGAGCGACTTCGCGCGGTCGATCTCCTCGCCGCTGATCCACCAGGCGAGTCGATCGCTGAGTGGCTCGCTGGTCGGCTCGCCATCGAGCGATCCAATCGAATCACTGGTCTCGACGGCCAGCACCGCATCGGGGTCGATCACGCCGCGAGCGACGCACGCCTCGCGCAGACGAATCTGGTACTGGAACGGTTCGAGGTGCAGGTTGTCCTGGATCCGCACCTTCGGCAGGATGAACCCCAACTGCTCCGCGATCCGCATCCGCAGTTGGGTCACTCGCACCAGCAGATCGCCACCGACTTCGGAGTCGGCCAGCCGCACCAACCCGACACCCAGATCCAACTGGAGTGGCTCGACGTGGAGTTGAGCTTTGGGATCGCTGGCAGCGTGAGCGGGTGAGGTCGAGACTTGCACCGCCATGTGTGGCTGAGAACGAGACGGCATCGCCGGGCCATTCGTGCTGCGAGCCGCTACCGGATTCTCATCAATCAGCCAACCGAGACAGGCACACCCGATCGCAAACGTCATCATCGGCAGCAGTGGCAGGCCCGTGAACGCCAGGATCGACAGAGCGACGGCGGTGATGTACAGCACTCGCGAGTGCTGGAAGATCTGCGTGACGGTTTCCTGCGGCAGGTCGCAATCGACCGAGGTCCGCGTGACGATCAAACCAGCAGCCAAGGCGATCAGGAACGCGGGCAGTTGAGCCACCAGTCCATCGCCGATGGTCAGCGTCGTGAAGACGGTGAACGCCTCGGAGACCGACATGCCATGCTCGAACACACCGAGCAGCAGTCCGACCCCAATGTTGATGGCGGTAATCAGCAGCCCCGCCACCGCATCGCCTCGGACGAACTTACTGGCTCCGTCCATGGCTCCGTAGAAGTCGGCCTGCCGCACGAGTTGTTGACGGCGGTGGATGGCCTCATCGCGGGAGAGCAGACCGGCATGGAGGTCCGCGTCAATCGCCGCCTGGCGTCCGGGCATCCCGTCGAGTGCGAACCGGGCACCCACTTCGCTGATCCGCGTGGCTCCGGAAGTAATCACCAGGAACTGAATCGCCACCAGAATCACGAAGATCGTAATTCCGACGGCGGGCGACCCGCCAGCGACGAACATACCAAAGGCATGGATCACATCCCCCGCCGCGTGGCTCCCAGCGGTGGCTCCCTGGGTCAGGATCAGCCGGGTCGAAGCGACGTTGAGGACCAGCCGAATCAGGGCTGTGCCCAGCAGAATCGAAGGAAACGTACTGAATTGCAGCGGGTTGCGAATCTGGATCGCGGTCAGCAGCACGATCAGCGAGACCGTGAGATTGGCCGCCAGCAGCACGTCCATCACCATCGCCGGGAGCGGGGCGATGAGCACCAACAGCGCCCCCACGATCAGCACCGGCATGGCCAGGCTGAAGCGGTTCGAGACCACATCGCGGATGACGTGCGGCTGCGACGGCATGCGGGGCTCCGGGGGAGTGAGGGGACAGACGGGCACCGTTCGAACCGGGCCGCACACGGCGGGTCGGTCGATCGCGGAGGCGGGTGATACCGGAAGCCTTTCGAAACTGTCCAGCGAGGCTCCGGGGAACCGCGCGAACCGACCCGCCGACTGGTCAGTTCTGCCGGTGGAGGCTTGATTGTGGCACGACGCTCCGCGTCGTGAGTCCGCCGTGGGACGGGCACATTTGCCCGTCCAGTGCGATAGCGAGCGACGGACGTCAGTCCGCCGTGCTGTGCGACGCCGTCCTACCCTGCTGCGCCGGCGTTGGTGGATCGCGTCCCCCTGGCACGGGGGACTTACGTCCGCCCGCTCGCTGGGGTTCTGCTGGCGAAGTCCTCCCTCGGAGGGCAGCCTGGAATGGCTGACCCCATCAGCCAGCATGCCTGGCGCGTGGCTGGGGCACGGGCCCATTGGAAACGTGCCCAACATTTCAGTATCGGCAATTCTGGCCGACTCGCTGAAACGCCAGGCACCGGCAGCGTCACCCCGGACTGACGTGTCTGGGGAGGCCGATCACTCACCTCGCGATCATCCACGGATCCACCTCATCGAGAGGGCGAAATCTTCAGTTTCAAGCCCGGCAACCACGGGGTTTCGTACTGGGCATCGGGGCCGAATTCCATCACGTTCCAGTGGTCGATCTCGCGCCGGTGAACGAGCAACTGGGGGCGTTTGGCGTCGTCACGGATGTCGAACACCCAATATTCCTGAATCGACGGGACGCGCAGATAGAGGTCGACGTTGCGGAACAAGTCTTTGTCCACATCCTCGCCGCGCAGCACTTCGCCCACGATCAACGGAGACGTATCGCGCCAGTCCAGGGTGGGCAGAGTGGCATAGACCGCTAAATCCGGCTCGGGAGCCGTCGTCTTATGGGTGCCCGGCACAAACACGCGAGCCCGGTCGGTGACATAGGCCACCACTTCGGGATGCTGGCGCGAGTACAGAAAGACCTGACCGAAGACATGCTTCTCGATCCAGTCATGCTCGAAATCCGGGGCCGGTGACACGTAGAGCCTTCCCGAGATGACTTCATAGTCGTAGCCGGACCGAAACTCGGCGGTCTGTAATTCGGCATCACTGACCAGTTGGCCGTGATCGCGGGGACCGAAGCGAACGGATGTCAGCATGGTCAGCCCCTGTGAAAGCCTCGTCCGGTTGCCAATGACACGGCGGCGAGTCGCACGCCCGATGTCTTCAAAGGGCGTGGTCGACGCAACCCACTACCGCATTTTCGCGGCGTCGCAAAGGCGTTGTCAACTTCGATCCCTCTTTCGGCGTAGTGAATTGCTACGAATTGAGGATCTCCGCCGACGCGGCGAGCCACTGTTCCAGCCACCCGACGCGTCAGCGAGGGAGGATGCTCTCGACCGGCGACGAGAGTTAGGTCCGACAGTGCGACACCGAGCGGCGGACGTCAGTCCGCCGTGTTGCTCGGCGACCAACTCCCCTTCCGCGCGGCTTCGTCCGGTCGCGTCACCCGGGCACGGGGGACTTACGTCCGCCCGCTCGCTGGGGTTTGGTGGGCGAAGTCTTCCCTCGCAGGCTGACCGGCAATTCTGGCCGACTCGCTGAAACGCCGCCCGCCGTGGTAGGGTACACTGCATGGTTGTCAGGCGCTCAGCGCCCGGCCCCCATCGCGGAGCCTCGTCACTCACCGCCGAAAGACCTTGGTTATGACCTCACCCCCTCGTTTCTCCTGGCTGATCGCCGCCTGTCTGGCGATCGGAGCCATGACTGCCCCCGCACTGGTCCTCGCTCAGGCCGATGCCCCCGGAACTCCGGCACCCCGGTCGACGACCCCGGTCGAAAAGCCGATTCCCGAAGGGCCTCAACTCCCCATCCTGGTCGTGAACATCGCCAGCATCGACCGGGTGCTGACCGATGTTGACTATATGTTCCAGGCTGCCGAACGACCCGACATGATGGAACTCGTCACCGGGTTCATTGCCAACACGATTGGCGACCTCAAGGGGATGAACCGGCAGAAGCCGTTCGGGGTGATGCTCTTTCTCGCCCCTGGATTGCCGCCGACGCCGACCCCAGTGGTCTACGTGCCGGTGGATGGGATCGAAGACCTGATGAAGATCGTCGAGGCGGGACCGGTGAAGCCCCGCAAGGTCGATGGCAAGGAGGGGCACTACGAACTCAACGGGGGCGGCGGGCGGCGTGGGAAGTTCTACTGCGTGATGAAGAACGGGTATGCTTACCTGACCAACGATTCCAACAAGCACATGCTCGAAGCCGAGCTGCCGGAACCCGCGGCCATTGCCGAGCCGATGGCGGCCAGACACGACCTCGGGGTATCGGTCCTGGTCAAGAACATCCCGCTCGTGATCCGCACCGTGCTGCTGACCTTCCTCCGTCAAAACACGGAAGCCCAGTTGCAACAGCGCGACACGGAGTCCGAGGCGGCGTACAAGATGCGGCGGGCCAACGGGCTGAGTACCGTCGAGTTCATCGAGCAGATGATGACCCAATGCGAGCAAATCCAGTTCGGCATCGACGCCTCGAAGGAACGCAAGAACGTCGAGATCGAACTCCTGATGGACGCCACGCCCGACAGCGAACTGGCCAAGCACACCCAGAGTCTGGCGGGACGCAAGTCGTACTTCTCCCCTCTGTTCAACGACGGCCAGCCGCTGACCGTCTCCGCCAGTTGGAAGATGGACAAGCGTGAACGCAAGGCCGCAGCTGCGATGGTTGAGGCGATGCGGATCGGCCTCGCCAAGGAACTCCCCGAGGGGACCGCCCCCAGTGTCGACCCGCTGTTCGACTCACTGAAAGCCACCGCCGAGCAGGGGGACATGGACTTCTGTGTCCAGTTCCAACCGGTCTCGAACAACCAGTTCGTGTTCCTCGGCGGCTTGCGGGTCGTCGGTGGCGAATCGTTCGGCAAGGGACTGGCCCAACTCCTGACTGCGGTGCAGGGACGCGAGGAACTCGACAAGGTGGAATTGAACGCGGACACCCACGCGGGGATCGTATTCCACCGGCTGGCTGCGAAGAACGTGCCTCGGCAGGAGCAGCGGACCTACGGCGGCACTCCGAGCGTCTACCTCGGCACGAGCAGCCAGACTTTGTGGTTTACGGTGGGGGCGGATCAGGCCATGCCCCACCTGAAGACCGCCATCGATGAGATTCAAACAGCCAACGCCACCACGCCCGGCGGCGGAACGGCGTACCCGTTCCAGATGATCCTGCACACCGCGCCGTGGCTGAGCCGACCGGATGCGGATGATAAAGAGGCCTCGCGCCAGGAATTCGCGCAGAAGGCGTTCCACAAGGACAGCGACTCACTCCGCATCTCGGTCCAGCCCACCGAAACCGGCACCCGCTCGCGAGCCGTACTGGACGAAGGGTTTATCAAGCTGGTGGGGATGCTCCTGGCGCGGGCATACGACGAGAGCCAGCTGTAAACGCGGAGTGCCTACCGCGCGCTTCGGAGTGTACGACGGACGGACGAGGATGTCCGTCCTACGATATGTCTCATTCCTCCCCGCGAGAAGGTCGAGTGTTCCCACGGACCATCTTCTTCATCCGCAGTCCGGCCTTGCCATCCGCAGTCAGAAATCCGCTGACCACGGATGGCAAAGCCGGACCGCGGATGCAGAGCAACTCGCCGGGCGACGTGGTGGCCCAGGCGAATTGCCGATCATTCGCTGCTCCCCTCCTCATGATTTTGTGCCCATGATTTTGTGAACCTCTTCCTCCCCTAGCAGCTGAGACGTACTCCGGATCAGGAATCACAAAATCATGAACCACAAATTCATGGGGAGCCTTCAGGTGGCGACGCTGCCTCATGCCGCACTTCGGGCACCCGCGACCGTTCGTGACCCCGGTCTGCACAGTGCGTCTCGCCCTCCGCCCCGCGCCTTCTCAAAAACCGATCTGGAGGCGTTTCTGCCTGTGCTGCTAGGATACTGAATCTGGTCGTCCGACTTGTCGGACGGGCAAGGATGCCCGCATCCCGAGATCGTGCTCACCCTCAGTGGGCCAGCGGCTCGGGTGCATTCCGTGGAAGGATCCGTCGATGCCCCATCGCATCAACTCCCTGATTTGTGCCGTGCTGAGCCTCTGTTTCTGGGGCCCCTTGGCATTCGCTCAAACTCCCGCTCCGCGTCCCGCGACGAGTGGTGCGAGACCGGCGGCAAAGAAGCTGCCTGCTCCGGCCCAGGAGGAAACCCCGCGCGCCTCCACCATCCCGCGCACGACCCGCGAGCCCGTCGGCCGGGCCACGGTGGCCGATGAATCGGCAGAATCCGCCGGACCGGCCCCGCGCCAGATCGGACCACGCCAGCCAGTGGCCAAGACAGCGGGAGCCCTGTCTGGCCCTGCCCCGAAACAGCCCGCTCCACAAGACCCCGCCGCACCGAAACTCGCGTTCCTGCCGGTCGCAGCAGAAATGAAAGCCGTCCTCCTCGATTGGGAGGCGAAAACCAAGGACATTACCTCCCTCGCCTGTCCGATGACCCGCATCGAATTCGACACCGTGTTCCGGACCGAAACCCGGTCGATGGGGAATGTCTATTTCGAAAATCCCGACAAGGGGCGCATCGACTTCAAGCCAGCGAACGACGTGTTCCTGGCCAAACCAAGTCGAACGGACGCCCAGGGAAAGCTGTTCAAGGTGGGCCCCGGTTCCCAGACGAGATGGATCTGTACCGGACAAAAAATCTACGTCCTCGATACGCTGAACAGGCAATATGACTTGGTGCTCATTCCTCCGCAGAATCAAGGGCAGAACATCACCCGCAGCCCACTGCCGTTTATCTTCGGGATGAAGGCCCAGGATGCCATGCAACGCTTCGGCCTGACGTTTGGCAGTATGAACAATCCGAAGGGCAATCTCCTCGATAAGGACGGCAAGAAGATGCGTCCGGCATTCCATATCGTGGCCGTTCCACGCCAGCCCAATGAGGCCAAAGAGTATCAACGAGCCGAGATTCTCCTCGATCCCGGGACGTATCTGCCCATGAATCTCCGCATGCTCGATCCGGCCGGAAGCAAGGAGACGGTCTATAGCTTCGACCAGACGGCACTCAAAGTGAATGTCAGCTGGGGCCTCGTGTCCCCGTTCCGAGATCCGATCCTGCCGGGCTGGACCGAGATCAAGCGCGGCAACGCCGAACCCGAGATGCCTCCCGTCCGCCAGGCCCAGAATACCGAGAAGTAGTCTCGGTTCTTCCGACTCTCAGGGGACAGGCTGGAAGCCTCAAGTCGCCGGACTCTCCGAGTCCGGTGCAGGGGCGTCCGCCATGACTCATCGTCCCGTGGGGCGGGTGTCCCACCATCGGACTCGGAGAGTCCGGCGACTTGGGACTTCCGCACCCCGTGTCGAAAATTCCGTGCGGCAGGCACAGACGCGAAGGACAAGAACTCCCGCCCACGGCACTCTTAACCCTGGGGGCTCATCAGCGTCAGAATGACTGTCACCCCGTTAAAGGCCGCGTGGGTGGTGACAATCGTCAGGTAACTCCCGGTTCGCCAGTACAGGTATCCCAGGATCAACGCCAGCGGGAACAACCCCACCATGTCCGGGAACCCATGCACGGCCGAGAACAGGCTCGCGGAAATCAGGATCGACGCGGTGGGGGAGAAGTACCGCTGGAGGGTGCCCTGGAGGATCACGCGGTACATTAACTCCTCGCCCAAGGGAGCCATTACCACGGCGGAGGCCACCATCAATCCCACCAGCGGCAGCGACTGCTGGCTCTGGAGTATTTGCAAGAAGATGTGCTGGTTGTCGTCTCCCCGAAACTGAGACATGCTCACGTTGGCGATCAGAACCGGAATGATGGCCGCCAGCCAACCGAGCAGCCCGATCCCGAGTTCCGCCTCCCAATGGCGGCCATCGATTCCAAAGCGAGTCAGCCGTTGACTCCCCAGCCGAGTGAGTCCGACCAGCATCAGACAAAAGATCAAGACCTGTTCTCCGACATTTCTGGCCATGAATAAGAGCGTCTGGTCCGCATCAAATTTCTGAGGCACTGGCGCGTGGCGGGACAGCTGGTACTGCCCGGAACAGGAGAGCATGACCAATGTCACGACCAGCAGAATCGCAAACCACGGGCGCGGCCGCGTGGCGGGAACTGGTCGCCCCACCAGCGGCTCCCCGGTGCTGAGTCGTACGGGAATCAGGCCCCACACCGCTAGACTCGCGAGCAGGATCACGACTTGCAACATCAATGCGAGTTGATCCACCGCGCGGACTCTCCGGGGTCAGGGACTTGCAACATCAACCAGACTGGCAATACTGAAGCACCGGTCCTCCAAACACAAGCCGCATCCTGCGGTTCCCCCCCTCGAAAGGAACACAAATGGCCACCGTCACACTCAAAGGCAATGCCGTCACCCTCTCCAGCCCCTCGCTGAAAGTCGGCGACACCGCTCCGGACTTCTGCCTGCAAAACAATAGCCTCGAAGAGGTGAACCTCGCAGCCTCTGCGGGCAAGACCCGCATCATCGCCACGATTCCCTCGCTCGACACCTCCGTCTGCCACGCCGAAACCAAGCGCTTCAACGACGAGGCCGCCAAGCTGCCGAACGTGGCGATCCTGGTCGTCAGCACCGATCTGCCGTTCGGCCAGAAGCGCTGGTGCGGAGCGGAAGGGGTCGACAAGGTCGTCAGCCTGAGCGATCACCGGACCGCCAGCTTCGGCAAGTCCTACGGCGTGCTAATCACTGGTGGCCCGCTGGATCGCTGCTTGACCCGCGCGATCTTCGTCGTCGGTGCCGACAACAAGATCAAGCACGTCGAGTACGTTCCCGAGATCACGTCGCACCCGAACTACGACGCGGTGCTGGCTGCGGCGAAGTAACAATTGGCTGTTCTCTTGCGCCCGTTCGCCGTAGCTGCGTTCGCCAGAACGCGGGCTGGTAGAACCAACGTCCACGCTCGGGAGCACAGACTTCCGAAGTCTCGGAAGACTTCGGAAGTCTGGTGGGGAGCGTCATTTTTGATCGAGAACGTCGAGACCCCTCGCCCACATTCTGGCGAAGGTGGCGACTCTCTCATTACCGCAACCCGGCCACCTTCGACATCAGATTGTCCACCGCATTGAGCAGCCGCTGCTGAAGTGCGATCGGCAACGTCGACAGGTCTTCCAGCAGGTCGGGGTTGAGGGCCTGGTTGCATTTCTCCAGTGTCGAGACCACCCGCTTGGCGATCTGCTCGACGGGGGGGGCTGTGCTCACGCGATCATGTTCCTCCCCCGGAGCCGGTCCGCGAGCGCCCTTCCCAAAGGGGGCGTAGTCATCCTTCGTCTCGCGAGCCACCGACGAAGCCGTGGCTGCTCGTTCGCGGTCATCCATCACCGCTCCGCCGCCTGCTCGCCGCTGGGCCGCCTCGTAACCCATCTCCGCCGGATCGCGGACGACCCCGGTCTCGACGGTCAGGAAATCCCCCGTCGGATCGAACGGAACCTCCAGTTCTTCGTCCGCCGACAGCGACAGATCCTCGCCATGCTGCGCCCGCCGCCAGGCCCGCATCTCGGCCA
Source organism: Planctomycetota bacterium (assembly GCA_043778825.1). Lineage (GTDB taxonomy): Bacteria > Planctomycetota > Planctomycetia > Planctomycetales > Planctomycetaceae > TH-plancto1. The sequence goes on along the minus strand of JAYWFM010000325.1, from coordinate 38,515 downwards.
CCGTGGCCTGTATCTCGTCCCCCCACCCCAGGCACGCCGCAGCGTCATCCCAGTTGAGAGCGGCGTAGAAGTGCGACCACTTCAGATGGAGGTACTGGGAGTGGACATCGCCAAAAGTCTCCCACACCCGCCGCCGCTGATAGATCTGATCCGCACTCAGACCGATCATCTCGCCAAAGGCCGCATCCGTGCGCCCTTTCGCGTAACGCTTCGTCCACAGTGCCGCACATTCACCCAACGTCCAATTACAGCTGGACAGCGCCAACTGAGCCCGGGAAATGAGTTGATCTTCGGATTCAAATGTCTTGTCGACCATGGGAGGTGTGGCACGCCAGCAAGGGGGATCGGGCGGGCGGTGCGGGGTTCAATCAACGCGCCGCCAGACTCAAAATCCCCGAAGGAAAAACATCGCACGGTCATCGTGACGAGGGCTGATCCGTGCCTGCGTGCAATCGATACCCGGTCAACCGCCGGGCCAGACACGGCATCGTATCCGTGTCCGGTTCCCGATGCCACCAGCCCCGCGACCGTTCTCGATCCCCGACCGGTCACAAAATGGGCCAACCGCTGCAAGTGGCACAGCTGGCACGGTTTGACAGGGGGGGGAGGCGGGCAGTTCTCAGCTCTCAGCCAGAGAGTTCCATTGAACTGGGCTGTGACGTTTTACCCCATTCAGGGTGCAGGGGCCGGCTTGATGAAGAGTAGTTTCTGGCTGATGGCTGACTGCCTTCCCCTTCGGTTGCGGCTGTGCCTCGCTGGGATCTTGTGAATCCTCTTCCTCGACCTCCGGAATGGTCAGAGATCAGAGGGGGAGAAAATCAGGCAGAGCCCTGTCGGTGCGGGCGACTCTCGGGTGACAGCGTCGAAGAGGCGGGCAGTCTGGAGTCTCCCGAAACTCTCCCGATGTGGCGAACTGGCCTCTGAGCGTCGGCACCACCGGTGACGAGTACCCTGCCGCTCACGGGCCTTTCTACCGGGCAACCCCAGATCGCTCTTTTCCTCCCGCGATGCGTGAGGTATGAATCCTCCCATCAGCCAGACCACTCACTCTCGGCATGGCATGCCCGCTTATCGGCGGACATGTCGTCGAAGCCCGTATGAACTCCCCCCTCACTGAAAGGCCACTCATGCAGACCATCCTTGTTACCGGCGGTTGCGGATTCATCGGCTCGAATTTCGTCCGCATGGAGCTGGCCGATCATCCCGAGTTGACGGTTATCAATGTCGACAAGCTGACCTACGCCGGGAATCCGGAGAACCTGGCCGACCTCGAAGGCCACCCGCGTTACCGCTTTGAAAAGGTCGACATCTGCGACCGGGCCGAGGTCGAGCGCGTCCTCGGTAGCGCGAAGATCGACGCCGTCCTGAACTTCGCAGCCGAGAGCCACGTCGATCGCAGCATCCTCGACAGCGGGCCCTTCATTACCACCAACATCATCGGCACGCAGACGCTGCTCGATGCCTGCCGCAAGTTCCACATCCCCCGCTATGTGCAGGTCTCGACCGATGAGGTCTACGGCTCCCTCGGCGACACCGGCCTGTTCACCGAAGAGACCCCGCTCGCCCCCAACAGCCCCTACTCCGCGTCGAAGACCTCTGCCGACCTGCTCGTCCGGGCCTACTACCACACGTACCACTTTCCGGGGATCACGACCCGCTGCTCGAACAACTACGGGCCGTATCAGTTCCCGGAGAAGCTGATCCCGCTGTTCATCTCGAATCTGCTGGCTGGCCAGCAGGTGCCAGTCTACGGAGCGGGCACCAACGTGCGCGACTGGATTCACGTCCTCGATCACTGCCGGGGGATCGACGCCGCGCTCCGCCGGGGTCGCGTGGGCGAGGTCTACAACTTCGGCGGTCGCTGCGAGATGACGAACATCGCCCTCACCAAGCTGCTCATCAAGCTGCTCGGCAAGACGGAGAGTTCGATCCGCTACGTCGCCGACCGACCGGGACACGACCTGCGGTATGCGATCGATTGTTCCAAGTCCGAAGCCGAACTCGGTTGGTCCCCGCTGTACACCTTTGACCAGGGCATCCAGGAAACGATTGACTGGTATCTGTCGCACCAGGACTGGGTCGCCCGCATCCGCTCCGGCGACTACTTGAAGTATTACGCCGAGCAGTACGGCAAGCGGCTGGGGTAGCCAGTGACTCGAGCGCATCACCAAAGCCCAGGGGTTGCAACCCCTGGGCTTTCCGTACTTCTTGCCAGTCGTGGTTTCGCATTCTCTATACGCGCGCTAGAATCAGCCTGTCGCAGCAAACCCGCTCCCGACACGCTTGCAAGGAACCCACCGTGGCTGATGCCCTGGAACGCCGGACTGTCCTGATCGTCGAGGACGAACCGATCATCCGCAACACGCTCGCGGAGTTCCTTACCGGGGAAGGCTTCGAAGTCACCAAGGCGGGCAGCGTGGCCGAGGCCCTGCAAGCTGCCAAGCAGCGCGACTTCCACGTCGCCATCTGCGACGTGCAACTCCCCGATGGGGACGGCGTGGCCCTGCTGCGGAAGCTGCAGCGGATCAACTCGTCGGTGTTCGTGCTGATCATCACGGCGTACGCGACGGTCGAGAACGCGGTCGACGCCTTCAAGGCGGGGGCCTTCGACTACCTCGTCAAACCGGTGATCCTCGACGATGTCCTCAACAAGCTCAACCGCGTCTTTCAATTCCGCCAACTGTTCATCGAGAACCAGGCTCTCCGCCGCGAACTCTCCCAACCGCAAAACTTCGAACAGATCATCGGTTCGTCCCAGCCGCTCAAGGAGCTCCTGGCCACGATCGGCAAGATCGCCGCGACCAGTTCCAACGTGCTGCTGATGGGCGAGACCGGCACCGGCAAGGAACTCTTCGCCCGGCAGATTCACTCGGCTGGGCCACGCAAGCAGGAGAAGTTCCTGGCGATGAACTGTGCCACCCGGCCCGCTGATCTGCTGGAGACCGAACTCTTCGGCACCGAGAACGGGTCGTCGCAAGCTGGACTGCTCCGTACGGCGGGCGAGGGCACCGTCTATCTCGACGAGATCGCCGAACTCCCGATGGGGACGCAGACACGGCTGCTGCGGGCCATCGAATACCAGGAGGGGATGCCGACTGGCGGGACCGAAACCTACCCCGTCCATTGCCGGATCATCGCCTCGACCAGCCAGGACCTGATGCGCCTGGTTGGCGAGCAGAAGTTTCAGGAAGACCTGTTCTACCGCCTCGATGGCCTGAAGATCCGCATCCCCCCGCTCCGCGAACGCCTCGACGACATCCCCGAACTCGTCGACCACTTCATCACCCGCCACTCCCGCGCCATGCGCAAGCGCGTCACAGCTGCGTCGAGTGAGACGATCCGCTTACTCATGGCCGCGCAGTGGAAGGGAAATGTCCGCCAGCTCGACAACGCCATCGAGCGAGCCGTGATCATGTGCGAAGGGACCAGTGTCGAACCCAGCGACCTCCCCCCCGACCTGATCGGCATGGGCCAACCGCTCCCCGACACGGATGATCTTCGCTCGGCACTACGGCACTACGAGAAGCTGCACATTACCCGCGTCCTCCGCCAATGGCCCGACAAACGCGAGGCGGCCAAACGGCTGCGACTGGGTCTGTCGAGTTTGTACCGCAAGATTGAGGAGTTGGAGATTGAGTTGTAGTAGGGAGTAGGACGGGCCCCTTTGGCCCGTCCGTCTTCGGCGAGAAAGCGGCCACGACTGTCGGCTCAAGTCAGTACCAGGCTGTCGCCCACTCCGACTTTCTGCCGCCGCTGTCGCGGCGATGAGGGACGGGCCAAATGGGCCCGTCCTACGGGGAATGGTTTCCTACCGGATGGCTGCGGAATGTCTCCCGGCCTATCATGCGGCTTGCTTGGCCCGGCGAGTCGGGGTGGGTGATGCGAGTGTCTGGGCAGGGAATTCAGGGGACGGACTGATGAAGTACGACGTGTTGGGGGTGGGCAACGCCCTGCTGGACATTCAGGCCCGTGTCGCCGATTCGGTGTTGGCCGATCTGCATTTCGCCAAGGGCATCATGACCCTCGTCGACGAACCGACCCAGGAGCAGGTGCTCGGCAAGCTACGCGGGGCGGGGTTGCACCGCTGTGCCGGGGGCTCGGCGGCCAACACGATCATGGGCGTGGCGGACTTCGGCGGGAAGGCAGCCTATGTGGGGAAGGTCGGGCGCGACGAGATCGGCGAGTTCTTCCTCGGCGACATGCGGAAAATGGGGGTCAGCATCGAGGCCACGCCCATCGCGGGCCGGACCGGCACCTGCGTGGTCCTCATCACCGAGGACGCCCAGCGGACGATGCTCACCAACCTGGCCGCGTCGAGCCAGTTGGGACCGGATGACATCCTCGAAGCGGAAATCAAGAAGGCCAAGTACGTCTACATCGAGGGCTATCTGTTCGGCGGCGAGCCGACCAAGAGTGCCGCCTTGCGGGCGATTGATCTGGCCAAGAAGCACGGCGTGAAGGTGGCCTTCACCGTCTCGGACCCGTTCCTAATTCAGTACAACCGCGACCTGTTCCTGATGCTGATCGAAGGCCCGGTCGACCTGCTGTTCTGCAACCTGGATGAGGCCCGCGCGCTGACCGGTCGGCATGACCCGATCGAGTGTGCGCAGGAGATTCACAAGCACGCGGAGAACGTCGCCCTGACGCTCGGCGGCGACGGGTCGATCCTGATGCACGAGGGGCAGGTGATCCCCATCGAAGGGGTGCCCGTCAAGGCGATCGACACGACCGGGGCTGGGGATATGTACGCGGCGGGGATTTTGTACGGGATCACCAACGGGCTGACCTGGAAGCAGGCGGGGCATCTGGCCTCGCACGCTGCGGCTCGCGTTGTGGCTCAGATGGGAGCGCGACTCGAACGGAAGTTTACCTCGCAGGAGATCAAGGATCTCACTGCCGTCAAGTAAAGACTTCCGAAGTCTTCCGAGACTTCGGAAGTCTGTTGACGCTCGACGCTCCGCTGCGCAAAGCCTTCGCGTCGCGGCTAAACTTTGGAGTTTTTGCGATTACGATTACCGGTCGAAGAAACTCCCGGTGACGAACTCCATGGCGAACGGGGCCAGGATCACGATCACGGCGGCCATCATCACCAGCATGGCCGGGAACAGCATCTGCACCCCGGCCTCGCCCGCCATCGTTTCGGCCCGCTGGGTCCGCTTGATGCGCAGGAAGTCGGCCTGCCCCCTTAAGACATGAGCCAGCGGGGAGCCATGTTCTTCCCCCTGGATGATCGCTCCAACGAGGCTGGTGATCTCGTCATCTTGCAGCCGGTCGCGCATCGATTCCAGGGCTGCCGAGCGAGCGCGGCCGAGGCTCAACTCCGTCAGCATCCGACCGAACTCCTGGCCGACCGGCTGTTCGGAGAACTCCCGCACCGCCTCGCGGAGGGCGTTCATGAACGTGGCCCCGGCCTCCATCAACAGATTGACGAGGTCCAGAAAATACGGCAGCCGCGTCTTGATTCGCCACATCCGGCGGACGGCCTGAGAATGCAACCGCCTCCGCAGCATCACCCCCACCACGACCACCAACACCCCGGCCATCACCAGACCCGGCAGGCCAAACTCCCTGAGACACCACAACCCGCCCGGCAGTGTGAATAGCACCGCCTGAATCATCGTCGCCGCCAGCCACTCCTCCGGCTTCCACGCCCGCGCTGACCCGGAGACATGCAAATCCCGCAGTACGCCCGGAAGCGATTCGGAAAACATCCGCCGACAGAACTCACTGAGCAACCGCACCACCGGCTCCAACAGACGCACCGTCAGGCTGGCCGCCCGCAAATCCGCCAACCGCACCACATCGAACCGATCCGGGTCCACCCCCTCCGCCGTCGTCCGCTCCAGCGCCGCACGCACCGTCACCACCAGCACCGCCACAGCGGAGCCGATGAGGACGCACGAGATCCAGAACAGGGTTTGCGGGTGGGTCATGGGGGGGTCCGTTGTCAGGGCAAGAGCGAGTCCCGCAATTCATCAGGGGCCAACCGCTGCAATTTGACCCGAAATGTCATTCAATGGCTCCGGACGTGGCACTCTCCCGGATGCGTCGCATCACCTCATCCAGCGGGAGGCCAGAATCGCCTTGTCGCCATTCGTCGACGGCGGCCTGGACTGCGGCGAGATCCTCGTCCAGTTGGGTGAGTGCCTCCAGTGCCGATCGCAGCACATCGTCTTCGGTTTGGTAGCGACCGGTCGTCATCTGGTGGGCGACCAGCGTTTCCACATCGGGAGGGATGGTGTAGGGCATGGATGTTCTCCGGGGACTTGACTCGGGGCTGGTTGGTCCACCCGTGGAGGCTGCGGGATCAGGGGGCTGACTTTGTCGCCTTTTGCTCCGCAAAAGAGCGTCCTTTTTCGGAGAAAAAGGCGACAATCGCCACCCCGCTCGGCAGTCTCACTCATGGGCATTCTACACGATCCCATGAGTACTTGATGACCCCACCCACGATCGTCGAATGCACCCGCCCGGTCGCGGGCCGGTCGTGGAACGGCGTGTTCTGACCGAGGGACCGAAACTGGGTGGTGTCGATGCGGTAGGTCTGGGTCGGGTCGATCAGCGTCAGGTCGGCGACCGTGCCGGGGGCCAGGGTCTTGGTCGACTCCAAACCGAACAGACGCGCGGGGCCGGTCGTCAGCTTGGCGATCAGTTCCGGCCAGGTCAGGTGGCCGGGTGTGATGAGGGCCTCGACGCACAGCGGCAGCAGCGTCTCCAGGCCGGAAATGCCGAACGGCACCAGATCGATCTCGCGGGCCTTTTTCTCCGAGGCCAGCGGCGTGTGATCCGCGCTGATCGTCTCAATCGTCCCGTCCTTCAGACCTTCGATCAGAGCGGCGATATGCGGCTGAGTGCGCAGCGGTGGGTCGACCTTGTAGTTGGCGTTGTACGACTCCATCTCCTGATCGGTCAGCAGCAAGTGATGCGGCGTCACATCGGCGGTCACTCGCACTCCGCGCTGGCGAGCGTCGCGGATCTCCTCCACGCTGTGCAGGGAGGTCACGGCCATCAGGTGAATTCGCCCCCCGGTCAGTTCCGCCAGCGCGATGTCCCGCCGGACCATGATCTCCTCCGCAGCTGTCGGCATGCCGCGCAGACCGAGGACGCTGGAGTAGTACCCCTCGTGCATCACGCCACCCTGGACCAGTTCCGGGACTTGCGGGAAGTGCATAATCACCTTCTGCCACATCGACGCGTATTCGAGGGCGCGGCGCATCACTTCGGCATTGGCAATCGGCTGCTTGCCATCGGTAAAGGCCACCGCTCCACCCGCGATCAGCCCGCCCATTTCGGCGAGTTCTTTGCCTTCGCGGGCCTTGGTCACAGCCCCCAATGGCACCACGCGGCAGTTTCCCGCACGTTCGGCTTGTTGCCTCACGAACTCGGCTGCGGCGCGGGTCTCGACAACCGGATCGGTATCGGGCAGCGAAGCAACGAGCGTGAAGCCACCGGCCAAGGCCGCCGCTGTGCCGGTGGCGATGGTCTCGTCTTCCTCGAAGCCCGGTTCGCCAAGTCCGACGCGGCAGTCAATGAACCCGGGGCAGACGATGAGGCCAGTCGCGTCGATGACGCGGTCGCAGGAGCGCGGGGCTTCTGAGAGGGGAGCGATGAGGCCGTCGCGGATGAAGAGGTCGCCGATGGTGTCGGTGCCGGTGAGGGGGTCGATGAGACGACCGTTGCGGATGAGCAGGGTTGATGGTTGATGGTTTATGGTTGATGGAGCAGAGGGACTCATCGGGACTGCTCCTGTTGAGTCTGAACCGATCTGGCTCCGTTGAGTAGCGAGAGGCAGGCCATGCGGATGAACAGGCCGTTGGTCACTTGATCGAGGATCACCGAGTTCTTGCCGTCGGCCACATCGGGGGTGATCTCGACGCCGCGATTGATCGGACCGGGGGCGAGGATCAGCACATCCGGCTTGGCGTGCTTCATCCGCGTGCCGTTCATCCCGTACAGATGGGCATACTCGCGGACCGACGGGAAGTACGCCCCGCGCTGTCGCTCGAACTGCACCCGCAACAGGTTGATGCAGTCGCACTGCTCCAGCACATCATCCAGCCGGTGGGCCACCTCCACCCCGAACTCCTCAATCCCCACGGGCATCAACGTCGGCGGGCCACAGACGATCACGCGCGCCCCGAGCTTCGTCAGCCCCCAGATGTTCGAGCGGGCCACGCGGCTGTGCTTGATGTCGCCGACGAGGGCCACGGTCAGCCCCTGCAGCGACGGGCGGTGCGAGCGAATCGTAAAGATATCCAGCAGCCCCTGCGTCGGGTGTTCGTGCGTCCCATCTCCCGCATTGATGACGCAGCAATCGACCTCGCGGGCGAGTTGCTCCGGGGCCCCGGACGAGCTGTGCCGGACGACCATCTGATGGATGCCCATGGCCTGGATATTGAGGGCGGTGTCGATGAACGTCTCGCCCTTGGAGAGGCTGCTGCTGGATGCGGTGAAGTCGACCGTGTCCGCGCTCAGGCGTTTGGCGGCGAGGCTGAAGCTGGTCTTGGTGCGGGTGGAAGGCTCGAAGAATAGGTTGGCGACGGCGGTCCCGCGCAGGTCGTCGAACTTGGTCTCCCCGGCGTTCCACTTGGTCTTGTAGCGCTCCGCCTCATTCAGAATCGTGGTCAATTCCCCCGCCGAGAGGTCTTGCAGGCCGAGTAAATGCTTCCGCGTCCAGGGTGTTGGAGAGGCGGAAGTCGGCGGGAGATCGGGCATCGGTGGAGTGAGCGGGAGGAAGTAATACCGCGTGGCGTCTGACACACTCTGCACGCAAACTGTACCTCGCAGCAAACCGAGATTCAACCGCCTCGTGCCTCGTTAAGGCTTGATGAGGGGGTTGGAGTCCAGCCTTGAGGCTGCACCGGAACAGGCTAAAGCCTGAACTCCAACCCCGCCGATCCATCAACTCACCCGGCGAACCTCACGGCCGCAGTGCATGCGGGCTGACCGGCACCTCGCCCACCGGGACGCGATCACCGAGTCGACGCTCGAGTTCGGCCAGCATCTCCGGATCGAGAAAGTGCTCGCTCACATCGGCGTGCATGTCGACATGCCCCTCGGCAGCGTTGGCCGACTCCAACAGATAAATCTCCCACAGCCGGTGCAGACGCACGGTCCGTTTCGCCTGCTCCAGACCGGCGGGGGTCAGCCACCAACGGTCTGCTCCGTCGTTGAGCATCAGCCCCTCCAACTCAAAGGTCTGGAGCAATGCCTGCTGCTGCGGTATCGACCAGCTGTGTCGTTTGTGGATTTGAGTCGGCGTGAATGCCACGGGCCGATCTCGGGATGTGTTCGGAGCCAGCGCGGCCATCTCGATGAGTTCATAGATGGCGCGCAGGAGGTCGTCGCGGAGGATGCGGTCCTGGAGTTGCTTCGAGTGGTGCCAACGGTTGAGCAACCCTCGATGGGTTCCGAACACGAGGCTGAACACAAACAGCGCGACCCCCGCCAGGACGATCATGGCCCCCGCGGGCAGCTTCGACGAGGCGGTACTCAACAAGACTCCGATGGCGGCACTGACCCCACCGAACCCGGCGGACAACTGCACCACGCGCCGCACATCATCGGTCCAGAACCGCGCCGAACTGGCGGGAGTCAGCAACAACGCCACCACCAGAATCAACCCGACACTCTGCATCCCCAGTACCGTGACGATGGCCACCAGCAGAATCAGCAAGGCGTCGAGCGTCTTCACCGGCCAACCCCCAGCGGTCGCGTACTCGCTGTCAAAACAGGTCAGCAGCAGCTCCTTAAAGAACAGTGTCGTGAGGGCCAGCAGCACCACACTCGCGATCCCGAAGGTCAGTACATCCGCCGCCAGCAGCGAGCCCACCTTCCCCGCCAGAAACGAAGTCAGCCCGGCTGTCCCTGCTCCGGGAATGCGCTGAGCCACCGACAGCAGCACAATCCCCGCTCCATAGAACAGACTCAGCACGAGCGCCAGCGCCGCATCGGGCTTGATGCGGCGCGAGCGCTCCATGAACAGCACACTCAGCGCCCCCAGCAGCCCCGTCACCAGTGCCCCGCCCATCAACCACGGCACGCTGCGACCCGTCCCCGGTGAGAACCACTCGATGACGAGGAACGTCAATCCGATCCCCGGCAGTGCCGAATGGCCAATCACATCCCCGACCAAGGCCCGCTTGCGCAGCACCATGAACGCCCCGACGACCCCCGCACTGATCCCCAACAGCGTCGTGCCGAGCAGTACCACACGGGTGTTGTAGGTCCAGAACGCCACTTCGGCGGCGAGGGGAATCAGCAAAGGCTGGAGTGGGTTCATCGTGCATTCCCCCCTCTGTCTGCTCCCTCTCCCCCACGATTGGCGTGGCTCTCGGTGAGGACTCGACGGTGGGGGAGAGGGCCGGGGTGAGGGGGCTGAGGCGAGAAGAGTGGTCCCTTCACCCTAGCCCTGGCCTGATGAAACGACCGGATGTTGGGCGGATTGGGTTTGCCGGGCAGCGAGGAGTCTGTGACGCTCTCGACGAGCCGAACAGGCGAGCCGGATGGCGTCAGCCTCCGGACCGGGCCGCCGCACGCCGGAGTCCGGGGGCTGACGCCGCCCGGCTCGCCTGCGTGGGAGGCGAGACGACCTTGCCTGATTGGATGTTCACACGAACAGACTCGACAGCGATGAATGCACCGTTTCTTCAGGCCACCCCAAGTCATCTCCCCCGAGTCACGTCGCTCTGTCGATCCATGCCATTCGCGGGGGAGAGGGGACAAGAGGTTGACCCCCGAACGGCGTATGCTCGAGCGCCGAGCGTGTTGTCCCAATCGTCCACGTTCTGGCGAAACGTGGCTACGGGCGACTCCCGGAGTCCTGGCGAAAGACGGTCGGATGTCCACTCAAGTCCCCTCTCGAAAGAGGACCGGATGTTCAGGCTTCTCAGATTCATTCGTTCGACTGGCGGGTTTGCGAGGTGATCGCTTGGGCTTCGAGGGGAGTGCCTCGACCGACGGCACCACGGGCGAAGCCTCGACCCCCGCCACGCTTCCCGGCTTTAACTCAATCGGCGTTAGCTCTGGGCGGATTGATTGCACCAACTCCACCATCCGCCGGTGGCAGGTGAGGAACAGGATCTGGTGCGACTGCGAGAAGTCGTTCAGCACTCGCAAGGTCTGCTTGGCCCGGTCCTCATCGAAGTTCACCAGCACGTCATCCATGACCAGCGGCAACGGCTCGGCCCGCTGCGAATACTGCTTCAGGTACGCCAATCGGATCGCCAGATACAACTGCTCCCGCGTGCCGGTGCTCATCTCCGCAGCGGTCTTGGCCAGCCCGGACTTGGGAATCGCCTGTAGCACGGTGACTTGCCCGACAGAACGCGTGAGTTGGACGTACTCACCCAGAGTCAGTTGCTCGAAGATCCGTCCGGCCTCGACGAGGAGTTGCGGTTGCTGAGTCTTCTCGAAACGAACGCGAGCGGCCTCCATCAGATGCCGAGCCAGGGCCAGCGGCACCCACCGATCGACCGCGCCACCGAGTTGAGCCCGCAGCCCCTCCAGGTGTTGCCCGCGTTCGAGAGCGACGGTCTCCTGTTCTCGCGATTGCAGATCGCGACGCACCGTCTCGGCACTGGCGAGTTCCCGCGTGCGTTCTTCGTCGCGCTCCCGCATCTGCCGGGCGAGGCGCTGGCGTTCGTCTCGCACCTCATCCAGCGTCGAGGTTCGCAACGCTGAAGCGAACCCCTCATCGCCGTCCGCATGGGCCTGCCACTGATGATCGAGTTCACGCAACTGGGTGCGAAGTGCTTCCGCACGATCGGCTGCGTCGAGCAACCCGGGGAGGTCAAGCCCCGCCAATTCGGGCAGCTCTCGACGGATCGCCTCAATGCGTTCATCGAGTCCCTGGATCTGCTCGCGCAGCCGATCGATGAGCTTCTCCGAGGTCGATCGCTCCGACAGCAACCGCGTCTGTTCCAACTCCAAACGGCGACGTTCATCAAGGTCCGCACGCCAGATGAGGATCTGGTCACACGCCTGAAGCGAGTCGATCCACGGCCTCCCCAGTTCCGCGGACAACGGATGGGCCCGCTCGGCGAACGCCTCGCACTGTTGCTGCACGAGTTGCCATCGCTGCTGCGTGCTGTTCCGTTTCTGGTCGAGCGATTGGACCTCAGTCAGTCTCGCAACGACGCGGGCCGCGACCGAGAGATCCCACACGCCGGGCAGGCCGAGTTGGTCGAGGAACGCAGCTTTGCGAGCCTCAATCTCGACCCCGCCCAACGCGAGCTCGGACTGTTCTCGATCGCGTGCCTCGCACTTTACAGAGACCTTGTGCAACTCCTGTGTCAGGCGTTCGCGAGACTGCATGGACTCCGTCAGACTGCGCTCGAGTTCCGTGGCGGCGAGCAGCGCCACCCGGACCACGGCGTCCGACTTTTTCGCGGCGGAAGTTTTGGGAAAGGCCCTCTGCAATTCGGACTCGAATTGCTCCATCGACTTCGCGCGGCGGGCCTGCTCCGCCTGCTGTTGCTCGAGGGACTGGCGACCATCGAGCCACTGCGACCGCAACTTCAACCACTCCGCCATCTCGCGCGGGGTGCGGATGCGAAACGGGGACGAGGGCCACTCGGATTGCCACTCCACCTCGAAGACCGAATACTCGGCTGCGAGACGGTCTTGTTCCGCGACTCGCTCGGCCCACAGCGCTTCGCACTGCTCAGCCTGATAGACCAATTGCTGCCGCTCGCCCATGCGAGCGGCATTCGCCAGCAAGCGGTCCACCAGTAAATCGGCGACCTCGATCCGCTTCAAATACAGATCGACGAGTCGGTCGGGGTGGCCCTGGGTCCACACGTCGATCGCTGCGGGGTCGGCCTTGCCGTCGATATATCGCTGAGCAATCAGCGACCAACCGACCTCGCGTTGCGCTCGCAGTTTTGTGAGGTCAGAACGGTCGTAGACTTCGTGATCGCGATCGAAGCGTGCCAATGTTTCGCGGGATTCGGTAAATTGGAGTTTGGCATCGAAGACACGCGATCGGGCCTGATCCCGATCGCGAGTCATGAGGTCCACACGCGTCACATACTGATCGACGGTCAAACCCAGAGGCACCTCCAGTGACCCGAGAACCTCCACCGAGACGCCGACCACGCTGGCCAACTGCACCTCCGGCTGGCGGGTTTGGGCAATGAGTCGTTCCAGTGTGGGAGCCACCTCGTGGTGCCGCTTGGCCACGACGCGATATTCTTCCGCACGCTGCAGCAGGTCGCGGATCTCTTCCAGGCGGTCAGTCTCCGGGAGATGCCGCAGCTCCAGTTCGATCCGGCTGCGATGCTCTTCGAGTTCCGACCGCCGCGACTTGAGCAACTCCACCGACCGCTGATGCCGCGCGGCCTCCTCGCTGAGTCGTTGAACGGTCTCCCGCTGGGCCAGGCTGGCCGTGACGCGGTGCAAGTCGGCAGCAGTCCAGCCGGGCTGAATCGTCGTCAGTTCATGGGCAACATGCTGCTCGAGTTCGGCCAGCGATTTCGAAAGGGAGTCACGCTCGATCAGGGACTCACGGACGCGGGCGACTTGATCGGCGAGTTGGCGGATCACCGTCTCATGCGGGAGTAACTCGGCTCCTTCCAGCGGTGCCTCGGCCAGCGGAGAGGCGACACGCTGCTCCAGCCGGTCGAGTTCGGCCAGTTGTTCCGACCGCTTGGCACACTGGGTCTGGAGGTCGCCGAGGATCGCCGAGGGGAGATCGCCGACCGGTCCGAGGGCCGCCAGTTCCGTACGCCGCTGCTCCGCCTCGCGCCACGCGGAGAGCGCCGATTCGATCCGCTCCAACTGGCGATCCCGTCGCTGGCAGGTGTCGCGGTCATCGCGGATGCGCTGGGCCAGGGCCTCATGCTCGGCGATCTGCTCCTGGAACCCGGTATAGTCCCGCGTCGAGAACCGAGCGGCGTTGTAGTGCTTCTCGGCCTCCACGATGTCGCGGCTGAGTGAGTTGACGCGCGGTTTCTTCGCGTTGCCATTGGGGTTGAAGAGTTCTTCGCATTGGCCTTGGAGCGTCTCGTCGAGTTGGCGAAACCGGGCCATCCCTCCGATCGCCATCCCAAACAGAGCCTCCGTCAGCCCCGCACTCTTGAGGCTCTCCTCCCCGGACGACAGCTCCCGTAACGAGATCGCAAACAGGTTCTCAAACAGCCCCGCCGTCGCTCCGGTCAGACACCGCTCCCACACCTCCGGGGTCAGCGGCTCTCGCGTTTCGTCGAACTCGCCCGTCAGTCCCGGCCCGCGCGTCTTCTTGCGGGTCAGCGAGATCCGCCGACCATCCGCGAGCCGCACCCGCGCTTGCGTCGTCGTGGTCCCGTCGAAGGCGTAGTGGCTCTGATGCGGCATCCCGAACAGCGTCTGCCGCAACGCCGCCAGCAGCGTCGTCTTGCCCGATTCATTGGGACCAAACACCACCTGCAACCCGTCGCCGAACTCCAGTCGACGCGACTTGTAGATGCCAAAGCTCTCCAGGAATAGCTGCTCGATCTGCATCCCGGCATCGTACGGGCCGGGGCGTGGGGTCGACCAGTGTACGGGCGGGGGGGGAGCTTTCAGCGATCAGCGGTCAGCTTTCAGCCAGAGAGAGACTGCGTGCGGGAACCGATGAGTCCTCCGGAGATCTGCGAATGCACCCTCATGTGGGCGGGTCACGAATCATGGATCGACTCACGCCCGATTGACCGATAAGATCAGGTGAGACGGAGAGCCGCCATGTCCCAACTGATGATTACCGAAGAACAGCAACGCTTCCTCGACGAATCGAGAGAGCCGGTGGAGATTGTCGATCGATCAGGGCGACTGTTGACCAAGCTCAAGGTCAGCCACGGTTTCAGCGACGCCGAACTCGACGAGGCGGTGAGGGCGGCCCGGAATTTTGTGCCCTCCGGAACTCTTCGTGAACTTTTGGACCGTTACAAGGCAACGTCTGTATCTGTTTTGGTTGTATATATTGCCATGTTGGCTTGAGACCTGTTTCTATTCGTTGAACGGATATCTGCCGTGGGAATGAAGCGATTTCGTTTTTACCTCACACCGCTGGTCACAGTGCCTCAGAAACTGGCCAGTGGTTATTCGAAGGCAGACCTGGCTGAACTCTACGAGCGATATCAAGCACGCCTGCTGAAACATCGCAGTCGGGAGAAGATCGTTGCTGGAGTGGCAGTGACGACTATTATTTGTGCGATCGTCGTGGCTTTCGGTCCCGATCCATGGAACGGTATCTGCTTTGGACTGTGCCTCGTGGGCTTCCTGGTCCTGATGACCATGTTGCCAACTCGACTTCCTTGCTGCCCGGGGTGCGAGAACGACGTGGATACTGCCATCGGAGCATTTTGCCCGGAATGTGGAAAACAGACGATTCAACGTGCGGGATGGTTGAGCGAGCCCCAATGTACCTCCTGTGACCTACAGGTTCGTCATGGAGGGAAGCGGCAGTATCGAATCCTCGCATGCACTCATTGCGGTTTGACGCTGGATCGAAACGGTCTGTAGTGTCGCGTGTGGAAGCGGCTGGGACATTCACCGATATTCAACTCCCCCAAAGTGTGGTAGCCTGCTGGACGTAGGAGAGGCCATGGCGGCTGTGGGGCGGGTGGCCCGGTGCAGCTGGCCCGGTGCAGCTGACCTTCGGTTCATCAGGACGAACAATGGAAGCGACAGATCTGGATGACAAGACGGTGCCCGGTCCGAAGCAACTCGCGCGGGGGGCGCGGCGCGTACTCGGGGTGCTGCTGGAGAAGGCGTTCACGACGCCCGATGTCTATCCATTGACGGTCAAGGCGTGTACCTCGGGGTGCAATCAGAAGAACAACCGCGACCCGGTCACGAACTACTCCGAGGAGCAGGTCCGCGAGATCCTCGACGAACTTCGCGAGGCGGGCGTGGCGGCTGTGGTGCATACCGATGGGGCGCGGGCCGAGCGGTTCCGGCACTACATGCGGAAGCGGTATCCATTCAGTGAAGTCCAGCTGGCCATCCTCACCGAGCTGCTGCTGCGAGGTCGGCAACAGCCGGGTGAGTTGCGGACGCGGGCCAGCCGGATGACGCCGATCGACAGCCAGGAGATTCTGAAGGCGGCACTGGTGGAGTTGCAGGCCCAAGGGTACGTGCAGGCCAATGGCCCGCTCGATCGGCGCGGGGTCGAGGTGGATCACACGTTCTACCTGGATGGGGAGAATCAGAAACTCACCCCGGGAAACTTCAACGCAGCCGACACAGAAGACGTACCCCGAGAGGGGGCCACACGGCCCGC
Organism: Planctomycetota bacterium; assembly: GCA_043778825.1. Classification (GTDB taxonomy): domain Bacteria; phylum Planctomycetota; class Planctomycetia; order Planctomycetales; family Planctomycetaceae; genus TH-plancto1. The sequence continues at coordinate 22,278 of JAYWFM010000325.1, read as the reverse complement.
TGGGCGAGATCAGTCCCTGACCGCGATGGCCGAGGAGATCGCGGCTCTGCGGGACAAGGTGTCCCGGCTGGAAGAGCAGATGGAAGAGTTTCGCCGGGCGGTGGGCCTCTAAGGCCAAGAACGAAAGCGATGAGAGGGTGATCCCGTGGGGAAACCGAACAGCACGGTGAGTAACGTGGGCTTTAGCCCACGCGAGAGCGATGTCTTCCAGCTGTCGTGGGCTAAAGCCCACGCGACTGAGGATGATCGATGCGTGCCTGTCTATCCCGAAGGGATATCAGCCCATAGCCGGTGGTTGAGCGCAGCGATACCACCGGACGGAGTGGAGATACGCCACGCATCCCGGAGGGATGCCAGCGCACGTGGCTCCGCCTACGGGGGAGTGGGTCGGGGTGAGGGGGATTTCCCTGGCCCCCACACCCCGGCCCTCTCCCCCACAGTCGAGTCTCCTCCGAAATCTATGTCGATCGTGGGGGAGAGGGGGCAGAACTCAGAACTGCGAGCCGGGTGCGAAATCCTCTTCAGGCTGCGGCTCGGCAGGAGCCTCGCCCTCCCGAGCCTCGCCCTCCCGATCTTGTCCCTCGGATTACTCTTACTGGCGCTGGCCTCATCCGCCTGCGCCCAAGCCCCCGCGACTCCAAAGAAATCGACTCAAGATCCCGACCTCAAGGGGAGCCTTGGGCGATCACTCTCCTTCGCGCGCGACCGGGAGATGGAGACTCGGCTGCGCGGGGCACACACCGCTTTCGCGACGGGCCACAGCGTCGATGGGGTGCGGATGCTGAGCGAGTTCTTGTCGCTCGACAAGCCGCACAACATCCAAGTCGGGACATCGTTTCGGGACATCCGGGACGAGACCACCCGGCTGCTGCGAACGGGCTCGGTCGAGGTCCGCGAGCAGTTCCGCCGCGAGACCGAAGTCCGCGCTGCGGGGGAACTCCGCGAGGCCCTGGCTTCCGGCGATGCGGCCATTCTCGCGACCATCGCCAATCGCTACCCCTTCACCCCCACCGCGCGCGAGTGCGTCGAAACGCTGGCCTCCCAGTTCTACGATCACGGGCAGTTTGACAAGGTCATTCAATCGGCGCAGCACTGGATCGAACACAGCCCCGCCCCCTGGAGAGCGGCCCAGGAGAGCCCGAAGCTGATCGAGTTATGGGTCTCGGCTCTGCGGGAAGTGGGAGGTTCTGACCTCGCCGAACAACTGGCGGCCCAATACCCGGTCCCCCTCGGTCCGAGTCCGTTTCGATCGGTGGCGACTGGACCCGCGACACCCCGGAAAAACCCGGACCCGCCCGATGCGATGGCATCCTGGGACGTACCATCCGAAGTGCCGCCCCCGGTGTTCGTACTCCTGCGAAAGGTCCTCAACGACCTCTCCCGCCAAGGCGTCCAGCCGTCCCTGGTGATTCGCCCCCTCGTACTGGACGACCGGATTGTGTGGCGCTCGCTGACCGAGATCGTCTGCGTCCAGCGGCACTCGGGCGAGGTTCTCTGGCGGAAGCCGATCGCCGATCCCGCGATGAAGCTCATCGCCCAACTCGACGCGAAATCGGACCCGAACCTCGAGCGCCGCTTGCGGATGGAACTCGGGCATCGCGTTCTGCGGAACTCGATCTTCGGCCAGCTGACCAGTGATGGCGAGCGTGTTTATTGCATCGAGCAGGCCCCGTTCAGCAAGCCCGCTCCCAAGCCTCAACCGGCTCCGAACACTCCCCCGTCCGAAGGGTACTCGCCCGTTCCCGATCTGACCGTGGTGGCCTACTCACTGGCCGATGGGTCGGTGCAGTGGAAGTCGCATGAGGTGTGGGGCGAGCGGTATCAAGGCACGTCTCTCTTCGGGCCACCGGTGCTGCAGGGAGCGAGCCTGTACTCGGTGGTCCAGCAACGGGACCGCCTGTTGATGTTGCGGATGGACGCCAGGACGGGGAGCCTGGATGAGGTCGATGGGGTCCGTGTGCTGGGCGATGCCCCGCTCCTGGTCCTGGACCCTCGCCGCATGATCCAGGCGTGCCCCATCGTGTGGCACAAGGGTTTGGCGATCTGTGCCACGGGGACCGGAGCGGTCGCGGCGATTGATGTTTACACCGGCCAACTGAGTTGGGGGTTTCGACATGCTCGGGATGATGTCGAAGTGGCTCCCGGCATGCTGCAGCCGCCCGTCGATCGATTTGGCTGGTCATGGATGGCGGGTTGGCAAACGCCCCAACTGGTGCTGTTGGGGACGAATTTGGTGTATGCCTCTCCGGAGACGAATCAGATTCGCTGTCTCGACGCTCAGTCCGGTGATTTGAAGTGGGAGGTTCCCACCGCCGGAGCGCGCACTCTGGTCGGCGGAGATGGGGAACGGATTGTGATCGCGGGGAGCGGCTTTGCCCGCTCGCTGCGGCTGACCGATGGACACGTCGAACGCGAGTACAGGTCCCCGGTGCCGGTCGTTACCGCATCGTGGACGGGCGCGGTGTGCCAGTTGGCCCTCCGCGATGGTCGGCAAGTCGCGTGGAATCCCGCCACCGGGGAAGCGTCAGCGTCGTCCTCGGGGGACCAAGCCACCGGAGAGCCGCTGCTGGCTTGGTCGGGGTCGCAGCTGCGAATCGCGGGAGCCGCCGAGCAGTTTCTGATTCGGAACGACCGCGTCGGGGTGAATCAGCCAGTGATCGAGGCATCGCAGAGAGTCGTCTTTCGCTCCGCGAAAGAACGTCCTTTCGCGGAGCGAAAGGCGACACTTCTGACCACCCGCGTCAACGGGCTGTCGATGCGCCCCGCGAGCAAGCCACCCCCCGCCGGGCCCGTGGCTCAACGTCCGCCGGTGGAGATCGACTGGGCCTCTCGCTCCACGCAGACTTGGCCGCGTCCGCTGGCCGAGTGGGTGGATGCCGAGACCACGTATCGCGACCTGCACCGGGCCGTGATCGATCGGGAATTGCCCACGGCCTTGAATCACCTGTTTCGGTTGCTGGAACTCCAGCCGGAGTCGTGGGAGGTGGACCTGCTGGCCTCTCGACAGGCGGGACCAACCGGGGCCAGCGGACTGGATTCCGCGCGCACGGTCCGACTCGAAGCGGTGCTGCGTGGAATTATGCAGGATTTGTGGGACTCCGCATCGCCCGAACAACGCAGCGCCATTCTCACGGCATTCCAGCAATGGGCGTCTCTCCCGGCCACCCAGGTCGGCGACCTCGCCCGCCCGCTGGAGCAACTGAGCTTTCTCCCGCAGCGCTCCCTGGAGCGCCCCTTCGCGGGGAAGACGCTCAGCGAACTGGCCATCCAACAGTTCGACCTCCGTCGGCAATCGGCTCACGAGGCCGGACCCGCAGCGGCGGCGGCTCTGTGGAGGCTGGCCGAACTGGACATGGCCCGTGGCGACTGGGGCGATGCGGCGGGTTTGATCGAACAGCTGCAACGGCGGTTTGGCGAGATCGCAGTGCGCGGCGGCGAGACTCCCCGTGAGATTGTGAAGTCGGTCCCCGCGTACTCCCCGGTCCTGACGCGGATCGACAGTGATCGCCGGACCGCGTGGCCGGATCGTGAGCCGATCGTGACCTCGAAGGAGTCACATATGGCCGCTGAGAATCAAGTGCCCCTCCCGATTCGAGCAGAACGCGGGACGCTGTTCGATCACTTGAATGTGACCTACGCCCCCATCGGGCCGTCTCAATTGCGGTTCTCGGGTCTCGGCAAGAAGAAGCCCTGGACCCTGTCGCTGCCGCCGTCCAAGTACAACCATGAGTATCGACAGCACCACCCGGATCTTAGGCGCGGCTGGGCGTTCGGCCAGTTCCTGGTGGTCCAGGTGGGCACCGAGGTGTTCTGCGTGTCGAGCCTGAACTCCCGTGGAGAGACAACGAGTTCTCTCAAGAATGACACGATCCTCTGGCCCCCCAAGTCCGATCCGCAGGACAAGACGAATGAACCGATCGACACGCTGGGGAACGAGGACAACAGCCTCCTGTCGTTTGAAAAACGCACCGTCCCGCAGGTGGTGGGCTTCGTTCGGCCCCCCGTCGAGTTCATTGACGCCCACGGACATCGCACCACGTGGGTCGGTCCGGTGAGTGCCGGGACACTGTGCTTCCTGCAACAGGGGATGCTGGTCTGCCTGGACACGGCCACGGGGCGCGAGTTGTGGCGGCGGTATGACATGCCGCCGGGGGTGCGGACCTTCGGCGATGTGGGCGTGATCGTCATGACTCATGACGGGCAGCCGACGATCGATGTACTCAGTCCGATGGATGGCCGGACTCTGCGGTCCTACCAGTCGGCGTTCCCGCCCGAGGGGCTGCTCAAACACTGGGGTCGACTGGCTCTGGTCGCCACGGGACAGCCTGCCCCCGGGACTCCGTTTGGGGCACCCGACAAGGCCACCGCGCCGACACCCGCGAAGCCCGTGACGGTGGCTCCGGCCGAGTTGCAACTGCGGATGGTCGATCTCTCCGGCCCGACCACTCTTTGGGAAAGAATGTTCTCGCCCGGCTCGGCGGCGTTTGAGATCGACGAAGACTGGCTCGGCGTTCTCACAGCGGAGGGGAAAGTCGTGTTCCTCGACATCCGCACCGGCCAGACCGTTCGCGAGTCGAAGGTCGAAGTCCCTCGTGGCCTGCAACAGATCGTGACCGCTGTGACCGAGCGGACGATTTACGTCTCGTTGTCGTCCCCGGTCACTGAAAAGCGGCTGCTCAATGCGGCTCAGGTGTTCCAGTCGCAACCCGGTTGGCGGCGGGCCTTCGTTAACGGTCCGCTGCATGCGTTTGACCGACTCTCGGGGGGATACCAGTGGACCCGCCGGATCGAGAACCGCACCCTGTCCCTGGATCAGGTCCGCGATGTGCCGCTCCTGGTGTGCGCCGATCTCTGGAAGGAGCCCAAAGATCCCCAGCCCCACGCACGCTACTGGTGCCTCGATGCCCGCACGGGGAAGGTCGTGCTGGACACCTCGATCCCCAAAACGAGTCTCGAGTATACGGTCGAGCGCGATCTCGAACAGGGGTGGGTGGAACTGCGATTGGGGGATCCCCATTCGAACCACCGATTCAGTTACGTCCCGGCCCCGACCGAGGAGAAGTAGTGCCCTGTCAGGACTCAGAATCGGGGTTGGAGTTCAGGCTTTAGCCTGCTCCGCAGCAGCCTAAAGGCTGGACTCCAACCTCCTAATCGGAACAGTGAACACTGGGGTCCGGGATCGGTCGAGCAAAGAACTCAGCAGGAACCGCGCCCCCGGTGGTCTGAGCAGCGGCACCGACACCATGACTGGAAACGCCAAGTCGGGAACGCTCGACGCCGAGCAGACCACCGGTACTCAGGCCGGCCGCACCGACATGGACGTCTACGAAGTCACCGGCGACACCCTCCAATGGTGCGTCACCGGTCGCAACCGCACCCGCCCGACCACCATGGCCACCGACAAGGGGAACTATTTGCTGATCCTCAAGCGGCAACCGTGAGGGAGTGGACAGACTTGTCTGACCCGTGGGATAGGCTTCCAGCCTGTCATCTTCAGCCAAAGACAGACCGGAAGCCGATCCCACATTACGGATTCTCTGTCCGCTTGCCGAGTTGCTACAGTTCCGGAAAAATCCCCGCATCAAATGTCATGAAGTAGGCGTTGTCTGCGAAGTCGCATCCGGTTCTGCATTCGCTTGCGGCTGCAAAAACTGCGGCAGGACGACTGCTTTGACCATTTCGTCCAGGATCGAGTTCTCGGCGAGAGGGGATGCGCTGGCAGTCGCTCCCGGTTTGCCAAGGTTGAGTCGTTCGCTTTCAAGTCGGAACAACCTCGCCAACAAGTCGCCATGCTCAACATCCAGTTGAGACTCGTGAGCGACGACCTTCAGCAGTCGGAAGCCGTTTCTAAGGCGAATCAGCTGACGAGGGTTCTGGAAACCCGATTTTTGAACCTGTTCGATGAACTCATCGCGGTCGGAAATGCTGTCTCGCAGAACAAGTTGTCGCTGAAGCTCCTTGAGATTTGACGAAACAATGGGGGGAGGAGCCACAGTTCGAACGATCGAGTTCCGACTTGCAATCGGTCCAGGATCTGCAAGGGATAATGCATATCTAACTTCCGAACCACCAGTGGCGGGTTCGAGTTGAATTCCAGGAATCGTGACTACCATCGATTCTAGCGCATCGCTAAATCCTCGCGAAAACACTATTGAATCCATCACCGCACCAAACAGCTTCTCCCGAACAAATGTCGTCAACTGCTCTTTGTTCACCGGTGGCAACTGCACCGGTAGCTGGATGATCTTCGCCAGATACTCGCGTGCAATCTCTTCGCTCGTGCGATGCTTGTCGGCCAATTCGCGATAGTGATGGCCGACGGCCTTGAGGGCAATCCGGGGATCAACAGCAATCAGCACAATCACGTGCTCCAGATCCATCACCAACCGTACCGCCTCCAGCGTACTGACGATGCACTCAGGGGAACAGCGGTCGAGATCGTCGACATACACGATCAACCGCCGCGTGCGGTCTCCCTGCTTCCCGAGCCGCATCTCACACAGTGTCCGAATCTGCTGCTTGAGGACAGGAACCGTCCCCAGATGCTGCTTGTAGCCGGGAAGCTGCAAGAACGTATGCATCTCGACGCTCAGCGGGTGTTCCAGTAACTCGCTGAGGTTCTTCCAGCCCCACGCGAAACATCCAATCATCACGGTCCAACCAAAGAATGCAGGGATCGCGGCGGCAATTCCCCCCTGGGCGCCCTTCATCCACTGCGGAATCAAACTCTCCAGTGTCTGGGGAATCAGCGGGAACTCCCATCCGGCGATCAGCAGACCGCTCAGCAAAAGCATGCCGATCGGGAATCGCCAGAATCGCCAGCCATGCTCCCGAGCGGCAAAATTCAGGGCCAAGCGACAGCGTTTCCATCGATGCGAGAACCAGTGCCAGAATCGCCCCCAGATTGATGCCGCTTTGTCGAGTCCAGGCGCAGCCCCTTCCACCAACCCTTTGACCACCTCCTGAGCCAGCCCAGCTGCGATGTTGTCGGTCTTCTCATACTCCCAGGCATTGAACGTCGCAAAGTCAAACTCGATCGAATCGGCGTGTCTCGTCTGTTCCCGTAAGCGTTTCGTCAACAGTCGCAGCAAGCTGCTCTTCCCCCCGCCCCAATCCCCGAACAGGGCCAGCGTGAACGGAGTCGACTGTTCCGGCGACGCGAACATCGCAGCCAAAGCCGTGATCCAGGGATCACGCCCCAGGAGATCCACTGACGCTGGCTCGTCCCCCATTGAGGCTGGGGCTCCTCGGCGGAATTGCAAATTGGGATTGGCGACTGCCTTGCTGACCGATTCTGGTGGCTGCGCAGTCTGGGACTCGCTGCTGGAAGTCTCCTTGGCCACTGATTCAGCCTGCGGAGGGGCAGGGACGAATGGGAGTCCCAAAATCGCATTAGCGAGCTGCTGTGGGTCTTTCAGTTCGAGTAATGCTTGCTCTACGCTTAGACCATTGTTGTCGAGGTTCAGTTCCGTCAGCTTCGACCAATGCCCCGTGCGGATCGCCTCTGCCAGAGCCATCGCCCCTGCCTCGCCAATCTGGTTCCCCCACAGATCGAGTGACATGAGCAGCGGCATCCCCCCTTGCCGCCCTGCCTCCGCCAGAGTCACTGCGCCAGCATCACCAATCTGGTTGGACCCGAGTAAGAGCGTTGCAAGTTGCGGCAGCCCTCCTTTTGACACTGCGTCTGACAGAGCCCGCACCCCTGCCTCTCTGATTAGGTTGTTCCCCAAGTTGAGTGAAGTGAGCCACAAAAGTCCCCCGTGCTCGGTCGCTTCCGCGAGAGATTTCGCTCCAGCCTCGCCAATCTGGTTTCCCCAGAGAGAGAGGTATGTTAGTCGAGGCAGCCCCCCGTGCGTGGTCGCTTCCACGAGAACCTTCGCTCCGGCATCGCCTATAGAGTTGGCTCCCAGATCAAGGGTAGAAAGCTGCGGCAGTCCCCCTTCCGACACCGCCTCCGCGAGTGCAACCATTCCGGAGTCGCCAATCCGGTTGTGAGCCAGATAGAGTACGGCGAGCTGCGATAGCCCGCCCTGCGAAAACACCTCAGCGAGTGCCCGCACTCCAACATCGTCGATGTTGTTATTCCACAGGGAGAGCTCGGTGAGGCGCGGCAGTTGCGATTGAATCTGCGTGGCAACCCACTCGGTGGCCTCTGCATTTGGATGCTGGATGTCGGTGAGGTTCAGCTTGTCCCCGCCCGAGGACTGGGCCTCACCGATCTTCGCGAGGACTTGTTCTTGAAATGATTGTTCCACCGCCATCATGGCCCCGACGGAAAGGTGAGAGGTGCGTACTGAAAGGTTAGCGACAGCGAGCGGGGGACGTAAGTCCCCCGTGCCGGTGCGACGTTCTGTGGCCAGACCGCGCCGATGAATATGACAGCGTCACCCAACACGGCGGACTTACGTCCGCCGCTCGCTGTCTCTTCACGGCAGTCCGGTCTTCCCCATCAGGTAGCGGTCGCATTCGCGGGCGGCTTCGCGGCCTTCATTGATGGCCCAGACGACGAGGCTTTGGCCTCGGCGGCAGTCGCCGGCGGCGAAGACGGCGGGGATGTTCGTGGCGTACTTGCCGTAGTCGGCCTTGAAGTTGAAACGCTGGTCATGATCCAGGCCGAGCTGGTCAGCAATCGTTTGCTCGGGGCCTTTGAAGCCGAGGGCCAGGAAGCAGAGTTGGGCGGGCCACTCTTTTTCGCTGTGGGGGACGACCGAGAAGGGGGTCTTCTTGTCGGGGTCGGGTTTGGACCAGTCGAGCTGGACGGTCTGGATCGCGCGGAGGTTGCCGTCGGCGTCGCCGAGGAACTCGGTCGTCTGAATCGCGTACTCGCGCGGGTCGTGCTGCAGCGTCTTGTTGGGGTTCTGGCTGTAGTCGAAGACGGTCGCGGCTTCGGCGTGACCGTAGTCGGCTTTGAAGACTTTCGGCCACTGCGGCCAGGGGTTGTTCCGGGCACGCTCAGTCGGGGATTGAGGGACGACCTCGAAGTTCACGAGGCTCTGGCACCCGTGGCGGAGCGAGGTGCCGAGGCAGTCGTTCCCGGTGTCGCCGCCGCCGATGACGACGACATGCTTGTCCTTGGCCGAGATGTACTGGCCGTCCTTCAGGTCGGAGTCGAGCAGGCTCTTGGTGTTGGCGTGCAGGAACTCCATCGCGAAGTGAATCCCCTTGAGCTGGCGTCCGGGGGTCTTGGCGAAGAAGTCGTTCGGCGAGGTCGAACCGACCGCCAGGACCACGGCGTCGAACTGGCTCATCAGCTCCTTGGAGTGGATGTCCTTACCGATCTCGACGCCCGTCTTGAATACGATCCCCTCATCGGCGAGCAGGTTGATCCGCCGTTCGACGAGATCCTTCTCCAGCTTCATGTTGGGGATGCCGTACATCAGCAGTCCGCCGATGCGGTCGGCCCGCTCGAAGACGGTCACGAGGTGCCCGGCCTGGTTGAGTTGGGCGGCGGCTGCGAGACCCGCGGGGCCGGAGCCGACAACGGCGACCCTCTTGCCGGTGCGGGAGTGGGGCTTGACCGGCTTGATCCAGCCCTCGGCGAAGGCGCGGTCGACGATCGCCTTCTCGAGCGTCTTGATGGCGACCGGCGGCTCGTTGATGCCGAGGGTACACGATCCCTCACAGGGGGCGGGGCAGACGCGCCCGGTGAACTCGGGGAAGTTGTTCGTCTTGTGCAGGCGGTCGCTGGCCTCCTTCCACTGGTCGTGGTAGACGAGGTCGTTCCACTCCGGAATGAGGTTGTGCAACGGACACCCGGCTGCCATCCCGGCCATCAGATCGCCGGTGTGACAGAACGGGATGCCGCAGTCCATGCAGCGGGCTCCCTGCTTCTTCAGGTCCGCATTGGGGATCTTCTCGTTGAACTCATTCCAATCGAGAATCCGCAGCTCCGGAGCCCGCTCGGTGGCGGTCTGGCGGAGGAATTCTTTGAATCCGGTGGGTTTGCCCATGATGAGAGTTTTCAGTCGTCAGTGGTGAGTTGTCAGTGTGTGAGTCGGTCGAGTGGGTTGCTGACTTATTCGCCTTCGCTGGCGAGGTCGAACCACTCACGAATGGAGATCGTGAGCCCTGGAGCAAATGGGGTACAGTCTAGCGTGTCATTGATCCCCGAAATGTGGCAGTCGCGAGGTGTGCTCCACACCTCGACCGTGATTGTCTCCGGATACACAAACCAGACAACTTCGACCCCCGCCTGAAAATACTCGGCTCGCTTCAGGTCCATCTCGGCACGAGTGTTCGAGGCACTCACGATCTCAACGGCGAGATTTGGCACAGACTTGCAAATCGGATCCCGAGGAGCAGTCCGTGATCCAATCCTGTCCCATGTGAAGAACGCGACATCGGGAACTCGAACGAGCCCGGGGCGCAAACGTGTGTACCCGCCATCGCCGACGACAAACCCTGTCTTACGGCAAAGAGGCCAGCAACGGAACAAGTGAACGAGCACAGAAGCCAATACTGACTCAAAGAATCCCATACCCTTCTCCAGAACCGTTCCTTGAGCAAGTTCACAAAGTCGATGAGTGCTGGCCAACAAATCCGATTCACTGGCTTGTCCAATTGCCGGAATCAGACGAACTCGCGACAGGGGAATGCCCCCCAACTGCTGCACGAGGTCTTCCAGCGTGCGCGGCGACACCGGGGCTTCGTCGTGCGACGAAACCGGCGGATTCGGGGCTTCCAGAATGCTGCTCATGGGTGTACTCCGTGAGTCAATTCGGCGACGGGGAACGTCGAGCAAGCTCGACGGCTATCGAGGGTGTCTATCGCTGGGCGGCCACCGGGGTTTGCTCTCCCGCCGCTGCCGCCGCGGCCTCGGCTTGGAGTTCCTTTAGGGCTCGCTTGTAGTCACGCGGCATGACCTTCACGAACTTCTTCAGGCTGGCTTCCCAGTCGTCCAGCATCCGCGCAGCCACGGTCGAGCCGGTGAAGACTTGGTGGCGGGTCAGCAATTCGCGCAGCTCGATGACATCTTCTTCCTCGTCGAGCGAATCGAGGTCGACCAGTTCCGGGTTGCAGTTGGCTTTGAACTCCTTGAAATCGGGAGCGTAGACGTAGGCCACGCCGCCCGACATGCCAGCTGCGAAGTTGCGACCAGTCGGGCCGAGGATCGCCACGCGGCCACCGGTCATGTACTCCAGGCCGTGGTCGCCGCAGCCTTCCACGACGGCTGAGGCTCCCGAGTTGCGGACGCAGAAGCGTTCGGCAGCGCGGCCTCGGAAGTAGGCTTCTCCGCTCGTCGCACCGTAGAGGGCGACGTTGCCGATGAGGATCTGCTCCTCGGGCTGGAACGTCACGTCATCCGGCGGGTAGACGATCAGTTTGCCACCGGAGAGGCCCTTGCCGCAGAAGTCGTTGGCATCGCCGATGACTTCGATCGTCACACCCCTGACGGCCCAGGCGGCCACCGACTGGCCCGCCGAGCCACGAGCGCGGATGCGGATCGTGTCTTCGGGGAGGGCTTGCGGCCCCCACTTCTTCGACACCTCATGGCTCAGCGTGGTGCCGAACGCGCGGTCGATGTTCTGGATGTTGACATCCAGCACGATCTTCTCGGCCCGGTCGATCGACTCGCGGCACTGCGGGATGAGCAGCGTCTGGTCGAGCGTCTCTTCCAGGCCGTGCTTCTGGCCGACTTGCTTGTAGGTGCCGACATTCGCATGCGGCTTACGCGCCAGCGTGAGGATCGGCGACAGGTCGAGGTGCTTGGCCTTCCAGTGCGCGACCGCCGGGTTGAGTTCCATGCAGTCGACCCGTCCGACCATCTCGTCGATCGACTTGAACCCGAGTTCGGCCATGATCTGCCGTGCGTCCTCGGCCACCATGAACAGGTAGTTGATGACATGTTCCGGCTGGCCGGTGAACTTGGCCCGCAGCTCGGGATCTTGCGTCGCGATCCCGACCGGGCAGGTGTTGAGATGACACTTCCGCATCATGATGCACCCCAGGGTGATCAGCGGAGCGGTGGCGAAACCGAACTCCTCAGCCCCGAGCATCGCCGCCATCACGACATCGCGACCGGTCTTGAGCTGACCGTCCGTTTCGAGGCGGACGCGGCTGCGAAGGTCGTTCATGACGAGGGTCTGGTGCGTTTCGGCGATGCCAAGTTCCCACGGCAGACCGGCGTGCTTGATGCTGGTCAGCGGGCTGGCCCCGGTGCCGCCGGAGTCGCCCGAGATCAGAATCTTGTCGGCGTGTCCCTTGGCCACCCCAGCGGCCACCGTGCCGACGCCGACCTCGGAGACGAGCTTGACGCTGACGTTGGCCTTGGGGTTGGTGTTCTTGAGGTCGAAGATCAACTGGGCGAGGTCTTCGATCGAGTAGATGTCGTGGTGCGGAGGCGGGCTGATGAGGCCCACGCCGGGGGTCGACAGGCGGGTGGCGGCGATGATCTTGTCGACCTTGTGGCCGGGGAGTTCGCCGCCTTCGCCGGGCTTGGCGCCCTGCGAAATCTTGATCTGTAGCTCGTCCGCATTGGTCAGGTACCACGACGTGACACCGAACCGCCCGCTGGCGACCTGCTTGATCGCCGAGCGCTTCGAGTACAGGTTCTTGTCCGAATCGCCGTTCAGGTTCCAGCGACCGATCGTCTGCTGCAACTGCTCGTGGCGCGGCTCGTCGTACTTGAAGGGGCTGAACCGTTCGGGGTCTTCACCGCCCTCGCCGGTGTTGCTCTTGCCCTGGAGGACGTTCATGGCGATGGCGACGGTCTCGTGAGCCTCTGCGGAGATCGAGCCGTAGCTCATGGCCCCGGTGCAGAACCGCTTGACGATGTGCTGGGCGGATTCGACTTGCTCCAGCGGGATGGCCGTCGCGGGCTTGAACGTCAGCAAGCCGCGCAGCGTCCCCTCCTTGTGCGCGTGGTCATTCACCAGCTTGGCGAACCGCGTGTAGGCGGTCTTGTCACCGGTGCGGGCGGCGTTCTGGAGCTCGGCGATCGTGAACGGGTTCCAGTGGTGGCGCTCGCCGTTGTACCGCCAGTGGACGTTGCCGTAGTTCGGCAGCACGGGCAGTCGTTCCTGCTCGGTGCGGCTGGGGTAGCCGACCTCGTGACGGCGAATGGTTTCTTCGCCAATGAGGTCGAAGCCGATCCCCTTGATGCGGCTGGCAGTGCCGCGGAAGCAGATGTTGACGACCTCGTCCGAGATGCCGAGGGCTTCGAAGATCTGCGCCCCCTTGTAGCTGGCGAGGGTCGAGATCCCCATCTTGCCCATGACCTTGAGCATCCCCTTCTTGATCGCCTCGCGGTAGGTGGCGACGATCGTCTGCTCGTCGAAACCAGCCTTGAGTTCGCCGTGATGCTTGGCGTCGCGGATGGCTTCGAAGGCGAGGTACGGATTGATCGCATCGGCCCCGTATCCGGCCAGCAGGCAGAACTGATGCACGTCGCGAGCCTCAGCCGTCTCAATCACGATGCCCAGGCGGGTCCGGAGTTCCTTCTGTACGAGGTGGTGATGCACGGCTCCGCAGGCCATCAGCGAGGGAATGCCGACGCGATCGGAGCAGGCAGCGCGGTCGCTCAGCACGACGAGACCGTACCCGTCGGCGATGGCCTGTTCGGCTTCGCGGCAGATGCGCTCGATGGCGGGGCGAAGTCCCTGGGGCCCCTCGGAGCGAGCCCAGGTCATATCGATCGTGCGCGTCTTCCAGCCGCGATAGCCATCCAGGGCCTTGATCGCGCTGGTCTCCTCGTCCGTCAGAATCGGGTGCGGCACGCGCAGCCGGTGGGCGTGCTGCTCGGTGGTGTCGAGGAGGTTCGCCTCGGGGCCGATGAAGCACTCCAGCGACATGATGACCTCTTCGCGGATCGAGTCGATCGCGGGGTTGGTCACTTGGGCGAAGAGTTGCTTGAAGTAATCGGACAGCATGCGCGGCTGGTCGGACAGGCAGGCCAGTGCGGTGTCGTCGCCCATCGAACTGATGGGATCCTTCTTGGAGTTCAGCATCGGGATCAGCATGAACTGCATGGTCTCGGTGCTGTAGCCGAAGGCTTGCATCGCGTTGAGGAGGGCCTCGCCGCGAATGTGCGGAGCGGATGACCCGGCGGGCAACTCACTCAGTTCGAGCTTCTGCTTGGCGACCCACTCGCCATAGGGACGGCGCTGGCAGATGTCGGCCTTGAGCTCCTCATCGCCGATGATGCGGCCCTGCTGGAAGTCGACCAGGAACATTTTGCCGGGTTGCAGACGGCCCTTGAGCTTGACGTTCTTGGGATCGATGTCGAGAACGCCGACCTCGCTGGCCATGATGACGCGGTCATCGTGCGTCACGTAGTAGCGGCTGGGGCGCAGGCCGTTGCGGTCCAGCACGGCTCCGATGTACTGCCCATCGCTGAACGAGATCGAGGCCGGACCGTCCCACGGTTCCTGCAGCGCCGAGTGGAACTCGTAGAACGTTTTTTTGTACGATGGCATGTCATGGTGTTCTTGCCATGCCTCGGGAATCATCATCATCACCGCCTCGGGCAAGGAGCGTCCCGAGAGGTGCAACAGTTCGAGCGCATTATCAAAGTTCCCCGAGTCGGAGCAGTGCGGCTCGATGATCGGGAACAGCTTCGGGAGGTCAGCGCCGAACAGCGGTGAACTCATGACCCCCTGGCGGGCGTTCATCCAGTTGGCGTTCCCCTTGACCGTGTTGATTTCGCCGTTGTGCGACATGAACCGCTGCGGATGGGCGCGGTCCCAACTCGGGAAGGTGTTGGTCGAGAAACGGCTGTGAACCATCGCGAAGTGCGACTGGTAGTCGGGATCGCGGAGGTCGGCGAAGTAGGGGACGACCTGGGCGGGGGTGAGCATCCCTTTATAGACGAGGATGCGGGTCGACAGCGTGCAGCAGTAGAAGGCGAGGGCCTCGGGGTGGGCCGACTCACGAATCTTGTGCGAGGCGACCTTGCGAATCACAAACAGCTGCCGCTCGAAGGCGGCGTTGTCGATCCCCGGAGCGGCTCCGACGAACAGCATTTCCATCCACGGCTCGGCGGCGATGGCGGACGGTCCGATGTCGGCTCCTTGCGCATCCTGCGGGACGTTCCGCCAGCCGATCAGCGTCTGGCCCTGCTGGGTAATGATGGCGTTGACGTGGGCCTTGAACTCGTCGTGGGTGGCCGGGTTCTTGGGGAGGAACACGACACCGGCGGCGTAGAGGCCCTTCGCGGGAAGCTCGACGCCCATGTCGCGGCGGGCCACCTTCCGCAGGAACTCATCCGGCAGGGCGGTCATGATTCCGGCCCCGTCGCCGGTATTCTCCTCACAGCCGCACGCGCCGCGATGGGTCATGTGGACCAGGATACGCGCGGCGTCATCGACGATCTGTCGCGAGGCTTTGCCCTTGATATGTGCGACGAATCCGACCCCGCACGAATCGTGCTCGGTCTCGGGGGAATAGAGTCCGTGGGACTGCGGGAGTCCGCTGGCGGTCAGTTCGATTTCGTGGCGTTGCATCGCAATCTCGACTTCGATGATCTGCCTCTGCGGAGGGTCGAGCGAACCGGTCGTTCGCTCGATATTCCCAGAGGCCAAACGGGGGGAGATGAGGGGGCCGGAGTCGAACTCCGGGGGGCGTCGTGCCCGGCGGGACACCCGTCAGCCGTGACGGGGAAAGCAGTGTTTCGGCGTTAGTGGGAAGAGGCGGCGATCAAGTGGCACCCGCTGCCATCCGCGGGGCCGAGACCGGGGACTCTTCCGCCTGAGCCTCGAGCAACAGGTCTCGAAACTTCGACACAGCCGCCGTCGGAGGTCGCCCCCGTTTCCGGATGATCCCCAGCGGGCGGGTCAGCGGGGCATTGGCGATCGGGATCGCTTTGAGTAATCCGAACTCGACCTCGCGGCGGACGCTGTCGAGCGGCAAGATCGACAGCCCGGCTCCGATCTCGACGGCCCGTTTGATGTTTTCGATATTGTCGAACTGGTGAACGAGTTTGACCTCGACATCCGCATCGAGCAGAGCCCGATCGATCTCGTCGCGTATGGTCAGGTCCGGCGTGAATCCCACAAACGGCTGGTCCCGCAGCTCGGTCAGTTCCACGCTCGACCGGTTCGCCAGTCGGTTGCCGGGGGCCACGACAACCCCCATCTCCTGCTGGAGCCAGTCGTGACACTCCAGATCGGTGCGAGTCCGGGGGAATGACACGATCCCCAGATCGGCGTTGTCCCGCCGCACCTGGGCATAGACATCGTCCGGGTGCAGGTACTCCAGTTGGACCTTCACGTCCGGGTAGAGTTGCTCGAACTTCTCGACGTAAGCCTGCATCTGAAGCAGACCGACTGAGTAGATGGAGGCCACCCGCACCCGCCCCACAATCCGGCCATGCCGCAGCTGCCGGACCTCGTCCTCGATCGCCTGGTACTCATCGCACAGCTTGCGGCACCCGTCGTAAAACAATTGCCCGCAAGCAGTAAGCTCCAGAGGCCGCTTCGCCCGATCGATCAATACTTCCCCGAGCCGCTCTTCCAACTGAGCCACGGCTTGGCTGATCGCCGGCTGCGACATCCCCCGCGCCTCCGCAGCCTTGGAAAAGCTGCGGTGCGAAGCGACATCGAGGAAGATCTGAAGACTGCGAGACAACACGGGAGTATAAGTCGCCTGAATAGTGGGCAGTGGGGTTCATAAGGATAGGGGTCTGCGGGGTGGGTGGTCAAGTATTGGAATGGTAAATTGCGAGGTTGTCCTTCGCGGGGGAGTGAGTAGGAGATACGATGATGGGCGATCCCTGTCATCAAGGGCACAAGTGGGAGGTTACGATGAGTCAGAAAATCGACTTTTCCGATGTCCTCGACGCAGCCGAACAGCTGGACGCAGACTCCCAGGCCGAGTTGCTGGCGGTCTTGAGCCGCCGTCTGGCGGAGCGCGGGCGAGAGCGCGTCGTGGATGCGGTGGCCCAAGCTCGCCGGGAGTTCGCAGCCGGGCAGTGCCAGCCCATGACCGCGTCCGAGCTGGTTCGTGAGGCTCAGCCATGAAGCGGCTCCTGCTGCGTTCGCCAGCATTCGCTCGCGACCTGCGGAACAGGCTAAAGTCGCATCCCGAAGAGGCCGCGTCTCTGGATGGGACTCTGGAGCAGTTGTCAGCGGACGCGACGCACTCATCACTGCGGACGCACAAATTGCGAGGGCCGCTGGCTGGTTGCCGAGCCTGCAGTGTGGGTTACGATTTGCGAGTGGTCTTCGAGTTCGTGGTCCACGAGGGAGCGGAAGCCATCTTGCTGCTGTCGTTGGGTACGCATGACGAGGTCTATTGAAGCGGATCACATCAGGAGAGTCGTGCAGGTCGCGAGGGGGTCGGGCCTATTTGTTGACCTCAACCTGCAAAACAATGAGTCCTGACCCATTTCTGCTCTCCCCGCCGAGCAGGTGCTGGCCAGCCTGCGGAGACCTCGTCCGTGAATTCACGCTCGTGATTTCGTAAGGGAAATTACTGGTGCCAGAAACCGAAGTTTGACGCCAGCACTGTCCGACGACGCCACATTACCCCCACACTGGCGGTCCAAAGCGACCGCCAGTAGCACCCGGCGCGTCCCCACCAAACCGTAGCGAGCGGGGGATGTTCAGTCCTCCGTGCCTGAGCGATGCGCTCCGACCGAACAGCGGTTTGAGACGGTCAACGTCTCCCCAACACGTTGGACTGACATCCAACGCTCGCTGTCGATCGGCAAGTCGGGACGATCACGCGGCAGATGCTCCGCTTCGCCGAGCCTGCGCGTCGCAGCTAAACGGGTGGTCCCCGTGCCCTCGGCAGCGGCTTGTGTCAGAGGACGAGAACCTGCCAGATCGGCAGGCTTCCGGGCTCGTCTCGGTTTCGCGACCGTATTGACCCCCTTTGGCCAGCGAAATAAACTCCGTCCCGGCAGGGATTTCCGTTCGCTGGGGATTTCGCGGGTTCCGTTGGTCGCACCTCGGGAACGGGGATTGCGTTCACACTGAGCTTGCGGCAGTTCGGGCGGAGTGGGTGAGGTTCACCGGCAAAAGTTGCCGGTGCGGCTGGGTCGCCTTTCGCTCCGCGAAAGGACGTTCTTTCGCGGAGCGAAAGACGACACTCACCGAAAGACGACACTCCCTGCCACGACAGTTTTTTCGAATGAACGGTCTCCGCCACGGTCGGCGGACTCCCCGGCATTCCGAATTCGAGAGTCACCATGGATGTCTTTGATCAGGTCGGCGAGTTCTTCAACGGCATGACTTCGCTCGCCGAGCGCGGGATTCGCGGCGTGTTCGGCTCCTCCAATGAGAGAGCTGTGCGGCGTGTGGGGTACGTCCGCAATCGCGATGGGAGCAGCCGCATTATTCCCGGCTCGGCCCTGGACCGGATCAACCAGTTGGAGCCGGACTTCGAGAAGCTCACCGAGGGGGAACTCAAAGCGACGGCCAGCAAGCTCCGGGCCAAGCTGGCGGACGGCCAGACTCTGGAAGACATCCTGCCCGAGGCATTCGCCGCCGTGCGAGAGTCGGGCAAGCGCTACCTCAAGATGCGGCACTACGATGTGCAGATGGTCGGTGGGTACGTGCTGCACCAGGGCCAGATCGCCGAGATGGTGACCGGGGAAGGCAAGACCCTCGTCTGTACGCTGCCGGCGTTCCTCAATGCCTTGGCGGGCAAGGTCCACGTCATCACCGTCAACGACTACCTGGCCAAGCGCGACATGGAGTGGGTCGGCCCGACGCACATCGGGCTGGGCCTGACCGTCGGGGCGATCCAGTCGCAGATGCAACCGTGGGACCGCCAGCCGCATTACGCCTGCGACATCACCTACGGCACGAGCAACGAGTTCGGGTTCGACTACCTCCGCGACAACATGAAGCCGCGCCAGGACATGCAGGTCCAGGGCCGCCTCGATTTCGCCGTCGTCGACGAAATCGACAATATTCTGATCGACGAGGCCCGCACCCCGCTGATCATCTCCGGTCCGGCTCATGACGACATCACCAAGTACGCGACAGCCGACAAGGTCGCTCGCCAGCTCAAGCGGGACGAGGACTTCGAGGTCAAGGAGAAGGAGCACACCTGCCACCTGACCGAAGCCGGGATGCGCCGCGCGGAAGGCTTGGCCGGGGTCGAGAGCTTCTACACCACGGGGAACATGGAGTGGCCGCACTTGATCGACCAGTCGCTCAAGGCCCACTTCCTCTACAAGCGGGACGTGAACTACGTCGTCGAGAACGATGAGATCGTCATCGTCGACGAAAACACTGGTCGCAAGATGCCCGGTCGCCAGTGGAGCGACGGGTTGCACCAAGCCTGCGAAGCGAAGGAAGGGGTGCGGATCAAGGAGGTCTCCCAGACACTGGCCACGGTCACGCTCCAGAATTACTTCAAGCTGTACAAGAAGCTGTGCGGGATGACCGGCACCGCGATGACCGAGTCGACCGAGTTCATGAAGATTTACGGACTGGAAGTGATCGCCGTTCCGACGAACCGCCCGACGCGGCGCATCAACGCGCCCGATGTGATCTACCGTACCGAACGGGAGAAGTGGAACGCCGTGGTCGAGGAGATCCTGGAGGTTCACAAGACCGGGCGTCCGATGCTGGTCGGAACCAAGTCGATCGAGAAGAGCGAACACATCTCGGCCATGCTCGGACGACGCGGCATCAGGCATCAGGTACTCAACGCCCGGCACCACGAGCGCGAGGCGGAATTCATCGCCCAGGCCGGTCGCCTGGGCGGGGTGACGATCGCCACCAACATGGCCGGTCGCGGGACCGACATCATCCTCGGCGGCAATCCGGAGTACATGGCCTGGGAGAAGCTCAAGCTCAAGTACGGTTCGCGCCTCGATGTCCCCAAAGACGAGTGGGATCAAGCCAGCAATGAGATTGCCGAACAGCAGGGCATGAAGGCTGAAGGCCGCCATGTCGCCGAAGTCGGCGGATTGCATGTCGTGGGCACCGAACGGCACGACTCCCGCCGCATCGACCTCCAGCTGCGCGGTCGATCCGGTCGTCAGGGCGATCCCGGCTCCAGCCGGTTCTTCCTGTCGCTGGAAGACGATCTGATGCGGGTCTTCGCCGGGGACTGGGTGCGGAGCGTGCTGGCGTGGCTCGGCATGCAGGAGGGGGAAGCCATCGAGCACTCGATGGTCACCAAGCAGATTGAGAAGGCTCAGAAGAAAGTCGAGGAGCGGCACTTTGAGTCCCGCAAGAACCTCCTCGAATACGACGAGGTCATGGATTTCCAGCGGAAGGCGGTCTACTCCTATCGCCAGCGGATCCTCGACGGGGCCAGCTGTCGCGAGATCATGGTCGACATGATGGACCGGCAGGTGCAGAAGTCGGTCGAGATGTTCCTGTCGCCGAAATACCCGTTCGAGACGCTGGCCGCATGGGCCACGCAGACGATGGGGATCGAAGTCGTGGAATACGACGTGCGCGGCATGGACAAGGACCAGGCGGTCCACTACCTGACCAGCGAAGCCGAACGCCAGGCCGACTCGCTGCTCCACGAGCAGATCACCGAGAACCTGCCGAAGGAGTTGCCGGAGTCCGACTGGAACTGGCAGGCATTTTCCAGTTGGGTCAACCGGATGTTCGGCCAGAACACGAACCCGCGCGAACTCCACCGCATCGCCAAACCCGACGGGGCGGAAGGGTTCGACACGGACGAACTGCATCGGGCGATGTACGAACGGGCGGTTGAGCACATCAACAAGACCGACTTCGAGCCGCTGGACATGTTCCTGCACGAGGACTTCGGTCGCAATCAGTTGTCGGGCTGGCTGAACCACCAGTTCGGGCTGACGATCCCCGCGTCGCAGTTCAACATCCATGAGGAGCCGGAGAAGGCGATCCCACTCGTCATGGAGAAGCTCCGCGAGCGGTACGACGAGCAGGACGCCCGCTTCCCGGTCATCATCAGCCTGATGCGGTTCCAGGGGAACTCCACGACTCCGGCGGACCGCGAAGGACTCATCCGCTGGGCGAACAACCGCTTCCGCGGCCACCTCGATGCGCAGGCGACCCAGTCGCTGGCGATCGAGGGCCTGGCTGAAAAGATCCTCGCTGCTAGTCGCGAGTTCCTGCCCAAGGATGACATCACCGCCCAGGTGAACGCCCTCATGGCCCGAGCGTTCCCGAAGATCAAGGGGAAGCCCGGACCGCTCAAAGACCCCCAGCCTCTCCGCGAGCTGCACGACTTCGTGTTCCAACGCTTCGAGGCGGAACTCGACCTCGACGCGATGAAGCAGCAGCCGCAGGAGTCGACGAAGATCGAGGCCCTCAAAGCCTACGAGATGAAGTACCGGCCCGAGATGGGACAGGCCGAGCGGCAGGTGCTGCTGGAGCTGCTCGACAATGCCTGGAAGGAACACCTGTACCACATGGACTTCCTGCGACAGAACGTGGGCCTCGTCGGGTACGCCCAGAAAGACCCCAAGGTCGAGTACAAGCGGCAGGGGATGAAAGAGTTCGACGCCATGTGGGATCGCATCGGCGAGGCCGCCACCGCCGCCGTGTTCCGCCTCGAACGCGAAAGCGACCCGCGCTTCCTCCGCGATGTCTGGCACGAGACCGCAGCCGTGCATGAATCGGCGGCCCCGATCATGTCGGAGCCGGTGGCGACTCCACAGCCCTCGAACATGCAGGAATCCGGCACTCAACCGGGTCAGGCCCCGACCGCCATCGAGCCGATCCGCAACCGCGAGAAGAAGATCGGCCGCAACGACCCCTGCCACTGCGGGAGTGGGAAGAAGTTCAAGAACTGCCACGGCGGTGCGTAAAGGGCGGAGCGAGTCAAGACTCAGCACCTGGGATTCCGCGTCGAAAGTGCCTCCCCCATGATCCCACCTTTTGATGATCGCGGCGATTTGACGCCTGGAATCCATCAGGCCACTCTGGACGAGATCGCAGTGAGGTTTGGCGGACAGTCGGCGTTGCGGCGAGACCAGATGGAATCGCTCCGGTGGTTGGTGGATGTGGCGCGACGTGCGGGTGTGAAGCGACTGGTTGTGAATGGCAGTTTCACAACTGCAATTCGGGAACCCAACGATGTGGATTGTGTCTTGCTCATCGACACCGACTTCCCGCATGATACTGCGTGTGTGCGTCCCGTTCGTCGGTTGCGGTTTCGCCCACCAAGCACATCGGAATCCAACCACGAAAGGCACGAAATACACGAAAAATGCAGGGTGTCGTGGAGGAGAACGACTTTGGGAATGGGTTTCGCACTCGTTCCGTGAGGCTGTCGGATGCCTGTCCTCGGTCTTCCGTTTCGTGTGTTTCGTGACTTTCGTGGTTCCACTCCGAGAGTTTGGATGCTCTGAACCAGGGCACCTACGTTTGTGACGCACACACT
>JAYWFM010000324.1:0-3868 GCA_043778825.1 Planctomycetota bacterium | reverse complement strand
CGGGCGACGCGGTGTCCCCGGCGAATTGACGCTCATTCGCTGCTCCCCTCTTCATGATTTTGTGCCCATGATTTTGTGAACCTCTTCCCCCCTCCCGGTCGCGGACACGTCCCCCGGATCAGGGATCACAAAATCATGAGGAGCCTTTCAAGTTCCGACGCTGCATCATGTCGCCGTTCGGGCACCCGAGATCCCGGTCTGCAAAGTGCGTCTCGCACTCTAAAGGCAGAACTCCCACGGATTGTCCTTGAAGCCTGAGGGTCGCTGTGGTAGACCTGTAGTCACACACAACGCGGAGGAGCAATCATGGAACTGCACGACCCAGTGGCGATTTACACAGCAGCCAGCGATCTGGAGGCGTATGAGATTGTCGAGCTGCTTCAGGGGTCCGAGATCCCGGCTCAGGTGATTGAGGACATGAACCTGCTAGATGGTCTCAATCCCCCGGTGCATGCGGCGAAGGTCTGGGTGGCGTCCGGCGACCTGGAACGGGCGACGGCGGTGACTCGGGAGTATGAGGCCCGGGTGCTGCAGCGGGATTTGGCCCATCATGTGCCGGTGGACCTCAATTCCGAGTGGATCGATGCCCGCTGCGACAAGTGCGGCACAGTGACTCGCTATGCCCCGATCCAGAAGGGGTCGGTCGAGAACTGTCCGAACTGTTATGCGTTCATGGATATTGGGAGCGATGTCGACTTCGATGACTGGAACGTGATCGAGGTTGAGAACGACGGGGAAGGGGCTGAGCCGAATGCGGAGTCCGAGGCCGAGTCCCCGCAATGACGAATGCCTCGTTTCCTCGTGTCGTTCTGGCCAGCCGGAATGCGAAGAAGAGCCGCGAGATTCGCGACTTACTCGCTCCGGTCGGCATCCCGCTGCAATCCGTGGCCGAATTCCCCGAGGCTCATGAGGTCGAGGAGACCGGGACGACGTTTGCCGAGAACGCCGCCCTCAAGGCCACCGAGATCGCGAAGTTGCTTGGGATGTGGACCATCGGTGAGGACAGCGGCCTGCGGGTCGATGCCTTACACGGCGCACCCGGCGTCTACTCCGCTCGTTATAGCGCTCCGGAGGCGACCGATGAGCGAAACAACGCCAAGCTGATCGCCGAGTTGGCGTCAGTCCCGCCGGGGAGGCGCGGAGCGGAGTATGTGTGCCACGTGGCCGTCGCCGACCCGACGGGGCAGGTGCGGCTCAGCTTCGAGTCGACCTGTCGCGGGCGGATCATCGACACCGCACGGGGGGCGAACGGGTTTGGCTACGACCCGTACTTCCTGGTGCGGGAGTTCCACCAGACATTCGGCGAACTCAGCCCGCTGGTCAAGCAGCAGATCAGCCACCGCGCGCGCGCCTTCCGAAGATTGATCCCGGAACTGGTCCGCGTGCTGTCGCAGGGGTAGTGCTGCGTGACAGCCCGTTTTTCGGGTAGGGAGGGCGAGGCTCCTGCCGAGCCGCGAGCCAGGGAACGCGCGAACTGGCGTGAGCGGCTCAGCAGGAGCCTCGCCCCAGTACTGTGAACACGATGGAGACGCAGGGACAGCCTGAATGTCGTCGAGTTCTCCGAAATCGCTCTCGTAGGCGATGTCGCTCCGCGACTCGCATTCCGCCAGAGGGAAGACCGACTCACGCGGGTTTTTCGAGGTCCGGACAGTGTCTGGCGGGAGGAGTCTCAGTCGCGGAGCGACGTGAGCTACGGGCCACGGGCACGTCGGAAACGTGCCCCACGATGATCGTGATCGTGTTCAGAGCACTGGCCTCGCCCTCCCAAGGACGGCCACCCCACCATTGACCGTTGACACAGCGCTATTGTCGGCTGTCCCTGACGGGACAAAGAACAGGGGGCTTCTGGGGGAAACACCCACTTTGGACACTCTGGGCAGCTGCGATTCCGAGCCTGTATTTGCTGTCTAAGTGATGACAGAAATTGTCAGAATGATGGCGCGGTGACGAGCGGTGGCTGTTCCGACATCGTGAGAAGCATTGGAATTCATGCGGCAACATCGCTTTGTATTTTTCGGCACAGTCGTTGCATATACTTCAAGCGTCGGACGCCAAGTGCTGGCTGTCCAAGAGTTCCAGGGAATCCTTGCAAGGGGAACCATCATGTCACGCTTCATCTTCTCAACGGTCGCGATCCTGGGGCTGTTGGCCCTCGGTTCGGGATCGGCGTTCGCGCAGCAGTGCCAACACGGCGGCTACGGCGGCGGGTACGGCGGGGGCGGGTACGGCGGCGGCGGGTATTACTCCCAGCAGAGCTACAACTACGCCCCGCAGTACGCCTCCTCCGGCTACCAGAGCTACCAGCCCAGCTACCAGAGCTATCAGAGCTACCAACCGAGCTACGGCTACGGCCAGTCGTACTACCACGACACCAGCCACTACGACTACCACGCTCCCTCGCTGCAGCGGCACGGGAACCACTTCGATGTCGTCCCCGGCCACTACGACTACCACCAGACCGGGCATTACCATCGGTAATGATCGGTCGTGAAACGGTGTCCGAGTTCGAGCCAGAGGCCCTCAGCGGTCTCTGGCTTTTTTTCGAGAAATGATTGCAATTCACCTCCAGACACGTCCACAATACAGCCAGTGGACCGAGCGAGCCTCACAGCCACTTCGGTATGAGCCACTCGTCATCCCCCTTTTCAAGGAGAGACACAATGAGAGTTACGCGCTTGTACTGTTTGCTGGCCGCTAGTGTGGCGTTGATCGCCGCACCGGTATTCGCCCAGCACAACCATGCCACCCCCTGGCATCAGAACACCGTGATCTACGACCAGAATGGTCTGCGAGTCACATCGAACTACCAGAACTACCAGTACGTCATCCCTTCCAGCCAGAGCTACCAAGGGACGTACTACACCCACAGCAACGCCCGCTACTACCATGACCATCACGGGGGGATTCAGGGTCGCCCCACCGCGGTCCAGTACGGGGGGTACGCGCACGTGACCGAACTGGCTCACCGGTTGGAAGACATGACCAACGAGTTCTGCCTGGATCTGCACTACAACTACCAGCACAACCCCGGATTCGCGGAGACCTACCGCGAGGCGTATCAGATTCTGGAGTTGGCCCGCTACGCCCATGAAGAGGAGCATCATGGCGATCACGCCGAGTTCGCCCGCGTGATGAAAGAGATCGACCCGCTGTTCCACCATGTGGAAGAGGATGTCGCCAATTGGTCGCGGAATCACCGTCGCCAGTTCGGACGCCTGGGGATCATCGACAAGATGCAGAACATGGAAGCGGTGATTCACCACCTGATGTGGGATATCGGAGTGACTCCCGATCATCATGATGGACACGGTACGGAAGCGGCACCCGCTCCCCGGGGAGGAGTGGAGACCGCTCCACCCCCACGCCCGTAGGCGATGTCGCTCCGCGACTCGCATTCCGTGGGACGGGCACATTTGCCCGTCCGTCCCGGATAGGGGTGTCTCGGCGACAGAACGGTGTTTGGCGGCCCATCGGGGCGGTTTTCGAAGGCAGGAGGTCGCGCGGGGACGGGCCAATGGGCTCATCCTACTCCGTAGGCGATGTCGCTCCGTGACTCGCATTCCGTGCTTCGAGCGATCCCGGTCGCATGCTCAACGCCCCGGACTCACATCCGGGGCGTTTGTCATATGGTGACCGTGGGATAGGCTTCCAGCCTGTCATCTTCAACCAAAAGACAGGCTGAAAGCCTATCCCACTTCAACGAAACCGCACCGACAGACCCACGCCGCAAAAGAAGTCGGCTGCGGCTGCGTTCAAGCCGGTGCCCGCCCGGATGTCCCATTGGACATCATCGTTGGGCTGCCACGTGAAGCCGCTGTTCAGGTAGTGTTCGGCGGCCACAGCGGAGGATTGTTCCGGCAGGATGGCG
>JAYWFM010000323.1:0-22260 GCA_043778825.1 Planctomycetota bacterium | reverse complement strand
ACTTTCCTCAAGGCCCAACGGGCCGTCACTCGACTCCGCCAGCGGGTGACGGCCCGTTGGGCCTTGATCGGTTGAGGGGGCCACGTGTTCCCAGGGCTGCCGCCCTGGGCTATCGAGTCCAGCCCCTTCGGGGCGAGAATCCCAGGGGATTCTGCGTAGGATCGCGACCCCATTCCTTCGGAAGTCTGGCGGCGCTCACCCTTCCCCTCGCAATTGCATCTGCACTTGTCGACAAAACTGGTCCAGAACCCCCTGCGGGTCGACGTGCGTGACCACATCGATATTCTGCTGCCAACTGGCGATGCCCCGCCGATCGAAGACCGTCATGCCACGGGTCAACTCCCCGCACAACTCGACATCGACCGCCCCGGACTCCTGCTTGAACAGCTCCGGGTGAGTCACGGCGGCCAGGGCCACCACCTCGGGGAGTGTGATCCCCTCGGTCCCCAGATGTTGCCGCGCCGCTCGCAAAGCAAACGGGATTGTCCAGGCCAGGATCTGACCAAAGCGAGTCTCCGCTCCGGGATTGATCCGCTGGAACTGATCGAACGTGAGTACGACGCGCTGGGTGACATCCAAGGGCACCAGCGTCTTCGTGCAGGGCTGACGGAGCACATACCGAGCCGCTTCGGGGTCGGCCTGGATGTTGAACTCTGCCGTCGGCGTCACGTCGCCGGGGCTGGCATAAGCCCCCGCCTGACACACCAGCGACTGCAACTCCGACAGGAACGGCGGATAGATCTCCGCAGCCCGGAACACGTTCGTCAGCGGCCCCAGAGTCAACAGCGTGACCTCGGACGGGTGACTGCGGACCAAATCGATCATCACTTTCGCGGAGTCGTGCCGCTGATGCAGCTGAACATCCAGGACCGGAAAATCGCCCAGTCCATGCGCCCCATGAAATGCGGTCGGCGGCGGCAAATCGATCGCCGACCAAGCGGCGACCGCCCCGTCCGAGACTCCAAAACGCGGCCAGCGCGGGGGGTCGAGCAACGAGATCAGAGCCAGCAGATTGCGGGTCGCCTGTTCCCCGGAAACGCTCCCCGCAGCGGCTGTGACAGCCAGTAAATCCACCGCCGGGTTGCACGCCGCGAGAATCACCGCCAGCGCGTCCCCGATCCCCGGATCGGCATCGATGATGAGTTTGCGAGCCACAGGTTCCTCGTGGGGGTCAAGTCTGAAATGAGACTGGCTCCACTATCCCCGAGGCGACGCGGCAAGTCAAACAGAATCTGGAGTGTGTGCCAGGCTGGAGCGGAATTGCTGACGCCTCGTGAGCGGCACGGCGCTAGCCCAATGGCACTTACTTTAGCAACCCGAAGCGTAAGCGAGGGGGGAGCGAAAGCGACTTTTCCCTGTGCTTCCCTCGCTTA
This sequence comes from Planctomycetota bacterium, assembly GCA_043778825.1. GTDB lineage: Bacteria > Planctomycetota > Planctomycetia > Planctomycetales > Planctomycetaceae > TH-plancto1. The sequence continues at coordinate 20,887 of JAYWFM010000323.1, read as the reverse complement.
CGCGTCGGGTTACTGGGCTAAAGTAAGTGCCGTTGGGCGCTCGTCGCCGGTTCCCCTGACCGTTGTCCAACCAGATCCCGTGGCTCACCAACGTATCACGGGAAGAAGAACCGGCGGCTAGCGCCGTGCCGCTCACAATCAACCACTACCGAATCCGTTTCATCCGTCCGACCTGCGGGTAGAACGGGATGGTGTACTTGGGGTAGTCCTTCACCGATTCCCCCTGGGTGTCGGTGTAATTCACCAGCGAGAAACCCCGACCATCGTTCAGGAACGGCACCCCGTGCGGCCAGTAGATAAAGAATGCCTTGCCCACCAGAAACTTGCGGGGCACGCTTTGCAGGGACTGGGCCCACATGCGGCTGTCCCGGCTGCGGGGGCTGTTGTCGCCCAGGGCCAGATAGCCGTCTGCGGAAATCTGGAGGACTGCGGTGTCCTTGTGGATGGCTTCCTCCGCGTACCGCCGACTCCATTCTTCCGGGTGATCGAGGAGCTTCGCCAGTGCCTTCTGGAAGAAGCTGTCCGACGGGTTGGCGAGATAATAGATGTCCCTCGTGATCACGAGTTCCGAGACCGTCGCGTCGAGGCCACGGGCCGCGATCCCGGCAGGGGTCAGATCGTCATCCGTGGGCAAATTCGGAATCAGTGCATTCGGCTGATCGAGGACAGCCCCCTTCCCAAATTCGATCACATGGTCATCCACCCACAGCACCAGTCGGTCGTCGACGTTGGCAAACCGCAGGTGATGGCTCCCCGGACCCGAGAGTCCGCAGGGGGCCGACGCCAGCTCAATCTCGCGGTCCGCCGTCTGCTTGAACAGCACCGCCGTGGCAGATTTGCAGTCGATGCGGCATTGGTAGCGGATGCCGCCTTCGATCAACTCCAGAATCAGTTCGGCTTGGGGGCCGGTGGCTGCAATGTTCACCTGGCAGTTGAGGGTCAGGTCTCCGACCCAGAACTCTCCGGCTCCGATGGCGTCGGGAGTATGCGAGTCGATGTTGGGATACTGCCCCACGGGCGGCTCCGAACCCGAGTACGTGTTGTATCCGCAAAAATCAGCCACCAATCGAGGCACGGGCGATTGCTGGCCCCCGTCCACCGCGAGCTGCCATTCCGCCATGTCGGGGACGTAGTGGCGGTAGCGAATCCAGTTCAACTCCGTTGTGCTGGCCCCCTGGCACTGAAAGGTCCGCTGCGCGGCATCCTGCTTCCAGACGGACTCGACGGGATTCCAACCCGCCACGCCGTCTTCGCCACCCGTTTGGGCCACGGCGGCCCAGCGTTCCGGCCAGCCCGTCTGGAGCAACTCCTGCGGGGCATGCCGGTCATCATACACGGCAATTTGGATCGCATTTTGCTTGTCGACATCGTCCTTGCGGAGGATCTTCTCGACCTTGCCGTCCCACAGATACAGGTTTCCCTGGCGGATGCGAATCGTCTCCCCCGGCAGCCCCACGAGCCGCTTGATGTAGTTGATGTTCGGCTCTTCGGGGTACTTGAAGACGAAGACATCCCACCGCGACGGGTTCCCCAGTTCATACGGAAACTTGTTGACCAGAATCCGATCCCCGTTGAAGGACAGGGCCGAGGTGACCTCGTTCAGGTACCGGCAATTCGGACAGATCGCCGTGTGAATGCGAGTCTTCTCGTGCAGCAGACCCGTTTCCGCGTCCATTTCGTCACTGGCCCCCACCGTGATCGTGTGACCGCATTTCGTACAGACCGCCTCCTTGTGACGCCCGTACAAGGTCGGAGCCATCGACCCCGTGGGGATCACGAACGCCTCGGCCTCGAACGTCCGGAACAGCAGCGCCAACACCAGCGCGAATAGCACCGACTCAAAATGGTCACGGGCCGTGTCGACATGCACCGGCTTGGCCGCAGCCTTCCCCACGGAGGCCGACGATCCCGCACCCGTGGCGGGGGGCGTCTTCATGTAGTCACGGTCTTGAATCGACATGTCAGCTTCCCAGAACTCGGGCACAGGCACGGGCGGATCACTCACTCTGTTGCCGCTGAGGCCCCAATTCGTGCTGGCCGTTCCCAGATCCGCGTACAAAGCCTACGCAAACCGTCAGTTCAAGGGAAGTTTGACTCTGTCGGAGTGGCCCGCGTTCGTAATCTCTGCGGGGAAACACATCTCCTCGAAGCCATGCTTGACGTTTCCGACAAAAGTCCCTGTAGCGTGGGCTTTAGCCCACGCGGGAGCGTTATCATCAGGGAAGCGTGGGCTAAAGCCCACACTACCTCGACTTCTGTCGGAAACGTCATGCTTCACCAAGCCCGCCAATCGATTCCCGAATCCAGAGCGACCCAGTGCGGACCCATCAAGAACCATCCACGGGGCGAGCAGCTTGGCCTGCGACGAAGACGAAGCGGAACCTCGGGCTCCGCCCAAACCCCACACCCCCACCTCATCACCCCTGGTACAGAAAACGGGGTCAGGCCAAGACCAATCCCCGCGCAGACCGGCGAATAAGGAGGGCGGCGACAGTGCCATTCGGGTCAGACCCCTTTCCCCTTTCTTCTTCCCCCCTATTCTCCCCCCCTCCCCCCAGTGTCTGCGAGTTTGGCTGAGACTGAAACGATGATCCCGCTGGCGTGAGTCGCTCCCCACTGGCGAGTCAAAGCCTTCGCCCGTGGCACCCGGCGGGTCCGTAAAGGAGTAGACGGTGGGCGGCGAATCATCGATTCAATCGAGAAAAGTAAGCAGAAGGCAAAGAATATGTTGAAAAACATCAGAAACTTGGACGATCTTCAAGACTTGGATTGAGAACCATGAGCAGCAACAAGGTCGAATTCAGCCGAGCGGTGGAATTGAGAGATCAAGGGAAACCGCAGGATGCCCTTGCAATTCTACATGTACTCTCGCAGAAGCCGGATGCAACCGCCGCGGTGTTTGGAGTGATGGGCAGCTTGCTCTGGGAGACTGAGAGTGCGGATAGCGCGATACCAAGTTTCCAAAGAGCTACGGCGCTGTCCCCGCATTCAGAAGTCGCTTCGCTGGGACTCTTTCATACACTTTTTGAGTCGGGACGCACTGATGACGCTTTTGACGAAATGAGGCGATTTCTGAAATTTGCTGAGTCGGAAGAATACCAATCAATACTAGATGGATTGTCATCGGACCAATCGCGGGGTGGCCCCGGTTGAGTCGCTTTGGACTCTACCGGGGTGGCTTGGCCACAGGAGGTTCTTGTTGTGAGAATTCTCCCTGGGCGAACCTCTCGGGCCGCTGGCACACCGGTAGGCTCCGGAGTGGGCCAATCGGTATTATCCCGCGTGAGGGGGCGTTCGCCTCTGGGCTGGTGGACTCCCTTGCGGGTTCCCTAAACTCATCCCCATGACACACGCACCCCTCCCCGAACAGACCGTGAACCCCCTCCCCTGTTACGTGGGGATCGATATCGGCGGCACCCGCATCAAGGCCGGGGTCGTGCGCGAGGACGGGACCGTTCTCGCCAACGCCGCCTTTCCGATCAAGCTCGACGCCGGGCGGGACGAGGGGCTGGCTCACCTGTACGCCGTCATCGACCGTATCATCGCCGAGAGCCAGTCCCGCCAGCAGATCGTCGGCATCGGCATCGCAGCTCCCGGCACCATGGACATCCCCGGCGGAATCATCTTCCACCCGTTCAATCTCCCGGGCTGGCAAAACCTGCCCATCAAGCAACTGGTCCACGAGCGATTCGGGCTGCCGGTGGTCCTCCAGAATGATGCCAACGCAGCTGCGCTGGGCGAGACCTGGCTGGGGCGTGCGCAGGGGATGAGCAGCCTGATGTTCTGGACGCTGGGGACGGGAGTCGGGGGCGGGATCGTCCTGAATGGTCAGGTGTGGGAGGGAGCCCACTCGCACGCCGGGGAATGCGGCCACATGATTATTCAGCACGAGGGGGGCCCCCGCTCCGAACACGGCATCCACGGCTCCGTCGAACTCTACGCCGGGTCGAAGGGTCTGCTGCGGCGGTGCAAGGAAGCGCTGGCCGCTGGAGCCAAATCGACTCTGCGAGCGCGCATCGAAAACAACGAGACCGTGACCCCCATCGTGATCGCTGAAGAGGCCAAGGCTGGCGATGCCCTCGCCGACCGCCTCATCATGGAGACAGCTGTCTATCTCGCCATCGGCACCGTGAACATCATGCACACGCTGAACCCGGCGATGGTGTTGTTCGGCGGGGCGATGACGTTTGACCAGCACAACAGCGAACTCGGTCGACGGTTCATCGCCAAGGTGCGGGACGAGGTGAAAGCCCGCGCCTTCCCGATCCCGGCCCAGCGGACGATCATCGACTACGCCTCCCTCGGCGGCGACGCCGGTTTTATCGGCTCGGCAGGGTGTATTCGGAGTCATCTGCACCGGCTGCTGGATTGAGGCTGGTCGCATGGGGGTGCGGATTGGCGGTTCATCCGACGATTTTGGGGGATGCCGCGTGGCAGATTGCCTCACATACGGCAGCAATTGCCGATGATATTCCAGGCACTCGAACAACCGTTAATGGCGGAAATGTCAAAGTGACTAATTTGTGGCATCCCCGAGATCACGGATCGACTTCAGAAAATCAGGGACGATGACAACGACTGGTCGAGTGACAAGGGGCGGGGTGTATGCACTCCAGTTCCGTCACACACACGTCGCGAAGGGATTCCACATGCGTGCAGGTCAGATCGTCTCGGTCTTCTGTGTACTACTGGTCACGGGGATCAGCACCACCGTCTGGGGACAGTCCCCGCAGTACCTGCCCCCGGTGAATCTGGGGTACACCAGCTTCCTGGACGGGGCTCCGCCCGCGGGGCCGGGTTTGTATCACGCCCAGTACCTCAACTACTACTCGGCGGACAAAATTACGAATGGGAATGGAAACGCATTGCCCCTGCCCAATCCGCAACTCGATGTCTGGGTGTCATTGTCTCAGTTCATCTATCTGTGGGATACCCAGTTGCAGGTGGGGTCGCGGGTCATTCCCGGCAAGCCTGCGATCGATATCATTATTCCCGCGATGTCGGCGAATCTCGACTTCTCGGCTCCGGTGCCAATCACGGCCAGCCGCGGGGGGCTGGGGGACATCATGATCGGTCCGGCCCTGCAATTTGATCCAATCATGGGGGACAACGGCCCGCTGTTCGTGCATCGCATCGAGGCCCAGATCAACCTGCCGACCGGCCAGTACAACTCCAAGCATCTGATCAATCCGGGTTCGAACTTCGCCTCCTTCAATCCCTACTGGGCCGGGACGGCGTTCATCACCCCGAAAGACACGATCTCCTTCCGGGCGCACTACCTGTGGTGTGCGAACAACAATGATCCGTGGGTCGGAGTCCCCGGGGCCACCAGCACCCAGGCGGGCGACGCCTTCCATATCAACTTCGCCGCCGAGCATGAGGTGATTCCCAAGATGCTGCGTGTGGGCGTCAACGGGTATTACTTGAAGCAGACGAGGGATGCCCAAATTGACGGGGTCGATGTGATCGGTTCTCGCGAGGAGGTTCTGGGAATCGGGCCAGGGGCCATTCTGAGTTTCTCCCAGACGCAGCACGTGTTCTTCAACGTGTACTGGGAAACCATGACTCGCAATCGTCCGGAAGGGTATCATTTGAACCTGCGGTATGTGCATAAGTTTTAGGGGCCAGCGGTCAGTGAGTGGGCGAGGTCCATGAGGATTCGCCCACTCCCGGCGGAACTCGCCCCCAGTCGCCGGACTCTCCGAATCCGGTGGATGGCGATACCCTGTCACGCAGGATGTTCGTGGAACGCCGCATTCACTCGAAGCCGTCCTGCTTTGGCTTCGAACGTCGCCTGTGTCAGCGATGTCGAACCACCGGACTCGGAGAGTCCGGCGACATTGTCAAGTTCCGCGAGACGTGTCTGTTTGTATCGTGGCCCCCGATTTCCGTCATAGCATCACTTACAATCGATGATTACACTGCGGTGAGAAGGCCATCGACGACGGGGTTCCGGGAGACAACCGCAGGCAGGGGGCATGTGCATGGTCATGACCGATCCGGAGCAGTTCACCGGTACGGAGCGATTCCTGATCCAACGGCAATTGGGTGCCGGGGGAATGGGGATTGTGTATCTGGCCCTGGATCGAGACTCTGGCCAGCTCGTCGCGCTGAAGACGCTCAAGCAGGTCGACCCGACGGCGATCTTTCAGTTTAAGCAGGAGTTTCGCTCGCTCGCGGAGTTGGTGCATCCCCACCTGATTCGGATGCACGAGTTGATTTGCGAGAAGGACCAGTGGTTCTTCGTGATGGAACTGGTCGAGGGAGCGGTCGATTTCCACGAGCATCTGCTGGGGCTTGCGGCACTTCCGGAATCGTCTCACACCGAGGCAGGGTCGAGCCAGCCCGGACAGGCCCACTCCGTCTCCGTGTCGAGGCTGCTGGACTCTTCGGTCTCCAACGAAGCGACCGCATCGTGGATCGCGGGAGACACGGCGGAACGGTTGGAACCCGTGGTGGCCGGGGAGCCAATCAGAACGCCTGCCGCTCCCGTGCCCACGCCGACCACTCCCTCCGAGGAGACGTACACCCCCACGCTCGTCGGTCTGCCGGATGTGGAATCGATTCACGAGACCACGGTCGTCGGCCTGCCGGGTCGGGAACCCGCAGCTGTCGAACCTCCGCCTCCGCTGTTCGAAGACCCGATCACGCAGACGATCTTCGGTCGAGTTCCCGATGAGCTGTTCGACCGCACGTTCGTCAGCATCCCGGCCCCGGATTCGGCGGCCCCATCATCTCATGTCCCAGAGCCCCACCCCGCGGAGGGGGCGGGCTCTGAGCCGCCCCGCATCCGCATGTCCGATCCCGTGCGGAACTACGTGCGTCTGCGCGAGGCGTTCCGACAACTGGTGTCGGGAGTGCGGGGCCTGCACCGGGCGGGGATGCTGCATCGCGATTTGAAGCCCGCGAATGCGTTGGTTTCGAACACCGGGAATGTGGTGCTGCTGGACTTCGGGTTGATCGCGGAACTGTCAGCCAAGCGCGTTGAGGGGGTCCGGAGTGAGATCGCGGGGACCGTGGCCTACATGTCGCCCGAGCAGGCCCAAGGGTTGCCGCTGACGGAAGCCACCGATTGGTACGCGGTGGGGGTGATGCTGTTTCAGGCGTTGGCCGGGCGGCGTCCCTTCACCGGTAAGCCCATGGACATCTTGCAACGCAAGATCCACGAAGACGCTCCCGACCCGTCGTTCTTAGCCGACGGGATCCCGGCGGATTTGAAGGCCCTGTGCGTGCGGTTGCTCAAGCGGGTGCCGAGCGAACGTCCCTCGGGAGATGAAGTCGCCGCCTTCTTCGGCGGGGACGATGAGGAAGAAGAGAGTCTGCCAGCCGGTCAGTCGCTGCTGTTTGTGGGTCGCGAGCGGCATCTGGCGGAACTGGGAGACTCCTTTCAACAGGTCCAGGCCGGGCGGACGGTCGTCACCCGCGTGCATGGCCGTTCGGGGGCGGGCAAGAGTACGCTGATCCAGCACTTCCTGGATGATCTGGCGGATCGGCACCAAGCGGTCGTACTCACGGGCCGCTGCTATGAACAGGAGTCGGTCCCATTCAAGGGGGTCGACTCGTTGATTGATGCGGTGACTCAATACCTGCGAGCCAACCCCAAGCATTTAGAGTCACTCCCCCCCACGCACATCACCGCGCTGGCTCGGATCTTCCCGGTCCTGAACCGCATCTCCTCGATCAAGTCTCTCAGCAAGAAACAGGTCGTCACCAGCGATCTCCAGGAACTCCGTCGGCAGGCATTCGATGCCTTCCGCCAACTGCTGCTCAACATCGGCAGCGATCGCCCGCTGGTGGTCTATCTCGACGACCTGCAATGGGGCGACCTCGACAGCGCGGCCTTGCTGTCCCACCTGCTCGGTGGGGACCAGCCCCCGCGCATGCTGCTCCTGGTGGCTTACCGCAGTGAATACGCTGACACCAGCGTCTGCCTCAAAGAACTGCTGGCGACCGAAACTCGACCGAAAATCCAAGCACAGCCAGCGACCACCAAGCCGACCGCTGTTCCCATCGACGGGGAGGACAGTTCGCGACAAGGGATCGACAACTCGCGCCACCCGACCCGCCCGGTCGTGCGCCCCGCCGAGGCCACGCAGGGATCATCGACACTCTGGAAGGAGTTGCGAATCGATCCGCTGACCGCCAGCGAGACCCGCCAACTCGCGCGGAGCCTGCTGCGGGATGATGTGCCGCAGGTCGAGCAGATGACCGATCAGATTGTCACCCAGTCGGGCGGCAGTGCCTACTTCGTGATGGAACTGGCCCGGCACGTGAACTCGGGCCAGGACTTGGCCTCGGTCGCGGGCGGCGGGCTGGACGATGTCCTGTGGCGGCATATCACCCATCTCTCCGATGAGGCCCAGAAGCTGATGCACGTCATCGCGGTCTCGGGCCAACCGATCCCGCTCAAGAACGTGCTGGAGGCGGCCAGTCTACAGGGCGTCTCCCCGCGCGTGCTGGCCAAGTTACGAACCGAGCGGTTCGTTCGCAGCAGTGGCCCCGGCATGCAGGCCGAGATCGAAGCCTACCACGACCGCATCCGCGAGTCGGTGGTCAACCACCTCGACGCCCCCACGCGACAGGCCCATCACAGCCTACTCGCCGAGACTCTCGAACGCAGCGGCGAGGCGAATCCCGAGACGATCGCCGGACACCTGGAAGGCTCGCTGCAACTCGAAAAGGCCGGTCGGTTCTACTCGGCGGCCGCCAAGCTGGCCCTGGAGAAGCTGGCCTTCGACCGGGCGGAAGAGTTCTCGAAGCATGCGGTGCGGTTGGCGGTCAGCGACGAGGACAAGGTCAACGCCCACGAGCGGCTGGTGCATTACTTCACCGACATGGCCCGCTTCCCCGAAGCCTATGCGCAGGGGCGGGCGGGGGCCAGGGAGTTCGGCGTCTCGCTGCCGGCGGGGTTTGTGCCTCCGCTGTTCATCGTCGATTTCGTGAAGGCCAAATGGCGTCTGCGCGGGAAGTCGATGGCGGACCTCGTCAACCTGCCCGCCATGCAAGATGCCCGGCTGGAGAAGGCGGTGCGGATCATCAACGCCTGTGCCAAGGCGGCGTACCAAGTCCGACCCGAGTTGTGCGTGGCGGTGTCGACAAAGGTGGTCAACCTCTGCTTGAAGTCGGGCAACACTCCGGATTGCGCGATCGGCTGGATGGTGTTCGGATCGATTTTCCAGGGCGGCGTGCTGGGGAATCATCCGGTGGGGTACGACTATGGTCGCCTGGCGCTCTCCATTGTCGACAAGTTTCAGCAGGAGAAGCAGCGGCCCGAGGTCTCGTTCGTGGTGGGCTACTTCGGCACCAGTTGGATGCGTCCCGCACCCGAGGCCGAAGAGCTGTGGCGGACGACGTATGACTCAGGCCGCGCGACGGGAGATCTGTTTCACACGGGGTGTGCCTGTGCGGCGACGATCCAAAGTCTGTTCATGCGCGGCGTGTCACTCACCGAGATTTGGGCCGAGTCTGACCGGTTCATGGAGTTCCTCAAGCCGCTGAATCTCCGCGAGCCGATCGGGGCCATTCGCTCCGTGCGTCAGGCGATCCGCAACCTCCGCAGTCGAACACTGAACAAGTCGACTTTCAGCACCGACACGTTCCAAGAAGACGAGTACGTCGCGGGGCTCGCTCAATATGGCTCGCGGCACTTCGCCCACTTCTACTACGTCAACAAGATGCTGTCGCAGTACCTGTGGAAGGAGTACGATGCCGCCCTCGTGACCTCGCAGATTTCGGCGAAGTACCTCAAGGACTCGCCAGGGATGCTGCACTCGGCAGAGCATTATTTCCTGACCGGGCTGATCCAGGCCGCTCAGGTCGAGCGGTCGACCGGCTGGAAACGGTTCGGAGCCATGCGGGGCCTGAGATCCGCCGCCAAACGCTTCGCGGGCTGGGCCCAGCGCTGCCCGCAGAACTTCGAGCACAAGTCGCATCTGCTCGCGGGTGAACTCGCGCGACTGAACGGAGACGGCACAGCCGCCGCGGTGGCCTACAACGCCGCGATTCGTTCGGCAGGCGAGCATGGGTATCGTCAAGTGCAGGCGATGGCCCACCAGCTCGCCTCCCGAGTACACGCCCATCGGGGAGTGGAAGAGCAGGCACGCGATCACCGCAGTCTCGCCGAGAAGTGTTTCGTGGACTGGGGAGCGTCCGCCCAGATCGTCCACGAAATCTGATCACAATCACCCGCCGTTCCTCTTTGCGGAGTTGCCCATGAAACGACACACTTTGCTCGTCAGCCTTGTCGCCGTCACCCTGCTGGTGGCGGCGTGGACACTCTTAAACACGCCGGGGGTCACCGCCGAGCCGGGAAAGATGAGTTCCCTCCGGCAGCGGCATCAGAAGCTGAAAGCCGCGCTGAAAGAGGGACGCCTTCAGGAGGAGGTGGAGTACGGCGAATTCTCGATGTTGATGTTCCTGTTCTCTAGTCTACCTGCACAGTCGAATGGGGACGGGACTTACAATCGGGGCAACATCGCCCCGAACCCCACTCTGGGACCGGGCCCCGCCGTGTGGGAGACGATGAAGAACTCCACCGAGATCTACCGGGCGCAGGGGGCCAAGCCGCAGCCGTGGGCGACCATCAATGAGTTCCCCGATGGCGTCACGCCCCTCACGACAGCTCGACTCCAACAAGAATTCGGTCCCACGAACTCGCCTTGGCTGCACTTCCTGCTCTCCAGCCGGATGATCGACGGACAACAGATTGTGGACGCCAACGCCCAGGTGCTCTGGTACGAAGTCCGCTGCAATCAGGACCACTTCAACTACGTCACCGCCGGTCCGTACCCGCTCTACAATCTGGAGGGACAAGAGGCCGCCCGGGCCGATGCCAACTTCACGTTCAACTTCCCCGAGGACGCCATGGAGTTCAAGGCGACGTGGCGAGTTCTGGGACCGAAGGACGATGACTCAAAATACTGGACAGCCTATGGAGCCTACTACGATGCGACGAACACGCTGCAGTACGCCAAGATCGGCCTGACCGCTCTGCACATCATCAGCCATGTCCAGTCGAACTGGTTCTGGATGACGTTCGAGCAGGTCGAAAATCCCTCGGCGACATTCCAGTATTTTCTGGGCGAGCCTGGAAGCCCTATCGGCCCCAACCTGACTTTGAACCCCGTTGCGATTCCGATCAACGCGGAACTTCGTCTCGTCACCCAGGGGACCAAGTGGCAAAACTATCGCGTCATCGGATGGCAGTTCGATGAAGTGCGGGGAAATGGCCAGCCGGTCCTGCTGGCCAACTCGAACATCGAAACGTACTTCCCGAAGACCTCGTCGTGCATGAGCTGTCACGCGATGGCCAACATCGGCCCGCCGGACAATCGCCGACTGAACATGTGGAACACGAATGACTCGGGAATCCAGGGGCGGATCGGGACCATCGACTTCAACGGAATCGTCCAGGGGATGGGCCTCGACCCGACGCAGTACAAACCGACGAACTACGTCTGGTCGCTGCGCGAGGCGCAATCGACCAGTGCCCCATTGGCCAAACCGAAGCCGCCCCGTCGCTGATTCGTGTCGTATTCCCTCATCGCCGATTCATCCCCCGAATTCCTCTGGAGCACTGAGATGAGCTACCTCACCCCGCCACGTTTGACGTTCTTCGGCAACTCGTACGCCAATGCCTCGACGGCGAACAACAACGACTTGGCCGGAGTGTATGACATCGACGCCATGAAGCTCTACCCGACGATGATGACTTACCCGACCTCGACGGTCACGGCTCCCCTGCCCGTACAGAATCCGTTTCCGTGGACCGATGCCAAGAGCAGCAACCCCGATCTGCGGAACTGGCTCATGGGATTGATGCAGATTCCCGTCGTCCCTCATGGGTTTAATGAGGACGATCCGGGCGGCCTGATCGCCCACGGCCAGATGGCCCATTGGAATTACTACGGCGATCACAATACCGAGTTCCAGCAGACCTTCATCAACGCCGCGACGCTCGCCAGCGGGCAGCCCACGGCAGCCACTGACCCCGCGCTGAAGCTGCAAGTCGAGATCCTGGGTGATGTGTTTTATGGGCAGCGTCGCGGGGGAGTGATGGTTGACGCCGATCCGTATGGTCTGATCACCACCCAGATATTCTCAGGGCAGTTTCGCCTGAGTCTGCCGAACGGATCGGGGAAGTACCCCGTCGTCATTGCCGATCACCCGACGCCCGCGTATTCCTACTTCATCAACCCCAACAAGAACCTGTATCCCTATTGCGAAGGGTTTCAGGGGGTCTCCGCTGTCTTTCAGTTCGGTCTGAAGAAGGAAAACCTGTCGTTCGATCCGTTGATTGTGGCCCAATCTCCGGCGCTGGCCGACCTGCAAGCACAGGTCGCGCTGGGCCAGGGGCTCATGGTCCGGTTCTGCTTCTACGATGCGGTCTTTAACATCCAGGCGACTGATCTCAACACCAGCTTTAACAACAACCAGTACGTCTTCAACCCGTACCTCGGCAAGGTTCTCGGCACCATCGGAGTCTGGAACACCGGGGAACTCGCCAGTGCTCCCGTCGGGCGGATGCTGCGTATGCAGACCCCCTATCTCTACACTCCCCCGACATCGAAGAAGACCGCGGCAGAACTGGCCATCAACCGTCACCGAATGGGTTCCGCCTCACGATATCAACCGCGCCGCAAGGCGGTGGCCGGTGGTGATCCGCCCCCCACAGCTCGCCTGGGGATCACGCTGGCGGCAGTGAATACGGCCAGTCACATGGTGTCGCTGGACTGCATCAGCACGTTTCCCGAATCGACACCCGGCGAGCAGAACGTGCCGAACTCGCGGCCCAAGTATAAGCTGGGCCCGGTGAATCTCGTGCTGGTTTACCTAGATGACCTAGGTCTTCCCCACACGGAGGTGATCGGGAACGTCCCCTATGATGAAGCCACCTACGAAACAGGCGGAGGCATTGTCGACGTATCGTACGCGGGCAGCGCGAACCAAGCCATCATCGACCAGAACATCGGCACCGGTCACTTGGCCCTGCAAGGCCCGAACTTCACATTCCCCCCGATGACCGGCCCTTACCCGCTCGTCGAAACGCCGACGTTCACCGTACAGACCGACAACCGTGTGGTCTATTTTAATGCGAAGGTTGGCAGTGGAGCGATGGGGAATGTCGCGTCTGGCACATCGCAGATCACGATCCAGGTCCAGTCCAAAGGAGTCGCCCCGATGACTCCGACCACCGTGAACATCGAATACTGGATGGTCCAGAAGATGACCCAGGACGGGAGCGGCAACCCGATTCCACTGGTGAACCCCGACAAGCCGCAAGCCCCGGTTCCGCTCGATAACCCTTATTACTCGGTGACCTGCGCGGGCGGCGTCACGCGACAGGCTCCGACACCGTACTTCCTCGGATTCCTCATCGGACCCGATTACCCCGATGGCAACGTCACCGTTCTGACTGACCAGGTCACCGTCCCCGCCGGAGGACAGTTGACCTTGAACCTCTCGGCCCTCCGCCCCGGTGTCAGCCTGATCCGCTTCACCGACCCGAACAACAAGGTCTCGCCGAACTTCGCTTGGGACAACGTCGACTTCGCGATCGTCCGCATCCTCCCGTTCGACGACTACTCGGGTGTCTCCGATGAGACAATCAACAGCTGGGACTACATCTACGCCGAAGTGTTCGGGTTCTACTCAGTCCTCTACCCGCTGATGTCCAAGGTCATCCCCTGGGGGCCGGATGGTGCGCCGAACAATCCAACGGACGTGAAACAGTTCGCCAGCCAGTTGCTGGCCTTCACGGACCCGTCGATGTGGAACACGACGATCTACATGCCCATCACCCGCGACATGTCGGGGGGCAAGCGAGAGCTGCTTCGGCGGTGGTGCAACCTTCAGCAGTAGACGGGAGAAAACTCATGACTTGGTGACAAATGCAAACGCTTCCAGGCGGCCCTGGATGCCAACGACTTGAACAGACTCACCGGTTGATGCGTACCGCCTGCCGACCTGACAGCCACTCCCAACAACAAAGCCCGAGGGAATCATCCCTCGGGCTTATTGTTGGTGGAGACATCCGGCGGGTGGTGTACCCGCCCCTCATTCCCAGAGAACTAATTCAGGATCTTGGCGGTGTCCTTCAGCGACGCTTCGATCGCTGCGGCATTCAGTTCACCGGCCTTGAAGCTCTTGTTGACGGCGACCTTGCCACCCACCCACATCATGACGGTGACTTCCGAGTCCTTGGCAATCTTGTAGTCTTCCGGACCAGCGACGCCGTCGAACGTGGTGAGTGGGGTGTGCTTGATCCCCTGATCCTTGGCCACGGTCTTCAACGCAGTGGCGGAGTCTTCCGGCTTGTCGGTCATCAGGACCACGAAGGCTGCCATCTTCTTCGCTTCGTTGGCACCGACCACGCCGTCGATTCCCTTGGTCAGGGCGGCCACTTCCGGAGTCATCTTACGAGCGAACACGCTGACGACCGGCTTGCTGCCATAGCGGCAACGGTAGCACAGCTTCTCGCCCGCAGCCGGACCCGTCACGTCGACCACGTTGAACGCAGCGACCGACTCACCGACGGCCAAACCCTTCGTCTCTTCGGCCTGAACCGAAACGCAAGCGGTCAACACCGCCAACACAGCAAACAACTTCTTCATCAAATCTCTCCAACGTGGTTCGTGAAACGCCTACGTTCACAGGCACATGCCCGAAACGTCATCCCGATTGTGCTCACGTCTTAACCCAATTCCGCGGAGGTCGAGCAACTGAACCTCAACTGAAAAAGTGTAATAGCAAACGCCTTGCCAAACCAGTGTCAAAGTTCAAATCGCAGGTCCGGGTGTGTTGGAGTTCAGCCTTTAGGCTGCCTTTGGGCGAGGGGCGAGCGAAGCCAGAGGCAGCCTAAAGGCTGAACTCCAACCGTCGCCGGGGAAAATCATTCAAACCTGTTTGGACATTTTTTCAGCCAGCCGTCTCAGCGCCGGGCTGATGTCGTCCGGCTTCAGATGGACGTTGATCAGACTGAACCCGTCGGTCTGGGCCAGGCCGGCTTTGACGCACTGGTGCAGTTCACCGACCGTGTGGACCTCGAACCCCCACCCGGCCCCGAGCAGATCCGGCAAGCGATGGTAGTTCCAATTCAAGATATCATTGAACGGCCCTTCGAGCAGGAACCGCTCGGTCGTGTACCCCTTGTTGTTCAGCACGATCACCAGCGGGTTGAACCCCATGCGCACCGAGGTCGACAGCTCCAGGCACGTCATCTGGAACGCCCCGTCCCCGACCAGCACGATCGGCCTCAGCTTCTTGTTGGCCGCCTGCACCCCCACGCTGGCCGGGATCGCAAACCCCATCGAGGCGTAGTAGGCCGGGCTCAGGAACTCGGTCTGCTTGTGAATCGTGAGTTCGCTGGAGGCGAACAGCGAATCGCCGACATCGGCGATGACGACCATATTGTCATCCAGGATCGCATTGATGTGCTCGAACAACGAGGCACTCGTCACTGGCTCGCTCGGAGAACGCTTCGTCGTCGGGGCGGCCTCGCGCTTCGGCAGTGGCGTCTTCTTCTTCGGCTTGATTGCGAGTTGTGTCAGTCCCTTCATGAAGTCCGCAAACAGGACATCCTGAAAGTGGTGGTGCCCGATCCGCAGCTTCTCACTCGTGGCCGAAATGCAGCGTCCGGGGTCGAGGTGAGCCGTGAAGATGCCGAGGTTGATGTCGGTCATGAACGCCCCGAGCAGTACCACACAGTCGGAGGTCTCGACGTACTCGGTGATGGCTTGGCGGCCCATCGCCCCCTCGTAGATGCCGAGATAGAGCGGATGCTTTTCACTGACGACCGACTTGCCGAGCAGGGTCGCGCACATCGGGATGTGGAACTTCTCGGCCAGCTCGATCACCAGCTTTTGCAGGCCGAATCGGTGGACCTCGATCCCCGCGATCAGCACCGGCTTCTGAGCGGCTTGCAGTCGCTCGAAGGCTGCGACGAGCGCGGCTTCGAGGGCGTCCTTGTCGCTCGACTGGACCGTCACCGCGGGGACGTGCGGATAGAGCGGGCGGGCATCGACGCGGTCGCGCGGGAGTTCCAGGTACACCGGTCGCTTGAACCGCACCGCCGCTTCGAGGCAGCGATCGATCTCCCGAAACGCCGTCAGTGGATCATCCAGCGAGGCACTGGCCACGGTGATCTTTTCGAACACCTCGCGCTGGGTGTTGAAGTCGCGGACCTTGTGATGCAGCAGCGGGTCGTTCCGCCGCTCCTCCATTCCCGGTGCCCCGCTGATGACCACCACCGGCGACTTCTCGGCAAAGGCTCCCGCGATCGAGTTGCACAGACTCAGTCCGCCGACGCAATAGGTCACGCACACCGCCCCCAGACCGTTCACGCGGGCATACCCATCGGCTGCGTAGCCCGCGTTGTCCTCGCGCGTGGCCCCGATGACCCGCAGCGGACTCTTCTGCAACTGGTCGTAGAAAGTGAGGACGAAGTCCCCCGGAATCCCGAACACATCGCGGACGCCGTAATCCTGAAGCCGCTGGATCAGGTAACTCCCGATCGTGTGCTCCTGAAGTGTCGGCGACTTCTCCGAAGTCGCTGTGCTTGTTTTCGACTTCTCCGAAGTCGCTGCCCGACTCGTGGGCTTCCCATTCGAAGACGGCTTCGCTGCCGCTGATGTCTTGACCGTTTTGCTGGCCATGCTGGGTTCCTCCCGCAGTCAGTTCCGGACCGGTGTCGGGAGATTATACGCGGAGACCCACCCGTGGGACGAGACCAGTGTGGTACGACGCTCCGCGTCGTCACTCACGACGCGGAGCGTCGTGCCACAATGGCGGAGCCGCGCAGCCGAAAGAGATTCTTGGATCGAGAGATTGATCCCGACGAACCTCCTGTGCCGCTGGCACACCGGTAGGCCCAAAGCGGCCAACCGGTGCTACCCCGCTGGACCACCCCGCCACCTCGCCGATTCATTTGGAACGATCAATAGCTACAAACATTCCACTACGATTCTCAACCCAACCCTCCTTTTCGAGTTCTCTCAACCGCGACTGATGTTGGGCGTATTCCTCCATGACCATTGCGAACAGCTCTCGATCTTGTGGAGTGTCAAAAGTCCTGCCTTTCGCTCTCCAGCCCGCCAACTGATCCATACAAGATCGATAACTGGCCAAGCGGACGCGAATATTCCGAGGAAGGTTCACTTCAAAGGCTTCCGGTCTCATCTCTCTGTATCCAACCAGTGCCTGTTTGATTGCCTCACGATACTCATCGTAGTCGCGTTGTTGCTCATATTGTCGACTTCGTTGCTCAGCGCTTGCGAGAGTCTGTTTCCGATGATCCCGCAGACCAGATACACGTTCGATATTTGCATTCATCAATTCAGTGATCTGGGAGTTGATCTCTTCGAATGGCGTCATCAATCGCGCAGGAAGCACGCGATTCTTCTTGGTGTTATTGAATTCCACTTCAGGAAGAGACATCAACACAGCTTCAACATGAACTGCACTGAGTGACTCAGTGATCATCTGATCGAGTTGCTGTGCAGCGGTCAGGTCAGTGGCGTTTGGTATTGAAATCGCGAGTAGGAGCTTCTTTCTTCCCTCGGCAATGTCGCCGCTTTCGAGCGTTCTTGTGGCGTCCTCAAGGAGGATCGCGACTTTCTTATTTGCGACATCGACGAGCCGTTGTTGCTCGATCACTGCTGCAATGGCCTTCTCTTCCTGTCGCTTTTGTTCAGCGATGGAATTTGAACGGGTTATCCCAGCGAAAACGAGGCTGATTCCAAGTACAGCAAAGATCGTGGCACGAAAGCCATTCTGCGATGTCTCGTTCGGGCAAAATCGCATCGTGCGGCGTGCGACACCCTGTACTCCGGAAATCGTTGCTCCTAAAGCTGAGTCATTCCATCCAGAGTCTACCATGTTCGCGTCGTGTTCGAATATCCCGAGTATTCCGGCACCGAATTCTGCGAAAGCACTGAGGCACAGCAAAAGAAACGCAACACCCATCCACATTTGAAATGCAGGTGGAAACGGAAAGGCAATCAAGGCCACGACTACGAGACAAACGAATCCAATCCAGTCATTCTTCCTATCTTCTGCCATTCCATTCTCCTCTGCTGATTGTTGGCGGGGTAGCCCGGTCCCCGCTTTGAGGGTCATGGGATACAGGGCAAAAAAAGGATACTAGGGACAGGCTCAGCTGGCAAGTCCTCTGGTTCCTGCGTCACGCAGACGTTCAAAGCAACGTCTGGGCTACCCCGCCATCAATCGTCATCATTGACAGCATTTTGGCGATACCAGTTGATGTTTTCTTGAATGTCGAGTAGATGAGTCAGTGGCATCAGGATCGACTTCGCCTCGGCAAGAGCGGCCTCTGCCTCGTCTTTGGTTGGTCGATAAGCGTCCTTGTGAATGACACGGTTTCTCGTCTTGTGAATTTTAGAGACCTTGAGCATCTTTAGAATCGGAATCAGCCTCAGATCGCCTAACTTGTCGATATCACTATCATCAGGAATCGGCAGATTCTTTAGACTTGACAAGCCTTCGATGACACTGCTGGACTCGGTCAGGCTGGCCGGTGGAGGGATTTGCCCGACGACTCTTCTCAGAAAGATGGTTCGCAATGGGGAAAACGTCATTGTCTCAGTCCTGCGCCAGAGCAACTGAGCCACGGAATTCAGTTCGTTTCGGTCCCCTTGGTCATTCCACAGGGGCTTAAAGACAAGCTCGACTCTCAGAAACTGACTGAAGAACACCTCGTAGGCTTGGCAAATGTTTAGAATGCAGTTCATGTACCGCTTCTGTTTGAGAAAGTCTTGACTGTCAAACAGAAGCATCTGGTGTCTTGGATTGATGAGATCATTCAAGATGCGAAACGGTTTGGCGCATGCTGGGTTAAAGCAACTGACATCCATTCCACTGATTGGCTCGCATGTCTTCAAGTCAGACATTCGGTTGAAAGTACATGCCTCCTGGCAGTGCGGACACTCAGCCACGAAATTCTCGTAGGTACTCTGGAGCTTGTTGGCAGTGGGAATTCGAGGCATCATGAATGACTGCCTATTCAAAGTGCGGGAGAGTTCAGTGTGACTGGTCCTGTGAGTTCCGGCAGGTCAGGCTTCGCCTGATCGCTCAGCCACAGCCTGACCTATTTTTCAACCCGCGAACAGTGTTGCTCCCAGTTGATGTAGGGTGGGACCAGCCGCTTCGAGCGCAGGCCCACCATTCCGAGACGCGGCATCCAGTGGTGGGCCTGCGCCCAAAGCGGCTGGTCCCACCCTACTTCTCTACACCAACTCGCGCATCGGCTTGCAGTCCTGCTCGACCAGATACTGCGGCGTGCCCGCCTGGTCGAAGACGCGGACGTTTTCGACATCGATTCCGGCGTTCTTGTAGAGGGTCGCAAAGACCTCCTGGAACTTGACCGGGCGGTCGATCGGGTGTTCGCCGTTGCGGTTGGTGCGGCCCACGACTTGGCCGGTGCGCATGCCGCCGCCGGCCATGACGGCACAGTTCGCTTGCGGCCAGTGGTCGCGGCTGTTCATGTTGTTGATGCGCGGGGTGCGACCGAACTCGCCCCACATGACGACCGAAACATCGCGGTCCAGACCGCGCTCGTGCAGGTCGGTGACGAGGGTCGCCAGAGCCTGGTCGAGCTTCGGGAACTCTTCGCGGGACTTGATGAAGTTCATCCCGTCGCCGCCGTGCCAGTCCCAACGGCTGTAGTTCATCGAGACGAACCTCGCTCCGGCTTCCACCAACCGCCGGGCGACGCAGAAGTTTTCGACCATCTGCGGAGCCCCGTCGCGCTGGAACATCTCGTCGCTCTTGCCGTAGCGGGCCACCACCTGCGGGTCTTCCTTCGACAGGTCGAGGGCGTCGGCCAGCTTCGAACTGGTCAGGATCCCCATCGCCTTCTGCACCGAGACATCGACGCTATTCATCGTGCCATGCGTGTCGAACCCCCGCTTGAGGGAATCGAGCGCCCCGCGCAGCTTGACGCGGTCTTGCAGTTGCTCCAGCGAGACCCCTTGCAGGACCATGCCTTCATTGGAGCTGCGAGCGGTCCGACCGAGGACGTTAAACGGGGCGTGTGAGACACCCACGAACCCGCCATCCCCAGGTTGACCCCAAGGTCCGACCGGGTACATCAGGCCGATGTGCGGAGGGATCGCCGGAGTGACCGACCCCAGTTGTTGCGAGACCCACGCCCCGGCGGAGGGCCACCCGCCCGGCGGCTGGCGTTCCCCCTTCTTGCGACCGGTCATGCACTGGTAGGCATCATGACCGCCATCCGAATCGGACAGCCCGCGCACCAGCACGAACTTGTCCATCATCTGAGCGATTTTCGGGAACAGCTCGCAAATCTCGATGCCGGGCACGTTGGTCTGGATCGGGTTGAACTCGCCACGGACTTCGCGCGGGGCATCCGGCTTCAAATCCCACATATCCATGTGCGACGGCCCGCCCGGCAGGTAGACGTTGATAATCGCCTTGTGCGAGCGATTCGTCGGCTCAGCTTGCAGTACCGACGACAGCCCCAGCCCGCCCAGCGCGAACCCGCCGACCGTCAGAAACCCACGACGGGAGATGCCGTCGCAAAAGCCGCTGTGAGACGTGTGTCGTTTGCCCAGGATGGTCAGCATCTTCAGATTCCGCGAGGGAGGTCACTCAGGCACGGGGGAACCGGCAACGGCACCAATACACATCGGCACAGCCCTACTCATCAGTGTAGCTTGATTGGTGCGCGGGTTGCAATTCCGATCTGAACTTTTCCGGAGGAGGATAACAAGACTTACCTTTTCGCCGTAGACACCGAAATTCCAGACACAACAGGGCCATCACCTGTTTGAATATGGGATGAGTAGCGTGGGCTTTAGCCCACGCGAACTGTAGGAGATCCGTCGATCGCGTGGGCTAAAGCCCACGCTAC
>JAYWFM010000322.1:0-3878 GCA_043778825.1 Planctomycetota bacterium | reverse complement strand
TCGACGATGCCGAAAAAACTGAGGACGTATGCGAGTCGGGGCGTCGAGACCAAGACTCGCAAGGCGTACTCAATGCTGAAGACAATGACGCAGAGTATCTCAATGCCCCGAAGCCACGCCTGAGACGTCGGGGAGAGGTGGGGAAGTGTTTCAATGGAAAAGGTAATCAGCGAGAGGATGATGAGCGCCTGAATGCACAGATCGAAGGCCCGTCCCAGCCGTGTGTCGCTCCGCTCGAGCATCTCCTTGAGTCGTGACATCATGATCCAATTCGATGTGTTGCCGTTGGGAATGAGACAAGGACATGCGTGTCTTCGGGGAGATTCGAGTCCCATGCCGTTTGACACCCAACACGGACGGGCCAATGGGCCCGTCCTACGCACAAGCCAATCAGCACAACCCCTCCACCACGGCTGGGTTCGCCCACTCCCTCCCCGGAGCCAGCGTACTCTTCGTGGCCGCCAGCACGCAGGTTGCCACTGGCGGTCGCTTGGGGCCGCCCGTGTTTTCGTGGGGTAGCACCTACGCAGCGTGGTGAACTGCACAGTGTGGCCTTAACCCGCAGGCTTGTTCCCAGACGGGGTCAACAACAGGCCCGGAGATGGGCCTTTCCAAATCGGGTGTCCCGAAGCGGCCTGGCGCTGGCGGGCATCGTCCAGGATGGCGGTGATGTCGCCGCCAAACTTCTCCGCCATCCGCTGACGGGTCTGGTGAATCTCATCCAGGATCGGGTCACGATTCGTCGTCGTCTTCTGGATCATCGTCCACCATCTCTTCCGGAGTACATATGATCGGGATCGGAATCATCAGGCCGGTCAGCACCTCGTGAATCCGAGGCAGAATCTTGGCATTCGCGATGTGCTTGCAGTTCCACGTCAGCAAGTATTGTATCCGGTGATGGGCTGCGATGGCGATATGCAATGCGTCGATGGCGGCTTTCGGAGGGAGGATGGCTCGGGACATGATCTCGCGGGCGATGATCCCGATTTGCGGATCGAGCGGGAGCAATGGGATTCCCGCCAGTAGCCGGAGCCGTTCCGCAGCCAGCACCGGGTCGCCCGCCGATGCCTCCTCCAGCACATACTGCGACGAAACGAGTTCATAGTTGCCGCGCTGCTCACTCCACCATTGATGAGTCAGCAACTGACGCGCGGCCATGATGACCTGTGAACTGGGGCGTTGTCGCAGGTAACTGACGATCGAGGTTTCGATGTAGACAGTCGGGGTCAACGGTAGAGTCTCCTCGCTGGTCCGACATTGCACTCACGCGGCGATGAGGGACGGGCCAAGGGGCCCGTCCTATGAACGAACGAATCAACACAACCCCTCGCTCACCACCGGCGGATTGGTCCACTCCGTCCCCGGTGCCTTGGTACTCTTCGTGGCGCCCAGCACGCCGCAGTGGATCAGCGTCGGCCTCGGTTGCGACTCTTCGATCTCGAACCCGGCGTCGGTCATCCAGCTGCGATACTCGCCCGCACTGTAGGCTCGGCCCAGCGTGAGGGTGAACAGTGCGGCAGAGTAGAGGGCGATCGGCAGCGGGCCGTCGTGGTCGTCGTTCAGGAACACATCGTGGATCAGGAGTTGGCCACCAGGTTTTAAGGACTCGTGGCAGCGGGCGATCAGTTGTTGGCACTCGGGGATGTCCCAATCGTGCAGGACGTTCGACAGCAGCACCGCATCGGCACCGGTCGGGAGCGGATCGCCGAACATGTCCCCCTCGCGGAGTTCCAAGCGGTCGGCCACGTTGTAACGCTGCCGGAACTCATCCGCCACGCGGAGCACCTCGGGGCGGTCGACGACGATTGCGCGCAGCTGGGAGTAGCGTTTGAGCAAGGCGATACTGTAGATGCCCGAGCCGCCGCCGACATCGATGAGCAGTTTCGCATCGCCGAGGTCGACCTGCGCTGCCAAGGCGGGGGCGACGTTCTTGGCCCGTCCGGCGAGGGAGAGTGTGAAGTGCCGGGCGAGGTCGGACTGCTCCATCGCCGAAGGGACGCCCGCCCGATAGATGAACGCCGTCCCGTCCTCGTTGAAGTTCAACCCGCGCGGGGTGTTGGTGCGCAATCGCTCGACCATGTCGAGTACGCTGGGACTGGTCGCCGCCAGGCCGATGTAGCCGCCCACATCGAACGCACTCCGCTGGGGCAGATGATGGCGCGAGAGGGCGGTCAACTGGAGGCGGCCCTCCTCGTCGATGCGGAGGAGTTTCATCGCACGCAGCGTGGTGAGGAGCACCTGCATCGGGCGCGGGGCGAGTTGGAGATCCTGCCGCAGAGATTCGACCGAGCGCGGCCCGTCCTTCAGCTTCGTGAACAGGTCGAAATGAGCCACCGCAGCGGTGAGCAACTCGGTCCCGTACGATCCGCGAAAGAGTTCGAAGATCGGCGTGGGGTCGATCGACGGCGGATGCAGGTCGATCACATCGAGGCGGTTCAGCTCGATGGCCTCGACGAGTGCCACCTGCGACACCACGAGATCTTCTGCATCCGGGATCGGGTCGAAGTCGGCCACATGCGACAGATGCGGCCCGATCTTGGTCGGGTAGACCGCATGGCCGGAAATCGCCGACCATCCGGGACGACAACGCACGCGATCCCCCTCGACTGTCACGCGCAGCCAGCCGGTGTATTCGTCGGCGAACTCGAACGGGAGAAAGACAGACTGATCGGGAGCGGCGTCGCGGACCGCCACCAGCCACTGATCGAGAAGTTGTTCCAAGCTGGCCCGCACGCGCCGCCCTTCCGGCTGGTCGCGAACCGCCGGGTCCAGGCCGAAGTAGTACGAATCGACATGCCGGGCATAGTCGCCGCACTCCAGCAGGATGTCGCCATGCCGGGTGCCCTGGTCATCGAAGGTCAATCGCAACATGGGAGCGGGCTTCTCTCGCGGGAGGCATCGAGTGGAAGCGGCTATCCTAGCTCTCGGGCAGTGAGAGCGAAACTCGATGAGCTGCCGTGTCGGCCTTCGAAGAGGAGGGGCCCACGCGGCGGCGCAGAGGTCGCGGAGGAGAGATTCTCGAGACTCTTCTTCTCAGCGACCCCTGCGTCTCTGCGTGAGTCACTTCTCCCCTCCCGGTGTAAAGCCGGGGCCAGCTTGTCGACCTTGGTGAAGATTGACAGGCTGGAAGCCTATCCCACGGGTCAGACCAGTCTGAACGATCGCCTGACGCCAAATCACCTGCGGCCTTTCATCCCATCCATCAAGAGAACCACTCCCAGGATCGACCACGCGATCAGACAGATGACCCCCATGATGATCGCGAACCAGGATCGCCCTTTACCGCTCAAGTTGGGCTTCCGCTGGATCTCCTTGAGTCCCCCCCAACCCAGAAAAATCCCGATGACTGCGGGGACGATCCCGACCAGCGGAAACATCGCGAAGAGTCCCATGTACCCGGCGAACAGCGACATGACGCTGATCTCGACGGGAGCCACCATCCGCAGCAGCGTGCCCGCGCTTTCCTTGCGGCGATCGTCGTGATCCTCGTCGTCCAGGTACTCGCCGCAGTGTTTGCACTTCACGGCGACAGCGAGGATTTGCTCAGCACAATAGGGGCAGTCTACGTATTCCGGCATGACGGGAGGCTCAAAGGAGGTGAGGAGAAGCTCAAGAAGCGGTGAGTCAGCTCAGGCCAGTGTAAGCCATGCGGTCGGCGGTGTCATGGGAGAGTCGGGGGTCGGGGGTCGGGGGTCGGGGGTCGGGGGTCGGGGGTCGGGGGTCGGGAGTCGGGAGTCGGGAGTCGGGAGTTGGGAGTTGGGAGTTGGGAGTTGGGAGTTGGGAGCCAGAAGGGAAGCGCCAACAGGGGGAGTTCTTGCTCCAGACTCCCGACTATCGCGGTAGGGACGGTCATTGCTGACCGCCCCCCGCACAGATCC
>JAYWFM010000321.1:0-22385 GCA_043778825.1 Planctomycetota bacterium | reverse complement strand
GCCTAGAGCCTAGAGCCTAGAGCCTAGAGCCTAGAGCCTAGAGCCTAGAGCCTAGAGCCTAGGGCCAGAGGGGAGAGGAGGGTTGATGGTTGATGGTTGATGGTTGATCGACCGGAGGATCGTTGAGGGTAGAGCGTTGAGCGTTGTGAAACAGAGGATTCCTGCTGGCCCTAGGCCCTAGGCTTCTTCTCCCCCTCTGGCTGATTGCTGAAAGCTGACGGCTCATCGCTTCTTCACTGACCACTGATGACTGACGACTTCCCATTACTTCAGCGATTTCAGGAAGAACTCCACGAAGTTGCGGTGGAAGATCTTCGTGATGTCGTCGCTGCTGTAGCCGCGTTTCTGGAAGGTCTCGCGCATCTTGATCACGTCGGCGATCGTGTCGAGGTCGCCCGGCGACTGCTCGCGGCCATACCCGCCGTCGAGGTCGGTGCCGATGCCGCAGTGGTTGGCGTTTCCGGCCAGTTGGCAGATGTGGTCGATGTGGTCGACGATTTTCTCCATCGGAACATCCGCGGAGGGGGTCACATACTTCTTGTAGCCGGGGACGATCATCCAGTTGTCGAACGCGGCCCCGATCACGGCTCCTCTCTTGATGAGGGCCTTGATCTGGTCATCGGTCAGCTGGCGGTCGCCGGGGACGAGGGCGCGGCAGTTGTGGTGGCTGGCGAGGACCGGGCCGTGGTAGAGGTCGAGGGCCTCCCAGAATGATTGGTCCGCGAGGTGCGTGGCATCGAGCAGCATCCCCACGCGGTCCATTTCTTTCAGCAGCTCGCGCCCGTCGGCACTCAGTCCGCCGACGCTGCCGGTTCCGTGGCAATACTCGTTCGGGCCGTAGTGTGCGGGACCGACGATGCGGAGACCCCAGTCGAACCACTGCTGAACCTGGGCGGGTTCCTGGATCGGCGGGGCTCCTTCCATGCTGAGGATGAACCCGATCGGCGGGTCGGCGGTCACGTCATTCGGCTTGGCGGAGATGGCCGACTGCCAGCGGTCGTACTCACGCTGCAACGCCTGCTTGTCCGAAATCTCGACCATCACCCCCTTCCGCACCAACGCCCGGTAGTAGGCCAACTGCCCGAGGGCCATCGCATGGGCCGCCTCGCGCGATTGGTAGAACGTCAACTCCTTCTGCTTGCGATGCAACCGGGGCAGCAGCGTCGCGACACACAACCCGATGCGTCCCTTGTGCATCTCGGGGAACGAGACGGTGCAGTCTCCGGGGACGATCTCCGGGAAGTGCTTCTCGAACTCGCGAATCTTCTCGCAAGGCAATTCCAGATTGCGGTTCCACTCCAGGCCGTTCCAGGCCAGGTCGAGGTGGGAGTCGAAGATCAGCATGGGTGGCTCCGGGGGAGGGTTGATGGTTGAGGGTTGATGGTTGATCGACAGAGGCGGAACTCGAAATCCGACAAAGGCCACCGATGTCCCCGCAATGCGGTTCTCGCTGACCACTGACAGCTACCCCTCTGTCGATAAACCATAAACCATCCACCATCAACCCTCCACCCTCCCCGGCAGTTCCTGCCATTCCCGGTGTGGGAATCGGGGCATTTCACTGGCTGCAATTGCCGAATCGTAGCTGTCTGGAATACACGACACCGTTCGGAACCGTCTCCCCGTTCGAGTTTCGGATTTCGTGCTTCGAATTTCCCCGTCTCCCCAGTCAGAGCCGAGCCATCCCCCCCTCACCGCCCCCCCTCCTGTCGACTCGCCGCGAGGCCCTGCTCTGGGGTTGTGCGCTGCTGTTACCGGGGTGCCAGGGGCTGCTCAGGAACAACGATCAAAAGTCGGAAATCGATGTCGCGGCCCAGCTGCTCAAGCCGATTCCGCAGATGAAGGACGGCATCCGTCTGGATGTGTTTCGAGTCGACCGGCATGTGGGCGATCCTCGCATCGGCGATTCGATGTGGAAGGCCGTCAGTCAAGGCGGCTCGCTCGATCCGGCGACGATTCGGCACCTCAACGAACACGGGTTTCGGTTTGGGACCGTCCCGACAAATCCTCCGGTGGTGCTGCAGTCGTTGATCCTGGCGACGAATTCCGGGTCGGCGGAACGCACGCTGCACGAGTCGTTTGCCTTCCCGACCGGAGGGCAGGCGATCCTGGATGTGATGCCCCTGCCCGAGGGATTGGACATCGTCATCCCCGGTCCCGAGGGGAGCCGTCCGATGACGTTGCATGCGGCCAAGGCGGTGCTGAATGTGCGGGCCGACAGGATTGAAGACGGCTGGGCGCGGCTGGAAGTCGTTCCGGAAATTCACCACGGCGAGATCCTCAACCGACCGGTGGCCGGGGAGCGCGAATGGATAATGCGGAACTCGCAGGCGGTCGAGCCGCTGTACCAGTTCAAGTTTCACGTCGAACTCAACCGCGGCGAAATGGTGGTGGTCGGGTTGCATGATCTCGCCAAATCGCCGGTCGGTCGGTGGTTCTTTCGGAATCAGTTGGAAGGCTCGCTGGAGCGCGTGATGATGATCCGCATGGCGGATGTGTTTGCCGTCCAGGGGAAGTCCGTCGGTTGAGGGACCGTGTTCCGGTAGCGTGGGCTTTAGCCCACGCGCGAGTGCGCCCCTCCAGGAAACGTGGGCTAAAGCCCACGCTACTTGGCCTTCTGCTCGTCATCCATCTCGGTATGAAACTCCTTGATCTTCAACGGGTCGAGGTGCTGGGTGGCCAGGTCGGTGATGGCTTTGCACATCCGAATGATGCGGGATTCCTGGGCGCGGTCCTTGTTCTTCTGGGCCACGATCACGGCCGGGTTCTTGAGGGCTTCAATCCTGGCCAGGAACTGCACCAGCGTGGGGAGCCCGTCGACCTGCTTCTCCAGATCTTTCACCAGATCCCAGTTGGCTTTCTTACAGGCTCCCCGAGCGCGGGCCATGATGACCTCGCGGCGGGCGACGAGGTCGACCAGCTCGCTCTCCAGGAGTTCCGTCTCCGCCTCGACATTCAGACGCGGGGCATCGTCCGGGGCCTCCAGCACCAACTGGGAGACCTGGCCGGGGTAGATCGGGGCAAAGGCCAGCGGGGCCGTTCCGCTGTAGACGGTCACGTAGCGAATCGGTTGGGCGGGATCGGCGGGAAGGACAATCAGACCGTTGCGATCGGTCCGCAGCGTCAGGCGGTCCGTGACCTTGTCGTCCTTGGTTTCCAGTCGATCGAGCACCTCGACCCGGTAGCCCGCCATCGGAGCCTGGGGCTTGCCACGCGGGATCACCCGCAGCTTCGTCTCCGTAAACGTCGGCTGAATCTTCAGGCCCAGCATCTCGACCCGGCGGCTTTTGCCCGCGAAGGGAGCCTTGAACGTCGAAAGGATCGTCCCCTCAATGTAGCCCCGCTCGATCATCTCCACGCGGACCATCGTCCACGGGACGACCTGCAGGCGTTTGAGCTCGCGGTTCTTCCCCAGATGACGCAGGAATGTGGTCACATGATCGCCCACAGCGTACGGGGTCAGGCTCACATCGGGGGGGAGATACTCGCCGCCGCGAATCCGCAACTCGACCCGGTTGTCGACCACCTTCTCGATCGACACCAGCGGACGAAACAGCTCGAACACGACATCGGCTGCGAGGGCGGGGAGCAGTCGGCGGTCGTACGTCGTGCGCTGCTGGATCATCGTGACTGACTGCGAGGCGCGGTCCCACTCCACGCCGGAGAGGCGAAACGCGGTCCCGTCCCGGTCGAGGGTGAGCGCGAACTTCTTCTCGATGGCGGTCGGTTCCAGGGCCACGTTCCAGGACTCCGCCGTCCGCGTGGCCAGCATCGCGCGGCTCAGAGGATCGCCCGCCGGAGCCTGCCTCACGTCACTCCGCCACCAGACCCCGATCCGCGAGTCGACCAGATTCCGCAACTGATCGACCATCCGCCGCACATCGCGGTCCGGAACCCCCGCCTCGGGATCGACACCGAGCGCGATCGAGACTTGGTAGTGCTGCTGATCGTAGGGGATGATGACCGGTTTGGGAGCGGCGGGTTTCTTGGGGAGGACGGCGGGAGGGGAGGAGGGGGGAGGGGAGGAGGCAGTAGCGGTCGCGGTCGGAGTGGCGGCATCCTGGGCGAGCGCGGAGTGATCGAGCCCCGGCGCGAGCAGAGCGGCACAGGCGAGGAACGCAGAGAGTCTCCCGCGAACGGCTGACGAATTCATCTGGGATACTCCTGCAAACACACTTCTGGCTGACTGCTGAAAGCTGATGGCTGACAGCTTTTCCCTCACCTCACTGCCCCGAGAGCCAGGCTTCCAACGACCAGCGGTCGACCGAGTCGTAGCAGTGCATCGGCTTGGGGGGGAAGCCTCGCACGTTCTTCCGCAGCACCATGAAGTTGTCGACCTCGAACAGGGGCAGGTAGGCCGCCTCCACCGACAGCCGGCGATGCAACTCCTGCGACTGGGCCACCACGCGGGTCCAGTCCGCCGTCCGGTCGAGTTCCATCAGTTGTTGCCTCAGCCAGTCGGGCTTGCCGACCAGATCGCTCAGATTGGCCCGCGAATTGATGGTCACGATCGGCCACCAGTCGATGACCGGTTCCGGCAGAATCCCGACGCGGTAGATGAGGTCGAACTGGGCCTCCGGTCCTTCCTCATCCGGGACCAGCACCACTGTGATCCCGACTTTTTTCCAACTGCGAATCATCGACTGGGCGGCAGCCCGTTCGGTGACAGTCGGCGGGGCCACCATCCGCAGAGTCGGGATCACATGGTCTTTGGCATCGAGCTTGTGACCGGCGGCCACTGACATGGCGAGGGACGCCGACAGATCGTACAGCAGCGGGCGAGCCTGCAGGCTGTTGCCGTAGCTCTCCTTGGGAAACGGAGACTCAATCAGGCGACCATGCTTCGCGGTCGTGTCGCGGAGGATGACCTCCCGCAACAGCTTGTCGCGATCGATGGCATAGGCCAGAGCCCGACGCAGTTCGCGGCTTTTCCCCGCCGGGCTGTCGGGATGAAACAACACGAGGTGCGTCGTCGGCACCGCATACGGCAGGATGAAGAAATCCTTGACCACCGCCTCGTCGGCTTGCAGCCGCCGCACATGCCAGTCGGGCAGCGTGGGGGTCATCGAGATCTCGCCCCGCAGCAGGGCCTGCACCACGCGGTCGTGGCTGGGGTATTTGTGTTCGACGACTTCCGAGGTGTGGTACGACGGGAGTCCGGCAGGCTCCAGGCGGGCTCGGCGGAAGACCGTCTGCTCGGGTTCGTTCTCGACGAGCTTGAACCCCGTGCCACCGACGTCTTCCTCCAGCGTCGTGGGGGGGAAGATGCCCGCGAAGACGGCCTCGATGCGCGAGGGCACGCGCTCGAACGTGATCGTGAACTCGGTGGGGGACTGCAGCTTGATCGAGCGGATCAACCCCGCCAGTCGCTCGTCGAACTCGGAGTTCTCCGGGTTCGTGCGATCGAGCAGCATCTGCACCACGGTCGGGGCATCGAGCAGCGGCTGGGATTCCCAGGGCTGACGATTCTGCTTGAGTTCGAACCGCATCCGCTGCCCCAAGTCCATCGGCTCCCACTCGTTGAAGAACCGCGAGCGATACTGCGCGGTGCCGTTTTGCATCCGGTCCAGAGAGAAGAGCGGAATGCGGAGCAGGTTCTCCTCGCGGAGTTCGGCATCCACCGGGATGGGGTAGGAACTGTCCTCTCCGGTCAGGCGGACCACGCCGACATGCAACCGTTGATAGCGTTCGACAATCGGTTTGTGCCGGGCTCTCAGGTTCTTGAGCTTCGGCCAGATGGTGGCCGCCTTTTCCGCGAGGGCCGGGGCGGCAGCGAACTGGCCCGCCTTGTAGGCGTCCTCCGCCTGCGTCAGCAACGCGAGACTGCGCTGCTCCAGCCCATTGGTGATTGTGGCCACCTGCGGATTCTCGGGATACAACGACCGCAGGCGTTCGAGATGATGCAGAGCCTGCGGATAGTCCTCTTTCTCGGCCGCTCCCAGGGCGAGCGTCTGGAGTACGTTGCCCACCTGTTCGCTCACGCCCGGAAAGTCCTTCTGGAGGGAGTGGAGTTCTTCCAGCGGGACCAGCGCATCTTCCAGTCGTCCGGACTCCAGGCGGATCTTGGCATCCGCCAGCAGCAGTCTGCCCCGCTTCTCCGCCAGCCCCGGCCAATCGGGGACGTTCTCGAGCATCCAGTTGAGGAACTCCAGAGCGACATCGATGTTCCCCTCTTTGGCCAGGAGATCCATGCGTTTGAGCATCAGGTCTTCGTGGTGGATCACCTGCAGGATCTGTTTCAGAGGGATGCGATACTCGGGGGTTTCCTTCTCGCCCGGGACGGTGACATACAGGAAGTTCAGGTCGACAATCTCCTTCTCCAGTTTTTCCGCCTCGTCTCCCTTCACTCCGGCCTTCTGCGCTTTCTTCTCGGCGAGGGTGGCCTCCTGTTTGACGATCGTGTCGGGCCGCGGGGCCAGCGACTCGACCACGAGGACCTTATGACTGACCAGCACGACCCAGTCCCGCAGCGGCCCGTTGATGAGCGTCGCCGCTTCGGGAACGGGCATCTCTTCATAGACAGGCAGCTCGTTCTCCGTCTTCACCGACGGAGCCATCGGAGGTGCCTCCTCCGCAGCCGGGGGATCTTGGGCCCACGAGGCCGTGGTCAGTGCGACCAAGCACACCAGTAGCGTGGGCTTTAGCCCACGCCTCTCGCGGGGGAATGCTCGCGCGCGGGCGAAAGCCCACGCGACGGTGACTGTGATCCATCTCCCGACCATCGGGAACCCCTTTTCAAACAAGACACCACACGGGACCGGCAAACTTGTCAAGTAGCTGCACTCGCCAGAGTGCGGGCTCCCCGCGTTCTGGCGAACGCAGCGACCCACGGAATCGACCCCTACTTCGCAGCCGGAGTCGTCAACGGAATCAAGCTGCCGTCCCACGTCTGCACAAACGACTGCGTGCCGAGCAGCAGCGGACCGGAGTCCAGGCTGCCCGAGGCCCACTGCTCGGAGAGCTGTTCTCCGGTGTCGGGCTTCACACGCAGGATCTGGCCACTCTCGAAGGCCAGCACGAGAGCCCCGTCGATCACGGCGGGCTGCCCGGCCAGATGGGAGCCGGAGAGTTTGATCTGCCACTGGGAAGTCAGCGTCGCATCCGCCTTGAGACAGTGCAGATCCTCATCGCCCGTCTCCACCAGTACACCAGCCGGGGTGGCATAGGCGGCCCCCGTGGCGGGTGTCTCCAACTTGCGCTTCCCGAGTGGCTCGAACTTGGCGGCATCAAACAGGAACACATCCCCGGTCGAGCAGGCGACCGCGAACTGCCCCTGATTCATGACCAGCTTTCCCACGACCGGTCCGGGCAACGGTTGGCGGGCCACCTCGGCCAGATGCGGCTTGGGATTCGCCTCCAGGCGGACCTGCAGGAGTTCTCCCGATTCGGTCAGCCCGATCACGGTCTTGTCGTCCGCAGCCAGCACCTGCTTCCAGGTGGGCGGGGCCTCTCCGCTGGGGAACTGGAAATCTTGGATCACGGAGTCGGCCTGACCGGCGCGGGCGACGTGCAACTTCCCCGCGAGGGGCACCACGATCCGTTTGCCGAGTGCCACCGGGGACGCCTGCGGGTTGGCCGGGAGCGTGCCCTGGCGTTCGATTTGCCCCAGACGGTTGATGACCCAGATGCGGGGCTCCGGGTCGCCGCACACGACCGCGATTTGCGTGTCGGGCAGGGGACAGGCCAGGAGAGGCAGGACCGTTTCATCATTGAGGGGGAGCCGGATCGCGGCTGCGGTGTGGAACCCCGGTTGTGTCAGTTCGGCCGCTGTGACGCGGAAGGTGGCCCCGCCTTCGTTGACGGCCAGGAGCGCCGGGGCCTCCCCTTCGAAGGTGGCCACGGCCAGGATTTTCGCACCGGCCATGACCTGCCATTCACTGTCCAGCGTGTCGCGCTCCGTTTGAGTCAGCGTGACGGCGTCTGTGAACGGACGACGACGGGCGTTGAACAGCAGGGATCCCTGGTGCTGGTTCGGTTGCGAGGAGATCCCGATGGCGGCGACCTTGGGGTCAACCTGAATGGTGCCCGAGTTCAGTTGCAGGCGACGCAGCGCGCTGCTGGACATCCACACCTGCCCCTCGGGACCGGCGGTGAGATAGATCGGACTCCCCTTGGCCCCCTGCACCTGGTATGTCGGTCCCGTGGTCAGTGCGGGCTCGTCCGGGCTGTTGGAGACCGAGAACGCGCTGACTCGTTCCACGGTCGACGGGACGAACAGATCGCGGCCCCGGATCACAGCGGCATCGTCAATCACCATCCCGGCGATCGGACCACGGGCCGCTTCGACGAGGCCCGGCTTGTCGCCATCACGCTTCACCAGATGCAGTGTGGAACTGGTCTCGGAGTGGTTCTCCACAAAGGCCGTGTAGACCCCCATGGAGATCAACGGGGCCGACACCGACTGGGACTTCTGCGCGAAGTACGAGACGGCAGCACACGCCAGCGGTCGCTTCGTCAGCGTGTACACGACATCCTGATCCCCCACGACGACCAGGAAGCTTTCTCCCGTTTTCCCCTCTTTGTTGGGACTGGCAGCCAGCAGGGCGGGACCATTCACCAGTTGGGAGAACGTCAACCGGCTGGTGATGCCCCCGGTCTGGAGATCGATCTGGAGCAGCGAGCCGCCGACGGTCGTGAGGTAGATCTGCCCCTCCTCGATCAGCGGCTTCCCCGCCGCCCGTTCGCCGAGCGGCTGACGCCACTTCAAGGCTCCGTCCTTCCGCTGGATGCGGACCAGTTCGTCGCGATCGGAATCGAAGTAGATCAAGCTCGGCAGGGAGTCCTCCTCGACCGGGAAGAAGGCCGGGTCGCTCCCCACGATCCGCCGCCAGACCGGTAGCCCCGTCACCGTGTCGACGCCGTACAGACAATCCTTGCCCAACACCCACACCACCTCGTTGACCGAGACTTGATCGGTCCGCGACCGGGCATGGAACATCAGCGTCCGGGGGACGGGTAGGCTGACCTCCTCCTCGGTGGTACTGGCCGCAGTGTTGGGACTGTCGGATTTGACGAGGGAGCGTTCCGTCTCCATCGCCTCGGTCAGAAGGGCCTTAATGCTGCGGTCGTTGGCGTAGTCGGGATACTGCGCCAGGAGTTCCCGCCGCTGACGCAGGGCCTCCATCGGCTTCTTGTCGGTGATGGCCTTCTTGATGCTGGCCGTGATTCCATCATTGAGTTCGAACTTGCGAATCAGCATCTCCGAATTGCGGAGCGAGAGTTCGACCTGCTTGATCTGCTCCGTCGGAGGGGCGTCCTTGGGACTGTAGGTCGTGAGCAGCGTCCGCGCATCGCGCGAGACGGCGAGCAGGGGGCGACCGACCTTGGGGGTCTTCCCGGCCAGCAGAGCCGCCCCCAGGGACGCACTCCCCGCGCGGGTGGCGAGTTCGGGCTTCATCGTTTCGAAGCTCTCGTGATCGTTGTATGCGCTCACGAACGCGCGGATGCTCTTCACCCCTTCGGCATAATTGGCCGACCCGGCTCCGAGGTACTGGTCAATCTGGGCCAGTCCGATCAGCAGACCCGCTTCGGGACTCTTTTCATGCTTGGGGTAAGTCGTCACGAAGGTCTGCAGGGCCTCGATCCCCTGGTTGAACTTCCCTTCGGCCACCAGCGCTTTGGCCTGCTCGAACTCCCGTTCCGCGACCCGCCGAAACGCGATGAAGTAGAACGCGAATCCCACGATCAGCAACAGCACGCTGCCCCCCAGCAGGGTCAGCACAAATCGCGACTTCAGCGGCTCCTGCTCGCCGGGCCGCATCGGCTTGGTCTTCAAGACCTGGGCCAGCCCCCCCACGACTCCCGGCTTCGCGGGGGCGTCCACCTCGTCGAGTTCCTCGACCTCGTCGACCTTCTCAAACACCGGCTCGACCTTCCTGGGACTGGCCTTGGGCAACGGTTTGGGTGCTGGCTTGGCGGGGGGGGCATCGTCCTCGACAACATCAAACCGGTCATCGTCGTCGTCCGCCGCTGTTTTCTTCTTGGAGCCGCTCCCGCTGCCCTTGCTGTCGAAGGCCAGCATCTCCAGGCTCTGCAACATCTGTTCGTCGGACGGGGCTGTCTTGGGCTTTTCCGCCACGGGTGGGGCGGACTTTTTCGGTTCGGCTTTCGGCTCCGCCTTGGGTGCGGACTTGAGTTCGGCGGCCTTCTGCTTGGCGAGGGTGCGGGCGGTGAGAATCTCTTCGTCCGAGGTCGGCTTGATGCCGATTGACTCCTCCGGTGCGTCCGCCACGGTCGCCCCGCCGTGGAACATCACATCCACCGTTCCAAACCGCAGCGTGTCGCGCGACTTGAGGATGGCCCGCTGGACCGGGGTTCCGTTGAGGTCGAACGGACTCGTCCCGGCGGCCACCGCTTCCCAGTTGTCCTTGTTCCAGGAGATGCGGCAGTGCATGATCTCGACGCCCTCCTCGTCGATCCGCAGATCGCACGACGAGTGGCTGCCGATGGTCATCGGTTGCCGCTTGTAGAGATCCCGTCGTTCCACATCACCGGTCAGGTGGATGATTTCCAGGAGGGCCATACTGTGCGATCTTCCGTTGTGGGGGCGATGTCCGTTCTGCGAGGTCCAGGCATCATCTCAGGTACATCTGCCGCGTCACCTGAAACTCATACCCGGCCCCCTGCGTGTTGACCACGAAATAGGTGCGGCGGACCTCGCGCAGGTTCCGCTTGGCAAACGCCATCTCCAGCTGCACCAGCATCTGTTCCGTCTGCTGCGGGTAGAAGTGAAAGATCACCTGGCGGCCCACCGTGATCCCCGCCTTGAGGAAGAGCTTCTCGTCCGCCTTGCGGCGCTCGCCCCCCTCCCACTTCATATACAGCCGCTTCTCATCTTTGCCCGAGGTGCCGTACCGCACTTTGGGTGTTCCCGCCAGTCCCGTGATGTACGCGATCCGTCCGTCCGGCAGCACCGACCCGAGTTCAATGTTGAAGAAGTCCAACTGCTTGGCGTACTCGGTCAGCGATGATCCATCGGCAAACCGGATGAACCAGCGCAGCTCGGCGGCGACGCCTCCGCCATTGCCGGGCCCGAAGCCCAGCGGACGGCGGTTGCCGGTCCCCTTGGAGTTGCCATTGCGCTCTCCCGTCCCGAATTGGGCCTGCTGGGCTTCGCTCTGCACGGCGTCCGGACTGGCCAGATCCCCCGAGAAGCTCTCCATTTGTTCGGCGGCGGTATCGGCGAAATCGCTGATCGTCACGACTTCCGGGACTTCGTCCTGCTGCTTGACCTCATCCGAGGTCTCTTCGGGAGATTCGATGTTGAGGGTTTCATTGGGGTCGCCATCTTCGGCCCCGCCGCCGGTGATCCGCACGATTTCCATCGGCACAAAGACCGGCGGCTTGGGCGGAATCGTGGTCCAAAACAGACTGAACGCCCACACCACCCCAGCCACGATCGCCACCCCCAGCGCCATCAGCAGCGAGCTGACTTTGTCGTAGCTGGAGAACTTGAGAAACGGCATCCGAGCCTGCGGGTTCGCTGACGGAGGCCGAGGTGCCGCTGGCATGGGAGACGGCTTGATCGCAGCCATGGCTCTCTCGGGAAGGGACGGGACGGAAATGCAGGCATCTTGCCACTCCGGGAGAAAGGAGCACGAGACGGATGCCTGGAGTGCGGGGGAAATTGCGTTCGGGCAATGCTATTGCTGCTCCCCGCAAGTGTCAACGAGCCCCCGGTGGTCTGCCCGGATGGAGTACATTCGCCAAATGGCGGTCGTTTGCCCTGTCTGCCCCCTCTCCCCCACAATCGGCACGGCTTTCGGAGAGGACTCCACTGTGGGGGCGAGGGACGGGGTGAGGGGGCTTGAGCGAGTGATGTGGCCCCCTCACTGTCCTTGTGGACGTGCGCGGCAATGCACTGGAAGAGGGGCCACTCGACTCTGACTGAAAACTGATGACTGACGACTGAATACCAACGCACTGTGAAACAGTGCGTTGGCGTAGCGGACGTGACCTGCGACTTTTCAACGGAGAGAGAGTTGGCTACTTTCCCAACAGACGTGTCCCACTTACTACCCCGAGGATGTCCCCTTGAATCAGCATTTCTTTGCGTGCATCAAGCTCCCAGGTTGGATCGCAGTGTGTGTGGCCTTGCTGCAAGGGGCGCTGGCCGGGCCGAGTCTGGCAGAGGACCAGCCCGGCCAGCCTGCGGCCAGCTACCGCGATTGGAAGCACACCGGCTCGGTGTTTGTACTGACGACGCCCGAGGGGGCAGACCTGCCGGAGTCGACTGCGGTCGCGGGGTTCCCGTTGTTGGTGCGGCTGCACCAGGACTTCTTCGACTTCGGTCAGACAAGGCCCGGCGGCGCGGACCTGCGGTTTTCATCCAGCACCGGCGAGCCGCTCCCGTATCAGATCGAGGAGTGGGACACCGCCCAGGGAGTCGCCAGCGTCTGGGTGCGTGTGCCGAAGATCACCGGCAACGCGCGGCAGGAGATCCACCTCCACTGGGGCCACCCCGATGCCCAGAGTGAGTCCAGCGGCAAGGCCGTGTTCAACGACTCCAACAGCTACGTCAGCGTCTGGCACATGCACGAGACAGTGCAAGACGAGGTCGGCACGCTCCCCAGCGACGACAAGGGAACCACCGCCACACCGGGCATAATCGGCGTGGGCCGGCACTTCCCGGGTCAACGAGGAATCTTCTGCGGCGACATGATCCCCGATTATCCCTCCGCAGACAGCTCGCACAGCACCGAAGCGTGGTTCCGCATCGAGCAGCCGAACGCCACGATCATCGGCTGGGGCAACGAAGGCGGCGGTCGCGGCAGCAAGGTCCGCATGCAGTTCCGCAGCCCCCCGCACCTCCACATCGACAGCGACTTCTCGGACGTGAACGGCGATGGGACGTTGAAGCTCGGCGAGTGGATGCACGTCGTCCATACCTATGACCGCGAGGACGGTCGCATCTACATCAACGGCAAGCTCGACGGAGCCGCGAAGCCGCTGCTCAACATCAAGACCCCCGCGCGGCTGTGGCTGGGCGGGTGGTATCACCACTACGACTTCGTGGGCGACATGGATGAGGTGCGGATCTCGAAGGTCGCGCGGTCGCCCGAGTGGATCCAGCTGCAGTACGAGAACCAGAAGCCGGGGCAGACGCTGGTCGGGCCGGTGGTGCAGCCGGGGAATGAGTTCGCCGTTTCAACGACGAAACTCGTCGTGAAGGAAGGGCAGAGCGCGAGGATTACGGCGAAGGCCGGTGGGGCGCAGAAGGTGTATTGGATTCTCAAGCGAGACGGGCAAGAGTCGGTCGTGGGGACCGACCGGTTCTCGTTCATGTTCAATGCGGGGAGAGTGCCCCGTGGGATAGGCTTCCAGCCTGTCGGTACTGCGACGAAAGCGGGACGCAGGGATGACAGGCTGGAAGCCTATCCCACGTTGACATTCCAGGCCGTCTACCCACGCGAAGTGAAGTCCCAAGACATCCCGATCACGATCCAGGAGGCGATCCCGGAGCCAGTGTTTAAGCTCTCGGCACCGGCGACATGGAACGGTCGCGAGACGATTGAGGTCGTGCCGCAGATCACCAATCTGAAGGAGATGCAGGCCACCGGGGCGGGCGAGTTGAACTATTCCTGGACCGTGGAGAATGTCGCGGTCATCCAGCAAATCGAGCCGGGGAAGTTGATCCTCCTGCGGGCGCAGGGAAGTGGACCCATGCAGGTCTCGGTCGAGGTCGACAACGGCGGGGCGAAGATCACTCAATCGGTGTTAATCGCAGTCACGGAACCGCCCGCGAGCCAGGAGCCGTGGGTGAATCGGCCTCTGACTGCGAACGAACAACCGGAGGACAACCAGTTCATCGCTCGTGACAAAGAGCATGGCACACTGGCCTACACCGGCACACTTGCGGAGGCTGCCGACTCCGTCTTCGTGCGGGTCTTGGCCGATGACAAGCCGTTCGCTACCGAGACTGCCAAGCTGACTGCCGACAAGACCTATTCGCTGGCCGTGAAGCTCAAGCCGGGCCTCATCAAGTACCGCACCGAGTTCGGCACAAAGACCGGCGGCCAGGAGACCGTGCTGCACACCGCCTCGAACATCGTATGCGGCGATGTGTACCTCATCGACGGCCAGTCCAACGCCGTCGCCACCGACCTCGGCCCCGAAGACCCGACCTTCACCAGCGATTGGATTCGCACCTTCGGCAGCACCGCCGGTGACCCACACAACTCCCGCCAAAAACTCTGGGGCAACGCCGTCGCTCGCAGCCGCGATGCAGGCAAATTCGAGATCGGTTACTGGGGCCTGGAACTCGGCAGACGACTGGTCGAGAGCCAAAAGATCCCGGTCTGCATCATCAATGGAGCGGTCGGTGGGTCGCGTATCGATCAGCATCAACGCAGCGAAGCCGACCCGACCGATGTCGCGACCATCTATGGCCGACTGCTGTGGCGCGTGCGGGAAGCGAAGCTGACGCACGGCGTGCGGGCCGTCCTGTGGCATCAAGGCGAGAACGATCAGGGAGCCGATGGCCCGACCGGTGGGTACGGCTACGAAACCTATCGCCAGTTCTTCGTCGACATGTCCGCCGGGTGGAAGACCGACTACCCGAACATCCAGCACTACTATGTCTTTCAGATCTGGCCCAAGGCGTGCTCAATGGGAGTCAAGGGTTCGGACAACCAGCTACGCGAAGTGCAGCGGACGCTGCCGAGGCTCTATTCAAACCTCAGTGTGATGTCGACCCTGGGCGTGAAGCCGCCGGGCGGGTGCCACTTTCCCAAGGAAGGGTACGCCGAGTTCGCGCGGCTGATCCATCCGCTGATCGCGACCGACATCTATCACCAGCCAGTCGATGGGACCGTCACGCCGCCGAACCTGAAGCGTGCCTACGCGACAAGCGACCAGCGCCACACACTCGTGCTGGAGTTCGACCAACCGGTCGTCTGGTCGGACGCCCTCAAGAGCCAGTTCTACCTCAACGGCGATTCGAAGCTGGTCGCCTCGGGGGCTGCCAGCGGGAACCGCCTCACGCTGAAGCTGAACGGCCCGTCCAATGTCTCGAATGTCACGTACCTCGACAGTGCCGCCTGGAACCCCGACAACCTGCTCTACGGGACGAACGGGATCGCAGCCCTGACGTTCTGCGATGTGCGGATTGAGGGAGCGTTCGCCTATCGGCATCCGATACGGTCGCCAGTTCCGTGAGGGAGCGATTCTGGCTCTCGGAACCGCTCTTGTCGCATTCAATACATCGGGGGCAGCGTCCCACGCGACTTTCGGGCGAAGTGTGATCGCTTGACGCCGGTCGGGCGGCTGTTGCCGCCCGGCGGGTGCATGCGGGACAAGTCCGGCAGGCTTTCGGGGAAGCCCAGCAATTCCTGCAAAAGAGCGGGGTCGTAGTCAGCTGCCAAGCGAATCACTCGCATCATCAATCGTCGTCTTCGACGAGACTCCGGTGAATTGAGATGAAGCATTTCCAGCAACTTCGCGGCCTCTTTTGTCTGGGCCACCAGTGTCCCGTTGGGCTGGACCTGCACGACATCATTCAGCAGGACGCGGAGGGGATCGGGGACTGTCTGGTCACGCTTCATCGCGTTGCACACATGGCAGGCGTAGACCAGATTGTCGTACTGCACAGTGAGATCGGGCCGCTGGGCGACTGGCTGGAAATGATCGGTGTGAAAGTGTCCCGTGCGATGCACCCACTGCTCTCGCTCCAGGCAGTAGACACAGCGGAAATCAAACTCGTCCCGCAGCCAGTCGCGATATTGAACGGGGGACGCGTACCCTTGCGGGCCATGTCGGCGACGATGGGCATGTGCCGGATATTGAAAGGCATTCCAGCCAGTCATCGCGAAGACTTCTGCTGAGCGGTCTTCTGTTCCAAGCCGAGCAGCAGCAGTTCCAGCATCTCATTGCGAGGACCGGCGATGCGATCAACGAACTGCTCCGCCGCTTGCTGCAACGCCTTCAGTTCTCGCTTTTCGGCGGGGGTCAGGACGCCATCGTACTTCTTGTCGATGAGGGCGATGCGGCGACCGTTCTGCTCATCAGTCCAGTCGTAGTCGGTTGTTGGCAGAGTCTCCGCCGAGACCTGCCGAGCCATGTATTCGAGAAGCGGACGGAACCGCTCCCCCAATCGCTCGGACAGAACCACCAGATTCCCACGCGGCGTTTGCACGTCAGCGATGTTGCTTCGGCCTTCGGCGACCGAAGCGATCTGCTTTTCGAGGGTTGAAGTGTTCATGCGTGAAGTATAGCAGACACGCGGGGATCTCCGAATAGAAAACTGGGCGTGGAGAGTCAACGGGATCACTCACCGAAAGTGAAGCGATGCTGTACTCTCGTTCCTGCGCGTGGTGGCAATGAACACGGGGCTGACTACAATCCGAAGTTCCTCGTTTCCCTCCCGCCACTGAGAGCCCGCCATGTTGGACATCCCCGTCATCCGCTGGGGGAAACCCTACGAATCGATCGAGAAACAGCCGGTCGTCCACTTCGAAACCGGCGAGACGCTGGCCACCGTCAGCCAGGCCAACGCGGGGATCATCAAGCTCGATGCCCGCAAGCAGGGCAAGGCCCGCGAACTACTGCGGAAGTTCTCGATCGATCAGTTGTGCGAGATGTGCGTGAAGGCGGCGGATCTGTACCTGAACGCGACGCTGCCGCTCGGAAATGGGACGCAGACGCCGCAAGAGTTCTGCCGGATTCAGTCCGCGACGACCGGACTGCCCGAGGCGATGTGTGCCGCGAACATGCGGAAGAACTCGTACGTGCTGACCCACATGCGGGAGGTACTGGAAGCCCTGACGCGCGGGCTGCCGTTCGACATTCTCTCGCGCGGGTACGGCATGGAGTCGCGGGGCGTGATGCTCAGCTATCAGTGTCAGAGTGCCACGCTGGGGATGGTGTTGCCATCGAACTCGCCGGGGGTGCATACGCTGTGGATGCCGGTGATCCCGCTGCAAATCGGGCTGGTGCTGAAGCCCGGTTCGAGCGAGCCGTGGACGCCGTACCGCATCTATGAAGCCTTCGCCCAAGCCGGTGTGCCGCGCGAGGCGTTCTGCCTGTACCCCGGTGGCCACGACTGCGGCCCGGCAGTGATGGAAGCCTGCAACCGCTCGATGATCTTCGGCGGCCAGGCGACGGTCGATAAGTACAAGGGCGACCCGAAGGTCCAGGCCCACGGCCCCGGGTTCAGCAAGATCCTTCTCGGCGATGACTGCGTCGATGACTGGGAACAGTACATCGACCTGATGGCCGACTCCATCTACCTCAACGGCGGACGGTCGTGCATCAACGCCTCGGGCGTGTGGGCCAGCCGACACACGGCTGAGATCGCGGAGGCTCTCGCCAAGAAACTCGGGCCAATCGCTCCACTGCCGATGACCGATCCGAAAGCCGGTCTGGCTGCGTTCACGACCCCGAACGTCGCCGATGGCGTCGATGGCCAGATCGAGGAGAAACTCCGCGAGCCGGGCTGCTCTGATGTCACCGCGAAGTACCGCAATGGATCGCGGCTGGTGAAGCACGAGCGCTGCGACTACCTGCGGCCCACGATCTTCCACGTGACCAACCGGGATGCCTTCCTGGCGAACCCCGAGTACATGTTCCC
This sequence comes from Planctomycetota bacterium, assembly GCA_043778825.1. Lineage (GTDB taxonomy): Bacteria > Planctomycetota > Planctomycetia > Planctomycetales > Planctomycetaceae > TH-plancto1. The sequence continues at coordinate 4,819 of JAYWFM010000321.1, read as the reverse complement.
GTGTGCCTCGGTCGTCGAGTGCCCGCAGGACGAGATGCTCAAACGCATCGGCCAGACGCTCGTCTGCACGGCGATCACCAAGAACGAAGCCTGGACTTCGCAACTCGTCGATGCGAACCACATCGACCGCCTCAACATCGGGGCCATCCGCACGAACCAGTTGCACTGGATGCAGCCGCACGAGGGGAACATCATCGACTTCCTATTCCGGGCGCGGGCGTTCCAGAACAGCCCGCCGCCGGGGCATTGATCGAAGGCGAAATCCCAGAGGTTGCAACCTTTGGGCTCTACACAACTCCCCACCCTTCAGGCAACGCCGTGAAGGATTTCCACGAGGCGTTTCCCAGGGTTCTGCCCCCTCTCCCCCACACGGGAAGTGGCTTTCGGGGAGGACTCCACTGTGGGGGAGAGGGGGCAGGCAGGAGACCGCCAGCTGACGAATGCACCCAATCAACGCCAATCCATCTACTGCCTATTGACGCCTACCTGTCATAGCGATATAGTCTCTCCATGGATGACAGCCCACTCACCAATTGGAATGTGCAGATCCGCAAAGGGCTGCTGGAGTTGTGCATCCTCAATGCACTGCTCCCGGGACGGCAGTATGGCTACGACATTGTGAAACAGCTGCGGGACATTGACGGGCTGATGATTGGGGAAGGCACGATCTATCCCATCCTGAGTCGGTTTCGGACGCAGGGGCTGGTCGAGGCGACGATCGAGGAGTCGCCGGAGGGGCCCGCCCGCAAGTATTACCGGCTCACGCCTCTGGGCAAGAAATGCCTCATCGAGATGAACCAGGCGTGGGACCGCATTCATTTGGGAGTCCTCAAACTCCGGGGAGACGCGACATGATCGAACTGACTCTGGGAGCCCAGCAGCGGCTCGACAGCTATTTCGCCGAACTGCGGCGTGTCCTGGTCGATGATGGCAAGGCCGATCCGGTCGATGTGGAGCGGGACATCCGCGACCACATCCAAACCGCATTGGCCGATGCCGGAGGACCAGTCGATGAGTCGCGACTGGATCAGGTCCTCCGCTCGCTGGGAGCCCCCTCCGAATGGATTGACCATCCTGATCGCCCGTGGTTCGCCCGGCCTCCCAAGGAGTGGCTGAACTCTGCCAAGAACACAGTGGCGGAACAGGTCCATCGCTTCGCCGCCGGACCGGAGAGTTACCGCTTGCCGTATCTGTCCTTGCTGACGCTGGTTCTGGGGCTGATGCTGGCGTTTCTGTCCGGAGATGGCGAAGGGGGACTGGCGATCTTCGCAGTGGCTGTGTTGGGAGCCTTTGTGCTGGCACGGGCGGCCATTGCAATACAACCGGAGCAGGGGCTGTCCCCCGCTCAGACTTGGTTGCTGTCGCCCGCGCTGCTGATGGTGTATGTACCGCTGCTGATCGTGCTCGTGGCCTGGCCCATGGTCGTGGGGGGGATTCTGATCAATGAGTCGTATGCGGCCCCTATCGTCCAGCTGCGCAACGCAGAGGCGGAGCGGGATGCGCTCCTGGCATGGCAAGCGGCCAAAACGCGGGCTGGTCAAGAGTTCAATCAAGGTTCTGCGCATCTGCTTGCCCGTCGGGAGGACGAAGTCCGCCAGATCAAAGGGCAGCATCAGGATTTACTTTCGGTCCTGCCGATTCCGACATTGATCGTGCTGGTCTGGTGGGGCCTTCTCGTGGTGATCTCACTCTCGATGCCGAAGACCCTGCTCGCGGTGTTTGCCCCGTTCTCTCTGCGATTCGTGAGACGAAGCCTGCTGAGCATCGGCGTCCTTTCGGTGCTTGTGTCGGGCGTGATCCTGGGAGTCTTTGGGCTGCGGCTGAGCCAATAGAGCATTCCACGATTGCGTGTGCGCCGAAAAGTAGAATGGACCCCCAGGTCCGTTCCGCCCGGACCTAGGGGTCCGGGCTACGAGGGCGCACACCGAATCGTGGAATGCTGTAGCCCCTCCGATCGCGAACAGCAGTGGCGGGACAACCGATGTCGCCCTCCCCAGCTTCCCGTCGCAGAAGCCGGTGAGACTTCTTCCGTCCCCCCGCAGGAACTCTCACGAGTTCCGCGACACCCGCTTCACGTCAAACAGGCAGCGTCCGCGTTCGTGAGCGACCGCCTCACCGGCCTCATGTGAGCAGGCCCAGCTGCACTCGGATCGCCTGCTCGATGGCTTGCAGATATTTCGCGGTGACACTTCCGAGTCGCTCACCCAGGCGAGCCTTGCTTACCTCGTTTCATCGGCGACATCCCCCACGGTGGCCTCGGACCACTCCAACGCCTCCGCTTCGCGGGACTCTTCGTTGGCCATCTCTCGATACTCAATTTCCAACTGCTTCTGCATTGATGCCCTCCAAGATGTCTTGATGGATATTGTGATGTTCATCTGGCAGATCGGCAACGGGGACACCCGGCGACACTTGATGTTGAGCTGCGACGCGAAGTCCTCGAAGCGGAGCGTCCGTTACACGTTGAACAAGAAGTGGCAGATGTCCCCGTCCTGCATCACGTACGACTTCCCCTCGACTCGCAGCTTCCCGGCTGCGCGGATCGCGGCTTCGGACTTGTAGGTTTCGATGTCGTCCAGCGAGTAAACCTCGGCCCGGATGAAGCCGCGTTCGAAGTCGGTGTGGATCACGCCCGCAGCTTGGGGAGCGGTCGCTCCGATGGGAATCGTCCAGGCCCGGACCTCTTTGACGCCGGAGGTGAAGTAGCTTTGCAGCCCCAGCGTGCGGTACGCCTCGCGGGCGAGGGACGAGAGGGATGGCTCCTCCAGGCCGATCGAGGCCAGCATCTCGGCTCGGTCGGGGGCGTCGAGTTCGGCCAGCTCGGCCTCGAACTTGGCACACACGACGACGACCCCGGCGTTGTGGGACTTGGCGTAGTCGCGGACCTGCTGGACGAGCGGACCTTTCCCGTGGATGTCGTTCTCGTCGACGTTGGCGGCGAACAGGATCGGCTTGGCCGTCATCAGGCCGAACGTGGCGGCGATCTTCGACTCCACGGGGTCGAGTTCCAGCCCCCGCAGCGGCAAGCCCTCATTCAGCCGGGCCAGGCACTTCTCGATGACCTCGACCCGCTGCTTGGCCTCCTTGTCGCCGATTTTGGCGGCCCGCTGGGCCTTGGGCAGGGCGTTCTCCATCACCTGCATATCGGCCAGCATCAGCTCGGTCTCGATGATCTCGATATCGGCCAACGGGTCAATCCGGCCCGACACGTGCGTCACATCGGGGTCGTCGAAGCAGCGGACCACCTGGATGATCGCGTCGACCTCGCGGATGTGAGTCAGGAACTTGTTGCCCAGTCCTTCGCCCACGCTGGCCCCCTTCACAATCCCGGCGATGTCGACCAGCTTGATCGTCGCGGGCAGGATCCGCTGCGGCTTGGCATAGACCGCGATCCGGTCCAGACGCTTGTCCGGCACGCTGACGATCCCCTCGTTGGGTTCGATCGTGCAGAACGGATAATTCGCCGCCTGGGCCGCCTGCGAACAGGTGACCGCGTTGAACAGGCTGCTCTTGCCGACATTGGGGAGACCGACGATACCGGCTTCCATGGGGACACACTGTGAGTTGCGGGGAGGGCTGGAGAGGACGCAGTATCGCGTTGTCAGGGGAAAATGGAACCGTCAGGGACCAGACTCACCGATCGCTGGAATCATTACTGTAAAATGCGCCCAGCACAGCAGCGTTTCCGCAATGACAGCCAGAACCGCAGAGCGACCAGTCACCTTCCGCCGGGCTAGTTCGACAAGCAACCAGAGTGGGCAGAAGTACATCGGCATAACACAAACAATGAAAGGGAGTTGGCCAACGTTCTCAATGAAGCTTGATATCCCCCCATTGACCAACAAGCCTCGATCCGCCAGGACACACATCAGGCAACCTGCGATGCCGATGATGTGAATCGAAACAATCCAGCGGACACGATCTCTCACCGGAGGATCAGGAATGATAATGGAGGCTTCGGTGGGGGTGGGTGTGACAATGGTCATGGCAGCGCTCGCCGATGTTTGAGGTAGACTCCACGATATCAGGTATGAACCCGCGCAGCAAAAAGCCTGCCAGGGTCGCAGCTCAAGAGGCAACCGAAGACATCATGACAGTTGCCCCCGTGGCGTCTTGGCGTCTTGGCGTTGAATTCTTCGATTCAGAGGATCTCGGCGGAAATAATTCAACGCCAAGACGCCAAGGGCAGAAACCTCACGACAACTTGGCTCTCACGCAGAGAGATGGTGGGTGAGTCGTACGGAATCCGAAAGAGGATGGAAGTGCAGCCGATCCCCCCGAAATCGGTCTCGACCTGTACGACTCACGACTCACATCTGCGCACGCTGCACAGTTTTCCGGAGTCCAGGAAATCCTGTGTACCCCAAAGGGGCAGGGCATTCAAGGTGTAGAAAAACTTGGATTTACCAGCGTTTCCGGCAGTTGCAAAGGCAGAGGTGGATTCACCTTCTGGTCTGGAGAAAGACAACCCGACATCGCGAAGGTCTGATTTCAATCCACCGGCACGCTGGGTTGGCGAGGAGAACTTCATAATTTTCGCACCTCGGAAGCCCGATCCCTGCCGGGATGGGACTTGTGTAGACTGTTCGCGAACGTCGCTGCGTCGCCAGAACGCGGGCGTATGGTCTCGGCGATCGTTGGTGCCAACAGACTTCCGAAGTCTTCCGAGACTTTGGAAGGAGTGCGGTCGCCATTGTACGCAGGGTTCTCGTCCTCAGCCCCGTTCGGGAGACTCAAGCCTCCGCAGACTGCCTCCCGTCGCTCCGTTCATCAGCCCGATCTATCCCGAAGGGATTTCAGCCAATAGCCGGTGGTGAGC
>JAYWFM010000320.1:0-9165 GCA_043778825.1 Planctomycetota bacterium | reverse complement strand
GCCAGACACCGTCCGGACCTCGGGACACCCCGCGTGCGTCGGTCTGCCCGCAGGCGGAATGCGAGTCGCGGAGCGACATCGCCTACGGGGTCGATTTCCCAGAAATCGCCGACAGTCAGGCTGTCCCTGCGCCTCAATCGTGTTCACAGCACTGGCCTCGCCCTCCCGAGGGACGCGAACCCCAAATCGAGCCACCAACTACCGCAGCGTCACCGGCGAGGTCCGGGGTGTCAGCAAGGGATCGGTGGAGGCTGTCGGATTGGGCTGGGACGCGGACTCCAGCTCTTTCATAAACCGCAGGTACTGCGTCTCCAGATGCGGGATGTCCCTCCCGAAGATCGCCTTGAAATCATTCAGGCGTTTCATCGGCGTGTACTCGCCCAGGTCGGTCCGGTTGGCCAGCTTCTTGAGATACGCCGACAGATTCGACGAGCGCGTCTCGGCCAGAAAGAACGTCAAGGCCCACGACTCGCTGTAGGCATCCAGGGTGTTCGTCGTGAACAGGGCGTTGGTGGTCAGGAATTCCTCCAGCGACTTCGGCTTGCGGCGGGCTTGGCTATACTGCTGAAACCAGACGAAGCGTTCGCGGTTCATGCGCTGGAAGACGGTGGTTTGCTGGCGGGCGTCGTCGCGGTTGGCGTCGCCCTCGAACAGCATCGCGATCCCTTCGACGATCCAGGTGGGGTCATCCCCCAGCCGGGAATGCAGTCCGCTGTTGAAACCCAACTGGTGCGTGGTCTCGTGGGTCAGGGTGTCTCGGAAACCGGTGTCCACGGGAGGTGCCCCGAAGTGCGTCAGTCGCATGAGAGGGTCCGGGGGTGAAACGGAAAACGGGAGTCCGACATCCCCGGCGACGGACCGCGCGACAGAGGCCGGTTGCTCCATATACAACGCCACGCGATTGGACATCGGGCTGTAGTACCCGCGCAGCCCCTGCGTGTGTTTCACCTGGTCATTGGCACAGTATTTGAGAAACTCTGTCTGCGTTGGAAAGACGATCGTCACGAGGGGCGTCTCGGTCTTGTCGAGCTTGAAGTTGCGTCGACCGAAGTAGGCGGCGTACGACTTGGCAGTCGCTTCCACGATCTCGGCACACGCCTTGGCCTTGCCCGCCGGGGCGATCAAGACCTGGCTGCCGCGCGCGTCGACCTCGTAGGTCTTCCCGAACTCGGCGATTACCCGGGTCCGCATTTCGTTCGTCGAGTAGGGCCGAAAGACATTGCCGATTTGCTTGAACTCGGTGACTTGGCTCAAGTCGATACTTTGCAACCGGCCATCCTGTTTCAACAGCCAGCAGACTTGGTCATCGCTGACGAGTTGTCGCCCCTGGTGCTTGGTCTGGTTGACGGAGAGTTGGAGAAAGCGGTGGTCGACTTTGTCTACTGCGTCGACCTCGGACAGCGACAGCAGGAAGCAGAAGGCGATCAGAGTCGGGAGACGCATGGCGAGAAGCCTGTCAGAAAGAGGCCCTCCGCTGCGTAGCGAGGACCGTCCCAACCCTAGCCCATTCCCGAGCGGAGATCGGTGGCTTCCACGCCAAATGACGGGATTCGTTGTGCGGATTGCAACGAATGTTCGGGATATTCGATTCCATCAGGGGGATCCTCTCGCAGGCAGCCCGACGAATGCAAACAGCCCCTCGCAGCGGGGCTGCGAGGGGCTGAAGGGAATCAGGTTGTCGACACGGGGGTCAGGCGGCTTCGACGGGCGGCACCGAGTGATCCTGGCCTCGCAACTGCTGGAGGGCTTCTCCGGTGGCCTTGCTGGCGGGGAGTTGCTCGGGGAGACGACCATCGACATCGTAGGCTTGGCCGATCATTTCCAGGAAGCGAATGAACATCCAGGTCGGGTCGACTTCCCACCACTTGTGACCCGCACGGGCCAGACGCGGGTAGGCGTGGTGGTTGTTGTGCCAGCCTTCGCCGTACGCGAGGACCGCCACCCACCACAGATTTCGCGACCGGTCGGTCGTCTCGTAGGTGCGGTAGCCCCACATGTGCGTGGCCGAATTCACAAACCACGTGCTGTGGTACGCGAAGACCAGACGGGCGCACATGCCCCACAGGAACATCGGCCAGCCGCCGATCAGGAACAGCACGATCCCGGTTCCGACCAGCACCGGGCCGAAAGCTTTCTCGAAAAACCACATCAGCTTGTCCTGGACCAGGTCCGGAACAAAGTGCTTGTACATGGTGGGCCGCAGCCGCGAGTCGCGTCCGGTGAACGTCCAGAGGATGTGCGACCACCAGTCGCCTTCATTCGGGGAGTGCGGGTCGCCGGGCTGGTCGGACTTCTGGTGATGGATGCGGTGGATCGCCGACCAGTGCAGGGGCGTTCCCTCACCCGCGACGGTCGCACAGAACAGACCGAAGAACTTCGCCGGTCCCCGCAGCTTGAGCGCCCGATGGCTCAGATAGCGGTGCATCGTCATGCAGATTCCGATACTGCAAGTCATCCAGTGCAGGACGACGCAGACAGCCAGGGACTGCCAGTTGAAGAACATCGACCGGTAAGGCGTGAAGAGGCTCACGAACGCCACCAAGGCCCCCAGGTGCATGGCGGTCATCCAGCCGACGACCGTCCAGTCGACGTTGCCCCAATGCAGGTTGTCGGAACCGAAAGTCGACAGCAGGAGGCTCCGCTCCTCGGTCTTGGTCTTGCGCCACGCGTCGCGGTCGGTCGCGGGAGGGTTGGTGGAAAGGGGAATGCTGGACATGGTTGATCTCCGAAACGGGAGGCCGCTGCACTGGTCCAACCGACGTTCGGTGGGCTCAGGCGGCAGGACTCTAACACAAGTTTCGGATGTTCTCTGTCTGCGGGGGTTCATACTTTGGTCAAACTGGCGTCACATTGTGTCACGAAAATGTCACGATCTCTATTCTTCTTCCAGCATAGGAGTTACGTCGTCGGAGGTGGCCACGAAGCGGTAGCCGGTGCCCCGCACAGACACCAGATGGCGGGGTTCGGCGGGGTCGTTTTCGATGTACTTGCGGAGACGCATGACAAAGTTATCGATTGTACGCGTCGTGACCTCGGCATTCTGGTCCCACACCATTTTCAAGATTCGGCTGCGCGAGAGGACTTCCCCCTCATGTTCGATGAAGAACTTCAGCAGCTGCAACTCCATCGTGGTCAGGCGGTGAACCTGGTCCCCGCGTCGGAGTTCGAACGACCGGAAGTCGACCTCGACATCGTGGAACCGGAACGTTTCCAGGCTGGGACGCTCGGCGGGGACTCCGACCTTGAGACGGACGTTGCGGTCCAGAAGGTTCTTGACCCGGCTGAGGAGTTCGGGGAGCGCGAACGGCTTGGTCAGGTACTGGTCGGCCCCGCAGTCGAAGACATGAGACCGGTCTTCGCTGAGGGTCCGCGCACTGAGGACCAGAATCGGCACCCGCGCATCCTTCTCGCGAATCGCCCGGCAGATTTCGTAGCCACTCATCCCCGGCAGCATCAGGTCCAGCACGATCAGGTCGGCCCCTTCGCCGTCGTCGTCGAAGTGCGCAATGGCCGAACGACCGTCCCCGACCACGGTCGCGTCGTAACCCTCCTGCTCGAAGTTGAAGCGCAGCCCTTCGGCGATCGACTCTTCGTCCTCGACAATCAGGATGCGTTTCTGCTCGCTCATGCGGACCTTCATGATGACGGATTCTCAGGCGAAAAGGCTTTCAACATGGGCGGCGCGGCCGGGCCACTCGGAGGGGCCGCTGCATCCCCCGTCGGGATCACCACCCCCGGCAGGTCCACTGTAAACGTACACCCCGACTGTCCGTCATCCCGATCATCCACACTGATCCACCCCTTCAACTGCTTGACGAGCGTCGACACGATGAACAGCCCCAATCCCGTCCCCTTGGTGCGGCGCTGGAGTTCGCTGCCGCCTCGATAGAAAATCTGGAAGACCTTCTTGCGATCCTCATAGGGCACCCCGGGGCCGTTGTTGGAGACCCGCACATGCGCCCGTCCACCGGTACTCAGCAGGGCGCTGACCTCGACGCGCGACGGGTCGCCGCCGTACTTCACCGCATTGTCCAACAGGTTCGAGAAGATCATCCGCAGCACAATCCGCCGCGCCTTGATCCGAATCGGCGGCACTTTGATCGTGAACACCTCCGACAGCCGGCTCTTGTGGACGGCACAGGCCCCCGCCGCACACTCCCGCAGCAGCGGCTCCAACTCGATCTCCTCGACCTCCTCGTTCTCGCCGATCGCATCCAGACGACCGACTTCCAACAGTTGGTTGATCAACTGGTCCAAGCGGTGCAGCTCCCGCTCCATCATCCCGTAGAACTGGTCCCGCTGCTCCGTGGTTAATTGCCGCATGCGGATGGTTTCGAGCGACAGTTGGAGGGCCGCAATGGGGGACTTGAGTTCGTGGGTCACGCTGTCGACGAAGTTCGCCTGCCGATTGTTGAGGGCGATCTCCTTCAGTGTCAGCACCAGCCAGAGCGACATCCCGACCAGAATCAGCGTGAACAGCACCACCCCGAGAGTCAGCGCCGTCCAACTCGACCCCTGTGCGAGCAGAATGATCCAACACACCATCAGCGTCACGTTGAGCGACATCAAGCTCGCGCTCAGCGTGATCGGAAAGTGGAACGTACTCCGTTTGCGAAATGACCCGGCCATGATGCTGTCCGTGGGAGAGGCTTTCCGCCTGCCAGTATCGGGGAATGACGGCGGGAAGCCTATCCCACTGTAGACACTCGAAGCACGAAACTCGAATGCTCGAACCCGGAAGAGACAACGCGGAGGGCATACTCCCATTCCGGCGGGATGACAGCCCATCGCTGGTGGTCGAGCGCAGCGCAGGCTTCGCCCGCAACCCGCTTCGACCTCGCCGAACGACCTCCTGCTCCCCTCTCCTCCTGGGAGAGGGGCCGGGGGTGAGGGCCGCATACCAACAGACTCCTGCCGGGATGAGAAGTCGACAAAGTCGCCGGACTCTTCGAGTCCGGTGGTCGGCAATCTCCCGTCGCGCGGACTTTCGAAAAACTCTGCGATCGCCGGACACCATTTCGCTCTGATGTGTGTGCCCCGTCTCGCGGACGTTGAACCACCGGACTCGGAGAGTCCGGCGACTTTGTCGGCCTCAGGGAGTCTTGGTCTGGGGGGGCCGGGGTGGCTTCGGCTTCCCCTGCTCCGGTCGATTCACACGGGGCTTCGCAGGAGCTGCGAACGTCACCTGGCGATACAGTTCACTCAACAACACCGCCCCCGCCACCGAGACATTGAGGCTCTCGACCAGGTCGGTTCCGGGAATCAACAAGCAGCGGTCGGCTGCCTGGAGCAAATCCCCCGACACCCCGTTTTGCTCCCCGCCGAGCACGAACACCGTGCGGGCGGTGAGGGGCTCTTTGTAGATCGGTCGGCCCTGGTGACTGGAGGTCGCCAGGACCACGAACCCGCACTCTTTCAATGCCGCCAGCGTCTCTTCCGGCGAGTGCAACCCAATGACTGCGACATGTTCGGCACCGCCCTCGGCGACACGGGCTGTAGCAGCTGACACCTCGGGCAAGTCGCCCGCCGCTCCGAGAATCGCCGACACCCCGAAGTGGGCGGCTGTTCTCAACAGCGCTCCGAGGTTGTGCGGGTTTTGCAGCCCATCCAAGTACAGGAACGGCCCCGTCAGCGACTGGTCCCGCACCCCGCGCAGCAGCGCTGCGTCATCCAGTCCCTGCGGCTTGCGGGCCAGGATCATGATCCCCTCATGATGACTCGACCCCGACAACCGTTCCAGGTTCTCGGCGGCCACCACGTTATAAGCGCGTCGCTGGGCTGCACACCACTTCAGCATCGCGCTCACATGCCGGGTGCGGTCTTCGGTCAGATAGACGCGGATGATGTCATCGGGACGACGCTCGAAGACCCCCTGACAGGCATGGAACCCGCAAATCTTCTGCTCCTCATCGCCCCGGAACTTCGGCGATCCCGACTCAGTGGGCCCCGCCCGACGCGCAGCAGGTGGCCCCTTCCGATTCGTATTCGGAGGCCGCGAACCAGGAGGACGACGAGGACGATCCGGCATGACAACCCACACAAGTGCCCGGATCACTGCCACTGGGCAATTCCCCGCGTCCAGATCGTATCAGATTTCGCGGGGGAGCAATGTCGTACGACGCTCCGCCGGGGGCAGGAGGCATTCGCCGATTGGCGGTACAGGGCTGCCAACTGGAGAATAATCCTCCCGATTGGGCGAGTTGGGCAACTGAACCAGTCACCCACCGGCCGCCACCCAGCTGGCCAGGCCACCCCGCCGAACTATACAGCTTCCAGCGTGTGCGCAGCATGCGCCAGCACGGCACGAGCCTGCTGAACCGTTACGCCAGGGAACCATGTGACAAAATCGGACAACTGCGCTCCGTCTTCAAGGTTCTCAAAGAGAGCGGAAACCGGCACGCGAGTCCCACGGAATACCCAGGCACCACTGACTTTCTGAGGGTCGCGCCCCACGGCAGGGCAAGTCGACCAGTTGTTCATGATGTGACTCTACGACTCCAACAAGCCAGCTTCAACTTGGCAGATCACAGTCTTGTTGAGCAGCGTGCAGCCCCACGTCGGTGGGGCGTTGTCACCCGCTCAAGGCCGACTGCGCTTCAGTATGGCCTCGGCATGCAGGCAGTCAATAAAAAAACTTTTGAGATTTCCAGAATGGTCGGTCGCGTGTTCGGCAGCCAGCCGCCTCACTCGGATCGCACTGCGTACACCGGTCACGAACTCCTGGCAGAGGAGGGCGACCCGCATGGCAAACCCGACATCTGGGGAAGGCAACCTTTGATACGCTCGGGTGACCGATATGGCTACCGCCATTGAGCGAAGGCAGCCTAAAGGCTGGACTCCCACGGGGCAACACTGTTGCACCGCCCCTTCGATCCGTAGAATGCAGACTTCCATCCGGCCACACCCGGTTCGCCGGTCTCTGACGTTCAGGCAGTCGTTCCATGCTCGAAGGCATTACGAAGTCGCTCACCGAATCGCTCGGCAGCATGTTTCGCGGCAAGCTGAACGAAGGGAATATTCGCGAGGGGATGCTGAAGGTTCGGCAGGCCCTGCTCGAGGCCGATGTCAATTACGACGTGGCGAAGAACTTCTGCGACAAGGTCACGGAAGAGGCAGTCGGGGAAAAAGTCCTCAAGTCGCTGAACCCGACCGAGCAGATTATCTCGGTCGTGTTCCAGGAACTCGTCAATCTGATGGGGCCGGTCGATCACTCGATCCACATGCGGCGGGGCGAACTGACCATCCTGATGATGTGCGGGCTGCAAGGCTCGGGCAAGACCACCACGTGCGGCAAGCTCGCCAAAATGCTGAAAGAGCAGGGGGCCAAACCCATGCTCGTCGCCGCCGACCTCCAGCGACCCGCCGCCATCGAGCAGTTGCGCGTGATCGGCGAGCAGATCGGGGTGCCGGTGTACTCGGAAGACCCGGCGAACAGCAACCCGGTGAAGGTCTGCCAGAACAGCCGCAAGGCTGCGGAGAAGCAGGGTTGCAACATCCTGATCCTCGACACCGCCGGTCGCTTGCATGTCGACGATGAGCTGATGAAAGAGCTGATCGAGATCGACAACAAACTGCAGCCACACCAGGCATTCCTGGTGTGCGACGCGATGACGGGGCAGGATGCGGTCCGCAGTGCGAAGGCGTTTAACGATGCCCTGGAACTGGACGGCGTGATCCTGACCAAGCTCGACGGGGACACGCGCGGGGGGGCCGCCCTCTCGGTCAAAGCCGTGACAGGCGTGCCGATCAAGTTTATCGGGATGGGTGAACAGCTCGACAAACTCCAGCCGTTTCATCCGGACAGAATGGCCCAACGTATTCTGGGTCAGGGAGATGTGGCGACACTCCTGGAACTGGCCCAGGATAAGCTGGACGCCCACGAGATCGAGCAGCAGCAGGAGCGAATGCTCAAGGGAAAGTTCACGCTAGATGACTTCCTGGCGTCGATGCAGCAAATGAAAAAGCTGGGTTCGATGAAGAGCCTGCTCAAGATGATTCCGGGCATGAGTCAGATGGCAGCGGCCCTGGATCAGTTCGACGGGATGGACCCGGATAAAGATTTGAAGCGTGTCGAGGCGATGATTCGGTCGATGACGCTTGACGAACGCAGAAATCCTGACAAAATTGACCGTTCGCGCCGCCACCGGATCGCCTCCGGGAGTGGCACGGACCCGGCGGCGATCAACGAACTGCTCAAACAGTTCAAATCGATGTCGGGGATGATGAAGCAGATGGCGGGCTTGTCGATGGGCGACAAGATGCGTGCCATGGGCGACATGCAATCGCTGCTCCAGCCCGGAGCAGCGATGCCTGCTGAAAAGCAGCGATCTGTGCGTGGACCGGTCATGCGTGACGAGGTCCGCGATCTGAAGAAGAAGGACCGCAAGCAAGCCAAGGACGCTCGGAAACGCAACAAGAAGCGTTGAGTGCTGCGGTGGATTGGGGTTGGGGTTGGTCAAGAGTTGGGGGCTTCCAGTCGAGGCCGCCGTCGGGAGATACGAGTGACTGTTCGAATCCGAATGAAGCGTATGGGCCGGACCCACCGCCCCTTTTACCGCATCTGCATCATCGATCAGCGCAAGGCACGCGATGCCGAAGCCATCGAAGAAGTCGGCACCTATGACCCCATGGTCAAGGACAAGTCGAAGCGCGTCACCATGAAGCTCGACCGCATCAAGTACTGGCTCTCGGTCGGTGCCCAGCCCAGCGAAAAGGTCGCCGTCCTGATGGACAAGTTCGAGAACAACCGCTGGGGCGAATCGAAGCCCATGGCTCCGATCACCGCTCCCAAGGAGCGCGTCAAGGCCGTCGCCGAAGCCCCTGCTGAGGCCGAAGCCGCTCCCGCAGCTGCGGAATGACGCTGAGGTCCGTCTCGCGAATGGAATCAACCCCGGCCCTCTGGCCGGGGTTTTTCATTGGGAGGGATCGTTGAGCGATGAGGGTTCAGCGTTGAGAGTCAGAACCCTCACAACCACACTGCAAAGACTTCCGAAGTCTTCCGAGACTTCGGAAGTCTGGCCGCCATCCTACGCAGAATCCCCTGGGATTCTCGCCCCGAAGGGGCTTGACTCGATAGCCCAGGGCGGCAGCCCTGGGAACACGTGGCCTCCTCAACCGATCAAGGCCCAACGGGCCGTCACCCGCTGGCGGAGTCGAGTGACGGCC
>JAYWFM010000319.1:0-9220 GCA_043778825.1 Planctomycetota bacterium | reverse complement strand
TCGCCCAATACTCCACGCCCATCCCCTCCCCAGCCGCCGCGAGCCTCCCCAGACGGACGGAATCGTAATGAAGGGGACGATAAAATCAACAGGCCGGTCTGCGAGGGGTATCGCTGTGTGCGGTAGCACACGAAAGCTGATGTAGGAAAACCAGCAACACACATCAGACAAACTGACATGGTGTCCCATCTCAATTCCACAGACATCATCTGGCATCTCCCAATATGTTGAGCCCGGTTATAAATGGTGGCGCGGGCCTGGGGAAAATGGCGGCGCGGGGTATCGGGGGGATTGAAAGTTTGGGCTCTGGGTGAGCCTGGGAATGGGATCGGCTGAAGGCAGCGGGCGGCTTGAGGAGATACACCGGGGGCCGAGCGCGAATCAGCTGGGTTTGCGACGGCGTTTGGCGTCTTGGAGGCGGTAACTTTCGCCCTTGGTTTCCAAGATGTGGCAGCGGTGCGTGAGCCGATCCAGAGCGGCCCCGGTGAGGCGTTCGCTGCCGAGGACTTCGGTCCAGTTCTCGAACGGCAGGTTGGTCGTCACGATCAGGCTGTTCCGTTCGTAGGCGGTGGCGATGACATCGAACAGGAGTTCGGCTCCGGCCTTGCTGGCGGGGACGTAGCCGAGTTCGTCGAGGACCAGCAGGTCGAGCTTGTTGAGTTGCTGCCGGTAGCGCAGGAGTTGGCGTTCCTCCTTGGCTTCGAGCAGCTGGGTAATGAGTTCGGTGACGCGGAAGAATCGCACACGTTTGCCTTGAGCGCACGCCGCCATGCCAAGGGCTGTGGCGAGATGGGACTTGCCAGTACCCGATGGGCCGACCAGTAACACATTCTCTCGCTGGTCGAGGTAGTCGCCCTGGATGAGCTGCAACACGAGCGGTTTATTGATGCTGGGCCGGGCGGCGAAGTCGAACTCATCGAGCAGCTTGGCGGCGGGGAAGCGGGCGGCTTTGAGGCGTCTCTCGGCGGCCTTGCGCTCGCGTTCGATCAGTTCCAGTTCGTTGAGCTGCAGCAGGTACGCCAGATGATCGGCGTTGTCGGCGGCACACCGCTGGGCGATCTTCTCGCACTCGTTGTGCATCGTCGGCAGCTTGAGTGCCTTGAGGTGATGCTT
This sequence comes from Planctomycetota bacterium, assembly GCA_043778825.1. Lineage (GTDB taxonomy): Bacteria > Planctomycetota > Planctomycetia > Planctomycetales > Planctomycetaceae > TH-plancto1. The sequence continues at coordinate 8,107 of JAYWFM010000319.1, read as the reverse complement.
GAGCAACACGGTGCGCTTGGTGTCGGTCTTGGTCATGGCGTCACCTCTGCGAGTTGTGGTTGATCTAACGAGGACTGGTCACTGAGCAGCGTCTGATACGACGAGACATCGGTCGTCTCGACCCGCACGTGGGCCAGATGCGGTCGGCCATCCAGCGGGAACAGCTGCACCGGTCGATCGGCGCGATGCTCGACAATCGTGCGAATGCTGTCCGCATCGATCACATCGATGTCGAGCGCGTACTCGACAGCTGCGGTGAGCGGGGGCAGTGAGAACTTCTCCAGCAGCCGGAGTACCTGGATGTACGAGCGAGTGCCATGCCTGGGGTCATGAGCTTCGAGCCGACGACGAAGCAACGCCCAGCACTCGGGGAGCTCCCACTTCTCCAGCGGACGGGCATAGTCGAAGCCGCCCGGCTTCCGTTCCAACAGAGCCAGATAATGGATCGGCTCGAAGAACGCCCGCTCTCGCTCCCCACAGCGAGGATGCTTCGCCACCAGTCGATCATCGAACACCAGCCGCACATCAGACACGGTCGCCACCACGGTCAACCGGCGATGAGCGTACTGCACGGGCACCGAGTAGTCGTTGTCATCGAACCGGATCAGCGACTGCGAATCGGCTGTGCGCTGATCCACGCGACGAGCCTCGAACGTCTGCTTCGGCAGCGGCAGAAACGCAGCTTGATCCTCTTTGAGAAGTTCCTCTTTCGTCCCGGTCTTCCCGCGTGTGCGCTCCGTTCGATCGGCCACGCAGCGCTCCTTCAATGGCTCGTTGAGCAGTTCCCAGGAGCTGATCTCGGGGACCGGCACAAGGAAGTTGCGACGAGCGAACCCGATCAACCGCTCGACATTCCCCTTCTCGTTCGGACGTCGCACCAAGCAGAAGTGCTCTTGGAAGAGGTAGTGACTCTGGAGTCTTAAGAACTCTTTGGTGAGCTTGCGCTCGCGGCCCTTGAACACCTCAATCACTGCGATCGCCGAGTTGTCATCACTGATGCGTCTCGGCACTCCACCGAAGAACTCGAAGGCCCGTCGGTGTCCCTCCAGGAACGTCTCGCTGCACTCACGCGGAAACGCCTGGATGAAGATCGCTCCCGAATACGGCAGCGTCATCACGAACACCGCGACCTTCCGCTCGACGCCTCCCTGCCGAATCGTGGCCTCGCCGAAGTCCACCTGCGCCTCACCCGGCGGATGCACCAGCGGCAGGAACACCTCCTGATGCGTCTGCCGCCAAGCCCGCACCGCATCCTCCACGACAGTCTTCCCGCCCAAGTAGCCGTACTCCGCCTTCAGCCGCTCGAAGATCCGCTTCGCCGTATGCCGCTGCTTCTTCGGAGCCTTCTGGTCCGCTTCCAGGATCTCCTGAATGACCGGCAACACCGGAGCCAACACCCGCCGAGGCAGAGCCTGGGTCTGCCGATATCCCGGAGGCTCCGCATGCGCCAAAATCTTCTTCAACGTGTGCCAGCCCAGCCGGTACTTCGCACAGGCCGCGCGCTGACTCATGCCATGCACCAGCACCTGCTGACGAATCTCTTTCCAATTCTCCATGTCACTTCGCACGTCCTGGGCACCTCGGTGAAACCAATCCCAATGGGGCTGACGCCCCATCTTCTGGCTTCACCGAATTGCACGCATGTACGCCGCCATTTTCATCCAGATTTCCCCCCGGCCCGCGCCACCGTTTTCAACCGGGCTCAACACAATACTCGATGCCAGCTCTCACGCGCCGATTCAGCCACCCGAAGGAGATCCCGGGGGATCACATTCCGGAAGCCAGCATGACGCGCCATGTCTGTGACATGACCTACAACTTCTCGCTCTACCGATCTCGTGAGGGCAGGTCCGAGCTGCTGAAGCCAACCTCGACAGCGCCGTAATGCGTTGTCGGGAGGTCGATGGGCTTCATTCGCGACACGGAGTCCTTCGATCAGGTGCTCGTATGCGGAATCTGGGATCGAGAATGTGAGTTGGCCATTCCGCCATCTCGGGATCAATCCCAGAACCACTCGCTTGTAACTCGGATCGCCCAGATCCTGTGGTTGCCCGTCTTCCCCTTTGAGTTGGAAGCCGGATTGTCCCACAAGTTCCCGCGCCATCGCGAGTACCCTGGTGCCCTCACTTACGTCGTGACACAGGAACGTCAGATTGTCGACGTACCTGAGCTGCGACGTGTTTCTCGATCTTGCTTCCAGCAAGATGTCGAGAATGTGATGGAGTAACACGTCCATCGCGGCCGGGCTGTACGGCGAACCTTGGTCCAGCCCGATCAGGTGACCGGAGCCATCGTGGCCCCGGATGATTCGTTCAATGAGATTTAACAGCCCCTCATGGTTGATGTGGTGCCTGTGCCACCGCATGACCTCGTCCAACGGCGCACTGGGAAAGCAATCTTTAATGTCATCAATGGCCAGGAAGTAGGCTTGGCGGCGGCGGATCTCACGGTCGAGCTGGGCGTAGACCTGCCAGACGCTGCGAGTGCGATTTTGCCGCTGCCAGAAAGCCGATAAACAGTTCAGCAGCGATTGGGCGACTGTCCGGTCTGTGAACCGCTGGAGCGCCAGGGTTCGGACTTTTGTCGCGATCTTGGGGATTTCGACAATCCGCACGGGATACGGTCGGTATGCTTCATTGACGAGTGATCCAGACAGGTGCCGCAGGATCGGTCGCAGTTCGTGGTCCGAGAAGTCATCCGGGCCAAAGCGGTCAATCCCCGCACCGTGACCACCGCCCTCCACAAGCTGCTGAAAGGCTATGTAGAGGTTGTCAGGTGCGGCAAACTTGTCCCGCTTAAAATCGCCTGGGGCCAGGATCTGATATCCCAAGTCTTCACACCATCGATCCGAGCGCCGACCCGCCGACCCGCCGACCCGCCGATCGAGATCGAGATCCCGTCTGAAGTCGAGGTTGAGCATAGGGGTTCGTGGGAGATCCGCTGATGGTCATCGCCCGCCTCCGATGGAGTGCTCAAATCCTTGAATTCGCTCAATCACAGAGGCGGTGCCGACCCGAAACACATCTTGCCGAACCAGGTTGTCCCGTCGCTGGATGCTCAACCTCCGGTAACCATTCACACCCCGGCCGTGTGACGGGGCACTCGGCGGGCAGCAGTGAGGGGGTGGGGTGGTGGTGGTTTTGGGCTTCGAGGGTGGTCGTGAGGAAGTCGAAGACATCGCGTTTCTGCTGGCGGCAGGTTTCGATGATGGTCAGCAGGGTTTCGACGAAGCGGCTGCCAGCGGCGGTTTGGGTGCCGAAGGAGAGTTTGCGCCAGATCACGGCGTGGCGCAGGACTTGTTCGGCGCGATTATTCGTGGGCTCGACTCCGGCGTGAGTGAGGAATATTCAGAGTTGCTCCCAGCGATTAAACAAGTTTCCGCACAGGGCTTGGGTCCGAGCGTGCGGGGACCGCATCCCGTCTTCGAGAGTCTCCCACAGGTCGTTATATACTCGGAATCGAATGCGGCCTGCCATCGAGCGGCGCGTGGTCGTTCCGGCGCGATAGGCGTGCCAGTAAACGAACACCTGCCGCAGGTGCGTCAGCAGTCGCTGGCAAATCACCGCCCCCTCTCCGCCGCCATCGATCAAGGCTTGGAAGTCGCGTTTTCAGTGGGCTCAGCAGACCTGTCGATTATTAGACGCGTTATAACCGCCATAGCGATCGGCACTCACCACGCCGCGATAGTCGGTGCCCAACACGCTCTCGATGGCGGTCGCCGCACGGGTCAGACTGATCCAGAACACGGTGTACAGCTGGGCCGCAGCCGTCCACAGCAGGCTTTGTGCAGACCTTCCCTGGTCGGTGTTTCATCGCAGCTCGCGGCGAGAGGGCTCGGCAGTGCGGACTTTATTTGTGCATAGCAGGGAGCCAGCGCCTCGGTCGCACTCATTTGCAGATTGACCATTAACGTTGGACAACACGGCACTCCGAAGCACTCTTTCAAGGCAAGCGCCGCCCGCGACTTTGACTGCCGAAACAGCCCCGTCAACAGCGCCGCCATCGCCGTCAGACGCGGCCCCGACGTGTGCTCCGGCACCTCCTCGGGAAGCGTGGCACTCGTCGAACAACCGCACGTGCATATTAATCGTCACTCCGCGCTGTAGCCGACAGCATTTCTCAATGACATGCGGAATCCAAGTCGGCCTGAGTGCAGTGTGTCCAAAAGGATCGTCTTCTTCATCCGCAGTCCGGCTTTGCCATCCGCAGTCAGTCATCTGCTAACTACGGATGGCAAAGCCGGACCGCGGATGAAGAAGAATTCGTATGGATTTTGATTCACGCAGGGAATCGACTGGCGGAACTCCTGTCGGCTTCGGCGCGGAGTGTCTATTAACCGGTGATTTTGTTATTCAGTCACGATCGGCTGGGTCAAAGGGATTTCCTAGACTTGATGACGCCCCGCCTCCGGGTCCGTGCCCTTTAATAACACGCCGCAACGCCGACAGTTCGTCGGCATCAGCGGAATTATCTCGTCGCACTCAGCGGGCGGCAACAGCGTCCGCTCGTGCTTGGGATGCCCCGGCCAGCCGCCGCGCTGGCGTCCCGATTTCGGCTTTGGGGGTAGCGGCTTGTCATGCGGATGCTGCGTCGAGGGCGGCAGCGAACTATTCTGCGGCGTCCGCTTCAACACCGCCACCCTCGCCGTCAGAGTCTCCACGCGAGCCGTCCAGCGCTGGTCGCGCGCATCCAGGTCCGCCAGCAACGCACGGATGATCCCCTGCGCTTCCGGCGTCTGGCGTGCGATGACTTCGTCCGTGATCAGCTCCAGCAACATGCCAGAGATGTCGTCGAAAAACCGATTCCTGGAAAGCCCAGTTTCACCCGATTACCCGACCGGGGTGTGAATGGTTTCGTAAGAACCAGATCAAGCTGCGCGTGACTCCGAATTCGATTCTGGTCGAGGTCAATGGGGTGCAGATCGCGAATTGGGCGGGCAATCCGAAAACGCTGAGCATCGAACACTTCTGGCAGGTGGGACAGGGGAAGGCGTTCATCGGCACCTGGAACGCGGAGTTCACGGTGTCGCGGATCGAGATGCGGAGCTTGTAGGGAACTGCGAGGGTGCCTGTGGAGACGAACCCTCTGGCTTGCCAGGACTCAGAATGGAGGTTGGAGTTCAGGCTTTAGCCTGCTCCGGAGCAGCCTAAAGGCTGGACTCCAACCCCCAAAAATCAAGCGTTGACGTGGCACTACCCCAACACCCCCTGCACCACCTCCCCATGCACATTGGTCAGCCGACGGGCGATGCCGTTGTGGTAGTAGGTGAGCTGCGTGTGGTCGATCCCCAGCAGGTGCAGGATCGTGGCGTGGAAGTCGTACGTCGTGACCGGATTGACGACGCTGGCGTACCCGAGTTCGTCCGTTTCGCCATAGGCGAAGCCGCGTTTGAGACCGGCTCCGATCATCAGGTTGCTGAACCCCTGCGGGTGATGGTCGCGGCCTTTACTCAGCTTGCCCTGGTCGGCCTGAGCATACGGCGTGCGGCCAAATTCCGTGGTGATCAGCACCAGAGTGGAGTCGAGCAAGCCCCGCTGTTTCAAGTCTTGGATGAGGCCCCCCAGCGGACGATCGACCCGCCGGGCCTCTCCCGTATGGGTCTTGTACCCGCCACCGGTGATGTCATCATGTGCGTCCCACGACACCCCATCCCCGGTCCAGATTTGCACCATCCGCACCCCGCTCTCGATCAGCCGGCGAGCTGCCAGACAGTTCCGCCCTACATCGCGACACTCCTCGCGATCGAGTCCGTACAACTGCTGCGTCGCCTCGGTCTCACTGGCGAAGTTCATGACCTCGGGGATCTCCTGCTGCATGCGGGCAGCGAGTTCGTAGCTGCGGATGCGAGCGGCGAGGGGATCGGTTTGCGACCGCTCGGCCAGGTGCATCTCGTTGAGTTGCGCGAGCAGCTCCAGTTGAGCGGACTGAGCGGCGGCATCGACTTCGGGTGGGGGAGCCAGGTCGAGGATCGGCGTTTCGCCCTGGGTGCGGAGGGCCACACCCTGGTGCTGCGCGGGGAGGAATCCGTTGTTCCACAGGAAGGCCCCACCCGCCGAGGTCGGGATGCCACGCGCATCGGGCAGGACCACGAACGACGGCAGCGAATCGTTCTCACTCCCCAGTCCATACGACAGCCACGATCCCAAGGTCGGGAACCCCATCTGGCGAAACCCGGTGTTCGCTTGGAACGTGGCGGGGATGTGATTGGCCGACTCTGCCACCATCGAGCGGATCACCGTCAGCTCGTCGGCCACCTCGTTGAGCGACGGGAACAGGTCCGACAGCCACAGCCCGCTTTGGCCTCGCTGTTTGAACGGGTAGTGCGACTGGTGGAGCTTGCCGACCTTACCGAAGAAGGCATCGATCTTGCCGAACGCTTCGGGGATCTCCTTCCCGTGGTACTTTTCGAGCGCGGGTTTGTAGTCGAATGTGTCGACCTGGCTCAGTCCGCCTCCCAGGAAGATGTGGATGATCTGCTGGGCCTGGGCCGGATGGTGCAGACCCGTCTTGGACTTGCCATCCGCCGCGTGGAGGAGGCCATCCCGCCGCAGCAGATCCGCGACCGCGATCGTGCCGAGACCGAAGACGGCGTGCGAGAGCCAGTCGCGACGGGTCGTGGGGATGTGGGACATAGTCGACCTCACGGGAGATTGATTGTGGTACGACGCTCCGCGTCGTACGTCACGACGCGGAGGGTCGTACCACATTAGTCGATGAACAGGAACTCGTTGGTGTTGAACAGGGTCAGGCACAACGCCTTCAGCCCCTGCGTCTCGACGAACTTCACCGCCAGTGGGCGTTCGCGATCGCTCGGCACGCGGGCATACGCCAACTGATACGCGCGCTCCACTTGAGCCGCTGGCACCTCACCGGCCTCCTGCTGCACCCGGTCAGCGAAGCGGTCGGCGGCCTGCACGACCCAGCGGTTGTGGAGCATTGAGAGGGCTTGCAGCGGAGTCGTCGTGCGTGCCCTGCGGGGCGACATGACCGTCGGGTCGGGGCAATCGAGCGACTCCAGCAACGGCAGACCGCCCGACCTGGCCCACAGTCGGTAGATCGACCGGCGACAGGTCGCGGGGCTGAACTCGTTGGTGGGGTCGGTGAACTCGTGGTTGGTCTTGAGTTCGACCTTCACATCGCGAAAGCTCGCACCGCCGAGTTGGTCGTTCAAGGCTCCACTCACCGCCAGCATCGCATCCCGCACCGACTCGCCTTCCAGGCGCCGCCGATTCCCCCGCCACAGCCAGCGGTTGTCGGCATCGCGCTCGATGGCCGCGGAAGTCGCGACTTGAGACGACTGCCGCCAGGTGGCTGAAGTCAGGATCAACCGGTGCAGCTGCTTGATGTCATAGCCGCTCTCGACGAACGTCGCGGCCAGCCAGTCGAGCAACTCCGGATGGCTCGGGCGGCCGCCGTTGAAGCCGAAGTCGCTGGGGGTCTCGACCAGCCCCTCGCCGAAGTGGTAGTACCAGACGCGGTTCACGAAGACGCGGGCCGTGAGCGGATTCTGCGGCGCGGTCAGCCACTGAGCGAGGTGCTTCCGCCGATCCGCATCGCTGGCATTCAAGCCGAGTTTCCAGTCAGCCTCCAGGCCAGCGGCACTCAGGATGCTCAGACCGGCAGGCACCACAAGGTCGCGCGGCTGCCGGTAATCTCCACGGGCGAAGAGGAAGGTCGCGGCGGGCTGGCGGAAGTCCGGGACGTGCGCGACGCCTTGGAAGTCGCGGGTACTCAACTGATCGGGTGAGGACGTGAGCTTGATCTCGCCATGCTCCTTCTGGACCTGGTGAATCCCCCCCAGCAGAGCGGCCATGCGGTAGTAATCGGTCTGCGGCAGCGGGTCGAACTTGTGGTCATGGCAGCGGCAGCAGTTGATCGTCAGCCCCAGGAACGTCTGACCCACCGCACCCACCAGTCCTTCGAGTTCCTCTTCGCGCGCGAACGCTCGCATGTCGAGCGTGCCATTGGTGTAGGCCGTCAGGTCATACGGGCCGATCACGAGGAACCCGCTGGCCGCGACCGCCAGGGGGTCGTCCGGCCGCAGCACGTCGCCGGCAATCTGCCAGCGGACGAACTCGTCGTAGGGCAGGTCCGAATTGAATGCCTC
>JAYWFM010000318.1:0-3924 GCA_043778825.1 Planctomycetota bacterium | reverse complement strand
GTCATCATCCGAGGTAGGAGCCGTATGCGGTAATTCCGCACGTACGGATCTGTGCGGGGGGCGGTCAGCAATGACCGTCCCTACCGCGATAACCGTTTCCGATCAGTACGCAGGAGAAGTGACTTTAAAAGGTTCCTGACACATTTATATGACCCCACATTTATGTGAACCCACCTTTATGTGAACCCCAGAGCCGCATGAATGGAATCCGCCTCTTCCTCAAGACGGGGAAGAAGATCTTCGTATTCAAGCTGTCGATACAATTCGCCGGGAAGTCAATACGCGATTGCACGACCTCTCAAAGCGGCGAATGATTGACGAAAAGCTAAACGGGTGGATCGAGGTGTATGAACTGAGGGGAACCGGATCGACTAAGGTTCGTGCAAGGGAACTCGTGGAGTTGTACGAGTCGGCAGCCCCGGTCCCGAACGAAATGCCCGGACCAGATGCAAACGAGTTTCTGTTCGAACTTCGGGAACTTGTCGCTGAATCGGTCGAACACGGTGGCGGAGAATTGCGTGGCTGGAAGAGGCAACCGTTGCCCCTGACGGAATAGTTGGCAAGGTGGCGGGGTGGCTCAGACAGCGCTCATGGCGACACTCCGCGCCGAATCCGACATCGTCGCCGGACTCTCCGAGTCCGGTGGTGCGACATTCGTCCAGCCGTGCATCTTCCCGCCCATGATCGACCACTTCGGTCACCGAGTCGAAGGCGCGACAGCACCGGATTCGGAGAATCCGGCGACCGGGGGCCACCCGGACGGCTGCCTTGTCCGCTTCGGCGCGGAGTGTCGCAATGGCTGCCCTCGGACGATGTGTCCGTTACACTCTTCCGGCGTCTGGTCCCCCGACCCGTGAACCTCGATCCATCCCCCGGTGTCCCATGCCCAAAGTCCCCGTCAAACGTGCCGACATCAAGCCGGGAGAGGTCCTGTGTCAATACTGCACTGCCCGCTGTTGCAGCTACTTCGCCCTGCCGATGGAGACGCCGACGGAGCGGAACGATTTCGAGAACATCCGCTGGTTCATGCTGCACGGAAGGGTGGCGGTGTTTGTGGACTCGGGAACGTGGTATCTGTGCGTGTTCAACAAGTGCGACCACCTGCAACCCGACAACATGTGCGGCATCTACGAGACGAGGCCGCAGATCTGCCGGGACTACTCGACCGAAGCCTGCGAGTACGACAACGAGGGGGTCTATGACCAATATTTCGAGACGCCCGACCAGATCCAGGAGTACGCCGACTCGATCCTGGAGATGAAGACGAGTTACACGTTCTCGCCGGAGCCGATGAACCCGCGCGAGGTTCTGTTGCCGCTGGTGTGAGGTGATGGAACGTAGCCACGTTTCGCCAGAACGTGGGCGGATTGGACAACGCGCCCGCCCTCTGGAGAGACACGGCAACGCACTTTGTGAAGTTGCGCAACTTTTCACTGACTGAAAACTGGTGACAGACGACTGAAAACCAACGCACTGTGAAACAGTGCGTTGCCGTGGTGTTCCAATTAGCCGCATTGACACTCCCCGCAGTGCCGAGTACCGTTTTTGCATGGACTACTCGCACCTCATCACCATTCAACCGGATAAACGCAGCGGACAGCCGTGCATTCGCGGGCTGCGCATGACGGTTCAAGACGTGCTGGAGTATCTCGCTTCGGGTATGTCCGTCGATGAGATTCTCACCGACTTCCCGGATTTGACGGCTGAGGACATTCGGGCATGTCTCGCCTTCGCCGCGGATCGCGAACGGCGGTTGAGGGTGATTCCGATTCGATGAAACTGCTCTTCGATCAGAATCTGTCGCATCGGTTGGTCACGATGCTGGCACCTGAGTTTGCTGGCTCGCGACATGTTCGGGACTGGGGCATGGCCGATGCAGCCGACCCCGTCGTTTGGGCACACGCGACCCAAGAGGGATTCGTGATTGTGTCGAAAGATTCGGACTTCCAGCAGCGAGCAGTGCTGCTGGGACATCCGCCCAAGGTGGTTTGGATTCGCTTGGGTAACTGTTCGACCCACGTGGTTTCAGAGTTACTCCGGGTCCGGCTGCCGATTTGTTGGCCTTCGAAGCCGATCCGGTCGCATCGTTTCTTGCTCTTTCATGACTTCGGGTCGGTCAGGCTGTGCCCGATCGTTCTGCAACGCAATAATGTGGCCCCACCCCCGATTGTTCTGGCGAACACTCTGGCTCCGCCCTCTGTCGATGGGCTGACACCACCCCACTCACCCTCCGGCTCTCCCTGTGTCCAAAGACCTCATCCAGCCTCGCACCCTCAAGGGGTTCCGTGATTACCTGCCCGACGTGATGATCGTCCGCGAGCAGTTGATGGAGACCGCCCGGCGGGTCTATCGCAGCTATGGGTTCAGCCCGATCGATACGCCCGCGCTGGAGTATGCCGAGATCCTGGTCGGCAAAGGGGGCGACGAGTCCGACAAACAGCTGTTCCGATTTATCGATCATGGCGACCGGGATGTGGCGTTGCGGTTCGATCTGACGGTGCCGTTTGCGCGGTTCGCAGCCGAGCACCTGAACGAGATCGGCACGCCGTTCAAGCGGTATCACATCGCCCCGGTGTGGCGCGGGGAGAACACCCAGCGCGGGAGGTATCGCGAGTTCGTGCAGTGCGACTTCGACACCATCGGAACCGACTCGAATGTCAGCGACATCGAGACGCTGATGGTGATTTATGACTTGATGGTCGCCATCGGATTCGAGGGGTTCACGATCCGCGTCAATCACCGCATGCTGCTCAACGGGGTGCTGGAGAACCTCGGCGTCGCGGACAAGTCGGTGGGGTTACTGCGGGCGCTGGATAAGGTGCTCAAGATCGGGCGCGAGGCAGTCATCGTCGAGATGGTCGACAAGGTCGGCGTCACGGCGGAGCAGGCGGCGGGCGTACTCGACTTCGCTTCGCTGAAGGGGTCGAACATCGAGATCCTCAACGCCGCCGAGAAGCTCGTCGGGACCAATGCCCTCGGCCTCGAAGGAGCCGCGCGGCTGCGGCAGTTGCTGATGGCGTGCGACCGGTCGGGCCTCGACAGCCAGCGGATCGCCCTCGATCTGTCGATCGCGCGGGGCCTCGACTACTACACCGGGACGATCTACGAGACGTTCCTGTCCGCCCTGCCCGGCATCGGCAGCGTCTGCTCCGGCGGGCGGTACGACAACCTCGCCGGGCTGTTCACGAAGACGCCACTACCGGGGGTCGGGGCGAGTTTGGGCCTCGATCGGCTGCTGGCGGCAATGGAGGAACTGAAGCTCGTGTCGAAGGTCTCGACCCCGGCTCCGGTCCTCGTGATCCAGTTCGACAAGGACCGCGCCGCCGAGTACCTGCGGATCGGTCGCGAGCTGCGCGCTGCGGGGATCGGCACCGAGGTCTACGCTTCGGCGAAACCGCTCAAGAAGCAGATGCAGTACGCCGACTGCAAGGGATTCCGCTTCGCCCTCATCGCCGGGAGCAACGAGTTCGACAAGGGCTGCTGGATGGTCAAGGATCTGGCGAAGCAGGAGCAGACCGAGGTCGCGGAGGCGAATCTGGTCGCCACGCTGCAACAGTTGCTGGGGTAATGCCGCTGCGACGACCCGGTACTACTCGCGTCTGATATTTGCGCACACTGCGCAAATTCTTGGTAGCCGCAAAGCCTCTGTACCCCGAAGGGGTTGCAGGGGATAGCCCAGGGTCGCGACCGCAGGGAGCGCACCCTGGGTCACGCAGCCCCCGCTTGCACCAACCCTGAAGGGGTTGTACCCCCGCCCACCGAGTCGTGTAGAACCCCTTCAGGGCAGGGCTTCCAAGGTGCGAAGCACAGGGAATTCGCCTGGAGTTCGACGAACGAGCGGGCACCGCTGCCCTCTTTGTCCCGCCAGGGACAGCCGAAAATAGCCCACCGTTTCAACGGTGGGAAAAGCAGTGTTGCGAGCCC
>JAYWFM010000317.1:0-22497 GCA_043778825.1 Planctomycetota bacterium | reverse complement strand
TTCGCCTGCTCCGGAGCAGGCGAAAGCCTGAACTCCAACTCCTCTGAACCGTTTGCCGCACGGTGCGTGGCTGCGGCGATGTCGTGTTGCAACTGGGTTCGCAGGGCCTCCACATCGGGGAACTTCACGACCCCGCGCAGGCGGTCGAGGAATTCGATCGTGACCACACGGCCATACAGATCGCCAGAGAATCCGATCAGGTGGGCCTCGACCTTCAGCCGGTCCTCGCCAAAGGTCGGGTTGGGGCCAATGTTCAAGGCGACGGGGTAGGGGATTCCCTCGACCAGACTCCGACCGGCGTAGACACCGGGCGGAGGGAGGAGCGTCTCGATGCCGTCCAGGTTGGCCGTCGGGAACCCCAGCAGGCGGCCTCGCTCGGCTCCATGCACCACCGTTCCCGAGATCGAGTACGGACGCCCGAGCAAGCTGCGAGCGCGGGCGACATCGCCTTGCCCAATCGCGATGCGGACCTCGCTGGAGGAGACCATGGTCCCCTCGCTCTCGCAGGCCTCGACGATCCGGATCGGCATCTGCCGTTGCGAACACATCTGACGGAGCAGGGCCACATCGCCGCCGCGACCCTTCCCAAACCGGAAGTTCGGCCCCTCGACCAGTCCCAAGCAACCCAGTTGCCGGACCAGCACTTCCTCAAAAAACTGCTCCGCCGTCAGTGACAACAGCTCACGCGAGGCGGGGTAGACGATGACCTCATCCACCCCCATTCCACGGATCAAGTCGACCTTCTGGGAGGTCGTGGTCAGCTGAGGCGGCACGCGGTCCGGGGCCAAGATCGCCAGCGGAGGCGGATCGAATGTGACCGCCACAGCGCGAGTGCCCAGTTCGCGGGCCAGCGCGACCAGTTGCTCCAGCATGCGCTGATGGCCGAGGTGTACCCCGTCGAAATTTCCCACGGTCAGGACGCCCCCGGACAGAGCCGGAGCGGGAACAGGATTGGCAGCAGCTGGCGACATGGACGGGCCGAAACTCCCTCGGAGGCGAATCGCAACGCCCGTTACGATAACAGGTTAGAGAGCTGGCAAAAACCATTGCGGGGCTGTGGGAGGCGAGGCGGCCCTCGTGACCGATCAGAGAAAACAGTGAAGATAGGAGTGATCTCCTGTGATCTCCACGATTTCCGTCCTGGGGAGGGGCTTCCGTCCGTCGCGAGGCACATCGGTCCGCTGTACACTGTGGCGGACCGTCGGTATTCATCTCGTAGCCACCTTCGCCAGAAGGTGGGCGACTGGTCTCGGCGTTGTCGGCTGCCAGTAGACTTCCGAAGTCTTCGGAGACTTCGGAAGTCTGCCCTCTGTTCAATGCGGGTTCCCTCAGCCCACTACGGAAGTTCGCACCCCCTCGGATGCTCACCATGCCCATGTTCGATTTTCAGTGCCGCAAGTGCGGGCAACAGTTCGAGGAACTCGTCCGCCGCGACGAAACCCCCGCCTGTCCGCAGTGCCAGGCCACGACTGTCGACAAGCTGATGAGCGCCCCGGCCGGACACGTCGCCGGTGGTGGCAGCCGCTCACTCCCCGTCATGGGGCAATGTGCTCCTCCGCCGGGGCAGCACAGCTGCGGCACGGGTTGCCGCCACGGGTGAGAAACTGCCAGTGGGATAGGCTTCCAGCCTGTCAGGGATTGAGACAAACGACAGGCTGGAAGCCTATCCCACTCCCCACGTTCTGGCGAACGTGGCGACGAGACAGACAGAAACACGGGAGTTGACAGCATGCGTATTTTGATGGCCGCCGCGGAAGCGAACCCTTATGCGAAGACCGGTGGTCTGGCGGATGTCGCGTCTGGGTTATCGCGGGCATTGGCGGGGCTGGGGCACGAGGTGACGCTCGTCCTGCCTTACTACCGCAAGGTCATCAAGCCGAACCTCGCGGGGGAACCGGTCGGCAAGCTCACGGTCCCCGTGGGGGAGAAGCGGGTGGAGGCCGAGATCCGCTCGACGACGCTCCCCGGCTCGCAGGTTCGCGTCCTGCTGATCGACCAGCCCGAATACTTCGACCGGGCGGGCCTCTACGTCGACAAGGGGCACGACTATGTCGACAACGCCGAGCGGTTTATTTTCTTCTCGCGAGCGGTCCTCGAAGCCGTCCGGCAACTCGACCTCCAGCCCGACATCATCCACGCTAACGACTGGCAGACCGGAATCATCCCCGCCATGCTGGCCAGCGAATACCGGCTGCAACCGTGGTTCCAGAAGACGGCCAGCGTCTTCACAATTCACAACATGGCGTTCCAGGGGCGGTTCCCCTGGTGGGCGTACAAGCTCTCCGGCCTGCGCTGGGAACTGTTCAACTGGCGGCAACTGGAATACTTTGGCGAGCTGAATCTGCTGAAGGCCGGGATCGCCATGTCGGACATCGTGACCACGGTCAGCCCGACCTATGCCAAGGAGATCTGCCGACCCGAGTTCGGGTATGGGCTGGACCCGGCGCTCCAGACGCGGGGCGATTCGCTCGTCGGCATCCTGAACGGGGTCGACACGACCGAGTGGAACCCGGCCACTGATGCGGCGCTCGCTCAGAAGTTCACCCTGGAAACGGTCAAAGAGGGCAAGGCCGCCTGCAAGGCCGCCCTGCAACGGGAACTCGGCTTGCCCCAGCGCCCGGAGGCCATGCTCCTCGGGCTCATCTCGCGGCTCACCGACCAGAAGGGACTGGGACTGATCGCCTCACGGGCCACCGAATTGTTCCGGGCAGACGTGCAGTTCGTCTGTCTCGGCACCGGCGAGACCAAGTACGAGAAGTGGCTCCAAGAACTCAAGGTCCAGTTCCCCACCAAGGTCGCAGCCGTCATCGGCTTCAACGAGGGGCTGGCCCATCGGGTCGAGGCGGGGATCGATGCCTTCCTGATGCCGAGCCAGTTCGAGCCGTGCGGCCTCAACCAGATGTACAGCGCAGCCTATGGCTCGCCGCCGATCGTCAGCAACGTCGGAGGTCTGGCCGACTCGGTCGTCGACTGCTCGCCCGAGACGATCGGCAACGGGACTGCCAACGGGTTCAAGTTCTCGACATTCAGCGCGGATGCGTTCTTGTCCTGCGTGTGGCGTGCCGTCGGCGTGTTCCAGCACGACAAGCCCACCTGGAACCGCCTGATCCGCAACGGCATGACCCGCGACTGGTCCTGGGCCCACAGTGCCGCTGAGTACGTCCGCGTGTATGAGAAGGCCCGCTCTCGGTTGAAGTGATGTTTGTCGCCTTTTTCTCCGAAAAAGGGACACTCCGCGCTGAAGCCGACAAAGTCGCCGGACTCTCCGAGTCCGGTGGTTCAGTGCCCGCCAGGCGGGGCACACCCTCACCCAGAAACCGAGTGTCCCAATCACTGAGTTTTTCAAACACCCACGCGGCAGGGGCGTCGCCCCCACCGGATTCGGAGAATCCGGCGACTTTGAGCCACCCGACCTCGAAAACCCTGTCGGCTTCGACGCGGAGTGTCGAAAAAGGACATCCTATTGCGGAGCAAAAGGCGACACTCGCGGACAGTAGACCCTCACGTCAGTGCCCTGGGGCTCGCGCCGGACCACTCACGGAATGTGCCAATTCGTGCATCGAGTGAAATGACGAAGAACGGCAGACCCATGATTCGGTTTCCTCGTCTTGTGTCGACATTGGCTTGCCTCGTGGTGGGCCTCTCCGTGTCTACGATTCAGGCAGCTGACCTGGAACCGATCCGGGTCAAGGCCGACGGCTCGGGGTTCGAGACGGCGGTGACTCAGCGACCGTTCTCCCCTTTCGGCTTCAACTACGATCACGACCGCGATGGCCGGTTAATCGAAGACTACTGGGACGCCGAATGGAAGTCAGTCGAGGACGACTTCGCCGAGATGCAGCAACTTGGGGCCAACGTCGTTCGGGTGCATCTCCAGTTCGGGAAGTTCATGGAGAGTGAGACGGTGCCTCGGGCGAGTGCGCTGGCCAAGCTCGCCGAACTGGTCGCTCTGGCGGAGAAGTCCGAGCTGTACCTCGATCTGACGGGTCTGGGCTGTTACCACAAGGCTGATGTCCCGGCGTGGTACGACGCTTTGAGTGAAGAGCAGCGCTGGGCCGCCCAGGCGAACTTCTGGACCGCCATCGCGAAGACCGTCGGCCAGAGTCCAGCGGTGTTCTGTTACGACCTGATGAACGAGCCGGTGTCGCCCGGTGGGAAGCGGAAGGCCGGCGACTGGCTCGGCCCGGCGTTCGGCGGCAAACACTTCGTGCAGGTGATCTCGCTGGACCAAGCCGACCGTCCGCGACCCGAGATCGCCCTGGCCTGGACCCGGCACCTCAAGACGGCGATTCGAAAGGTCGACACGCAGCACCTCATCACCATCGGCCTGGTCGACTGGAGCCTCGACCGCCCCGGACTGACCTCCGGGTTCGTGCCGATGGTGATCGGGCCGGAACTGGACTTCATCGCGGTCCACCTCTATCCCGAGACCGGCAAACTCCAAGAGAACCTCGAAACGCTGAAGGGCTTCCAGATCGGCAAGCCGGTGGTCATTGAGGAGATTTTCCCGCTCAAGAGTTCCCCCGCTGACCTCGGTCACTTCCTCGACATAGCCAAACCCGCCGGGGTCATCGGGTTCTACTGGGGCCAGACGATCGACGAACTCACCCCACCAAAGACGATCGGCGAGGGACTGACTCGCGACTGGCTCCAGTTGTTTGAGGCCCGGGCGAAGCGGGTCGGTCCCTGAGTTTGGCTCTCGGTCCCAAGCTCCGCTTGGCACCGCATCTCCCCGAAGCTCCGCTTCGCCCGCGTGCCAGACGACGTGGGGGCCAGATTGCGGTCTCGCTCCGCTTCGAAGACCAGGCTGTGCGATCTCGGGATTGATGATAGGATTTGTGTTCGTACACGACATTTTCCCTTGGAGGCAAGAACATGTCCCTGCAATGGATCGCCACTTATGAAGACGGCGTGCTCAAGTTTGACGAGCCGCCGCCGCTGCAGGAACACGAGCGCGTGTCCGTGACAATTGAGCCGCGACCGACCCGCGCGAGCGGGAGTTACGGTTTGATCGGATGGACGGGTGACACAGCGGCACTTCGCGAGATCGCCGAGAACGACGAGTCCGGTGTGCAGGAGTCTCCATGATCTTCGCGGACATTCCATCCGGGGACTCTGTCTTCGTGGACGCCAACGTCTTCATTTACAACTTTGCCCCCGATCCGCAGTATGGCCCGCCTTGTCGAGAACTCCTGGAGCGGATCGAACTCGGCGATCTCATCGGCTTTTGTTCGGCACGTGAGTTCAGTGATGTGGCTCATCGGTTAATGACTCTGGAAGCCTGTCAAACCTGGGGCTGGCCGTATGCGGGTATTGGCCATCGGCTCAGAACCCATCGCGATGAGATCACCCGGCTCACCCTCTTCCGCCAAGCCTTGGACGAGATCGTGGCTTTCGGCGTCCATGTGCTTCCCGTGACCCAGACAGATGTTTTGCGGGCCGGTGATCTGAGTCGACAACACGGGCTGTTAAGCGGGGACGCATTGATCGTCGCCCTCATGCAATCGAACAATCTCACCAGCCTGGCCAGCAACGACACCGACTTCGATCGCATTCCGGGTCTGAACCGGTATGGTCCTGCATCACCTGCCCCATCGGCACTATGAACCGTAGACGTGAGTTGATGGTGACTGCGCGTGCCATCCGCACCGGGAAGTTTTGGCTCTGGGTCCCAAGCTCTGCAGGGGGCCGCATCTCTCCGAAGCTCCGCTTCGCCCGCGTGCCAGACCGCAGCGAGCGGGCGGACGTAAGTCCCCCGTGCCCGAGAGACGCGCTCCGACTGAACAGCGGTTTGCGGCGGTCAACGTCTCCCCAACACGTTGGACTTACGTCCAACGCTCGCTATCGATATCCGAGTCAGGGCGGTGAGGCGGGAGATGCTCCGCTTCGAAGACTTCGCGTCGCAGCGAAACGGGTAAACGGGCACGGCTGGCTTCCCCGGTTGCGTCGCTGCTCCCCGTGTGCCACGATGCCAGCGCAGGGATCGGAGATCGATCACGACAGAGGAGAGCGACCAATGGTGTTCGGCGATAACGTGACGCGGCGGGAGTGGCTTGCGGCGTCGGCAATGGGTTTAGCGGGGGCTGCACTGGCCTCACACACACAGGCGGAGACGAACGTGGCGAAATCGAATTCGGGACCGTTTCGGGTCTGCTTCAACACCAGCACCATTCGAGGGCAGAAGCTCTCGGTGGACAAGCAGATCGCCATTGCGGGACAAGCCGGGTACGACGGCATCGAACCATGGATCGGCGATCTGCGGGCCTTCGTCGAAGGCGGCGGCAAGCTGGCTGACCTTCGGAAGCAACTCGATGATGCGAACCTGCAAGTCGAGAGCGCGATCGGGTTCGCCAAGTGGATCGTGGACGACGAGGCCGCCCGTAAGTCCGGACTCGAAGAGCTGAAGCGGGACATGGAGATGGTCAGCACCCTGGGCGGCAAGTTCATGGCCGCCCCGCCGATCGGAGCCCACGAAGCGAGTGCCCCGGTCCTCGACCTCCGCGTCGTGGCCGAGCGGTATCGTGCCGCCCTCGAAGTCGGCGTCCAGCAGGGCGTGACCCCCATGGCCGAAGTCTGGGGGTTCTCGAAGAACCTCTCGCGGCTGGCCGAAACGGTCTCGGTGATCGTCGAGGCCGGTCATCCCTCGGCCTGCCTGCTACCCGACTTCTATCACTTGTATCGCGGCGGTTCGTCGTTCGAGGGACTCAATCTCCTCTCGAAGAACGCGATCCATGTGTTCCACATCAACGACTACCCGGCCCGCGAACACACCTCGCTGAACGACAGCGACCGCGTCTACCCCGGCGACGGCGATTGCCCGCTGGTGCCGATCCTCAAGGGCCTGCGGTCCAACGGCGTCAGCTGCGCCTTGTCGCTGGAGCTGTTCAACAAGGATCTGTGGGCCCAGGACGCTCTCGCAGTCGCGAAGACCGGAGCCGCCAAGGTGCGGGCGATCGTGGCGAAGGCGATGGAGTAGAAGAGAGCGGTCAGCGGTCAGTTTTCAGCGATCAGCCAGAGGAGGAGCCTCCGACGGAATCTCAGTCGCGGAGCGACTGAGCTACGTAGGCGATGTCGCTCCGCGACTCGCATTCTGGCTCGACGCAGTCCCTCTGGCTGACCGCTGATCGCTGACGGCTCATTCCAGGACACCCGATGCCCTTTGACCAACTCAGCGACTTCCTCCTCAAGCTGACCCAGGCCGGGGAACTGGTGCGGGTCAAGTCGGAGGTTGACCCGCGCCATCAGATCGCTGCCCTCACCGGCGAGGCCCGTCGCTCCGACCCGCTCGGTGGACCGGCGGTGTTGTTCGAGTCGGTCAAAGGGAGCCGCCACGCGCTGGTCACCAACCTGCTCGGCACCACCCGCCGCGTACTGCTGGCCTTGGGCGAGGATTCGTTCTCAGCTGCCGGTCAACGTCTGGACGAGTGGCTCACGCCGCGCGTGCCGGAGGCGTCGGCGGACACGTCGAAGCTGGCGCCCGTGTGGGCCCGGCTGGCCAGGTTGGTGCCCCGGATTCAGAAGACCGCCTTCGCCCAGCAGGTCGCCCGCCTCGGTCGCGACATCAACCTCGAAGACCTGCCCATGCCGCGCAGCTTCGAAGGCGAAACCGGGCGCACGCTGACCTCTGCTCAACTCTGGTTGCAGTCGCCGGAGAGTGGTCAACGCTGGGTGAGCGCCCCGGTGCTGGAGGTCGCGGGGCCGCAGTCGCTGCTCATCCACTGGACGCTGATGGATCGCGGGCCGGACATCGTCGACGAGTACCGATCACTCGCCAAGCCGACGCCGGTCATGATCTCCCTCGGCGGCGATCCGCTGCTGCACCTGGCCGCTCAACTGCCAGGGATTCCGGATACGGATGCCTGCCAGTTGGCCGGGGTCATCCGTGGGCAGACGCTGAATCTGGTGCGAGGCCGGACCATCGAGATCGAAGGCCCGGCCGATGCAGAGTTCCTGATCGAAGGCTACATCGACCCGCAGGAGATCGAGGCCGCGCAAGGCACCGTCGCCTCCCCCTCGGGACTGTTGGTCGCGAGGCAAAGACTGGCTGTGATCCGCGTGACAGCTGTGACTCATCGGTCCCAGGCGGTGCTGCCCGCGGTGATCCATGCGGCGGGCAACTCCGAAGAGGCGGCGTGGTCCCCGCTGCTGTCGGAACTGCTGCTCCCCGTGATGCGCCGCATCCATCCCGCCGTGCAGTCGTTCCAGTTCAGTCGCGACGGGCAAGGCCGGCGGATCGCATTCGTCGGGCTGCGAACTCGCTTCCCCGGACATGCGCGGCAGACGCTGCAAGGGCTGGCGAACTGGCCGCTGTTGGCGGATGTGGTGCTGCTGATGGCGGTCGATGAGGATGTCGATGTGGCCAACTCGTCCACCGTCTGGCGGCAGGTGGCTGCAATGACCGACCCAGCGCAGGACTTCATCACGGTGCCCGCCGTGAGGGATGCCGCGCATCGAGCCTGCCGCGATCTCTCGCGATCGAGTACGTTACTCATCGACGCGACCCGCAAGCCGGATGCGAGAACTGGCGAATGGATCGAGTCCGCCGAACCAACCCCCGAAGCCCGCGCGGCTGCGACTCAGTTGTGGCACAAGATTCGAGCGGGACAGTAGCTCCTGGACTCACGTTCGATTATCACGCTCCCGAGAGAATGTTCATGGAGCTATGGCGAGAACTGAAAGTCGGTGACCAAATACGGATTACCAAGTTCCCCACTGAGTTTCTTCAGGAAGGATACCGTATTCATCGAGAAACCGTTCAACTCTACAAGAAGCTGCTCGCACGAAATCGCCCATTGCGGATTTCGAGGATTGATGATTGGGGACTCCCTTGGATTTGCTGCAAATTTCAACTCAAGGACGGTCGGTGGGAATGGCACTTTCTGGCCGTCGATCACAGCGGCATGGTCCGAGTCAATCATCGCACATCAAAAAAACAAATGACGGGCGGAACTGACCTCCGAGGCCCGCGCGGCGGCCCAGTTGTAGAACACGCTTCGAGCGGGACTATAGTGAAAGCATCAGCGGATGACCTCACCTATCCCGGAGGGATGACAGCCCATCGCCGGTGGTCGAGCGCAGCGACACCACCGGCGATGAGCTATGACCCCTCCGGGGTGGGATTTGTGTCGAGTCCCAGGGGTTGCAACCTCTGGGCTGTGTTTGCTTCGAGTCACTGAACTTCTATGGAATTGAAAGAGTCAACCATGAACCCATTCGCTTCTCCGTTCTCCCGTCGCGAGGCCCTCCAGGCCACCATCGCTTCCATCGGCCTCGGGGCCTTGGCCTTTGAACCGGCGCAGGCTGCGGCGGCAGCCCCTGCGCCCGATGCTCGGCGGGGGTCGCCGAAGAAGTACGACATGCTCAAGTCGATCAACCTGTGGGCCTTTCCGTATCCAGAGCGGATGACACTCCGCGAGTGCCTGCAACTCGCCAAGAATGCGGGGTTCGATGGCATCGAACTGAACTACGATCTCGACAACGATCTCTCGCCCAAGCACGGCACAGCCGACTACCACGCGATCCGCAAGATGGCCGATGAGATCGGCATCCAGATCAGCGGGCTGTGTTCATTCCTGTTCTGGCCGTATCCGCTGACCAGCAATGACCCCGCCAAGCGGGCGCAGGGGATCGAACTGGCGGGGAAGATCGCGCAGGCGGCGCATGACCTGGGCGTCGAGAACGTCCTCGTCGTGCCGGGAGCGGTGCATATCCCATGGCGGACCGATCATGAGCCGGTGGCCAATGACGTGTGCGATCAACGGGCGCGAGAGGCGGTGGGCCT
The DNA here is from genome assembly GCA_043778825.1 of Planctomycetota bacterium. Classification (GTDB taxonomy): domain Bacteria; phylum Planctomycetota; class Planctomycetia; order Planctomycetales; family Planctomycetaceae; genus TH-plancto1. The sequence continues at coordinate 12,716 of JAYWFM010000317.1, read as the reverse complement.
ACTCGCGAAGCAGGCCGAGAAGCTCAAGGTGTGCCTCAACATCGAGAACATCTTCTTCAACGGCTACTTGATGACGCCGATGGAGTTGAATGGTTTCGTCGACAGCTTCGGCAGCGAGCATGTCCGCGTTCACTTCGACACCGGCAACATCTCGATGTTCCAGTTCCCCGAACACTGGGCCAAGATCCTCGGCAGCCGCACGAAGAATGTCCACCTGAAGGAGTTCACGAAGAAGGGGACCGACTTCTCGCTGGAGACTTTCCGACCGCTGCTGGATGGCACCACCAACTGGCCCGCGGTGACCGAGGCTCTGGCCGAGACCGGCTACAAGGGGTTTCTGACGTTCGAGTATTTCCACCCGTATGCGCATTACCCCGAGGCCCTGATCTACCAGACCTCCGATTCGCTGGACCGCATTCTGGGACGGAAGGCGTGAGCGATACGGGCTCGCTCCGCTTCGAAGACTTCGCGTCGCGGCTAAACGGGCCCGTCCTGCGTTACGCGCCGACGATGTCCAGGACTTGCCGCAGGTCGGTCAACAGCCGGTCGGGGCGGTACTCGGGATTCTTGAGGTCCGCAGCGGAGAGTGCCGTACACGACTCGTCGACGACCATCAGGCCCGTCTTGAAGCCGACCTGCTTGGCCATGCCCAGATCGTCGGTCAGTCGATTCGTCAGGTACAGCACCTGCCCCGGCTCGAACCCGCGGGCCGCACACTTCGCGGCCACCGTGGCGTACAACGAGGGGGAGGGCTTGCGGACTTGGAGCTGATACGAGAGGCCGGAGAGCTCCGGGGAGAACAAGGCGGCGAGGTTCCCTTCGCCGCCCTGCTTCCGCATCGCGCGGACAAGCTGGGCCAGCGTGAACTGCTGGACATCATCCAGCAGCCCCTGACGAATCCCGGCCTGCGGCAGGCGGGCCAGTGTCTCGGCAGCGCCTTCGAACGCCTCCGTGCCCTGCAGCATGGCGTGGAAGAAGTACGCGATCTTGGCGGCCAGGGCCTCGCGCCCGCCGTACAGGCTCTCGTCCCAGGTGTATTCGTTGCGTTCCAGCCGCTCGATCAGCTTGGCCCACACGACGGCGGAGTCGACCTCGCGGGTGTCCCCCTTCTGGGTCGTGGAGATCATGCGTTGCTCTTCGACGATGCTGTCGTATTGCTGGAGCATGTAGACCCACGGCTGTCCCGGTTTGCGGGACATGCTGAACCACATCTTGAACTCTTCGATCGTCTTTTGCAGGGCGATCTGCATGCGGAGTTCTTGCGGGTGCTGGTGCAGCAGGCGTCCGGAGTCGATGGCGAGCAGCGTGCCGTAGACGCTCCACAGGACGACCTTGGTGTCGGGCAGCGGCTTGATCGAGGGGGTGGCCTTGATCGGCTTGGGGCGCGGGGCCTTGGGGAAGATCAGATCCTTCCGCTCGTCGAGCAGGTCGAGGTATTCGGAGAGTGTCTTCGCCATGTGAGTCGGGAGTCGGGAGACGGGAGTCGGGAGTCGGGAGACGGGAGACGGGAGACGGGAGACGGGATTGGCCCTAGGCCCTAGGCCCTAGGCCCCTCCTACTTGTTCAGTACCTCGTCCAGGTTCATCAGCTCATTCACCAGCATCGTCCAGGCGGCGAGCGTCTGGGGGTCGAGGCTCGCGTCGGGCTTCGATTCGCCGTAGGTAATGAGTTGCTTCGCGGCGTCCGGTTGCGACTGGTACTGCTGGGTCAGGTCGGCCAGCGAGGCGGTGATGATCGCCAGTTCCTCGGGGCGGAATGACCGCGAGATCAGCCGCTGGGCGAGGTACTCGATGCGGTCGTTGGTGTCGGTCTTCGCGAGTAGAGCGGACTGCGCCAAGTGCCGGGCGGCTTCGACGAACTGCTCATCATTGAGCGTCACGAGGGCCTGCAGCGGGGTGTTCGTCCGCTCGCGCCGCACCAAACACAGCTCGCGGTTCGTGGCGTTGAAGATGTCCATTGAGGCGGGCGGGGCCATGCGTTTCCAGAACGTGTACATGCTCCGCCGATACAACCCCTCGCCAGTGTCGCGCTGGTAACTACGGGTGTTGCTGACATCCATGGCGATCGCCTCCCAGACGCCGGGCGGCTGGTAGGGTTTCACGCTCGGGCCGCCGAGCTTGGGGACGAGCAGTCCGCTGGATGCCAGGGCGGCATCGCGGACCATCTCGGCGTCCATGCGGAACCGAGGGCCGCGCGAGAGCAGTCGGTTCTCCGGGTCTTTGGCTTGCTTCTCGGGCGTGGTGACGGCAGCTTGGCGATAGGTGCTGCTGAGGACGATCTGCTTGAACAGCCGCTGCACATCCCAGCCGTTCTCGCGGAAGTCGACCGCCAGCCAGTCGAGGAGTTCCTGGTTCACGGGCAGATCGCCGGTGATGCCGAAGTCGCCCACGGACTTCACGAGGCCGGTGCCGAACACCTCCTGCCAATAGCGGTTGACGGTCACGCGGGCGGTCAGCGGGTGGTCGTTCGAGAGGAGCCACTTCGCGAACCCGAGGCGGTTGCGCGGGGCCTCGGCGGGGAAGGCCGGAAGGATCGCGGGCGTGTTGGCCGAGACTTGGTCCTTCCGCTTGTCGTAGTCACCGCGTTGCAGGATGAATGCGGTTGCCGGATCGGTTCGCTCCTGCATGACATAGGCGATCGTGCCTCGGGCCTTGATGGCGGCTTGTTCCTGCTCCAGCTTGGCGAGGTCACCGGTGGCGGCGCGATACTCCTCGTCCTTGGCATTCAGCCACCAGGTGAACAGTTCGTTCTTCTCGGCGTCGGTTCGCTGGTCGGCGGGCTTGGCGATGATGGCGGCGAAGAGGGCCGACTTGCCGAGCGCGGCGACCTCGTCCGGCTTGAGTTCGCGCTGGTAGAGCCGCAGGTCTTGCAGGCCCAGGCCCGAGATGGGGTCAGAGTCAGTCCGCTGGCCGATCTTGAACGGGACGGTCGTCTTGATCGATCCCTTGAGTGTGTCGGACTCGACCAGCGTTTCCTGTACCGTGCCGTTGATATAGATCTTCACCCCAGCGGCGGTCTTCGACCCGTTGTAGGTCACGGCCACATGGGTCCACTCGTTGCCGGGCACTTGAGCCTTGGAAACCACCTTGATGGCGTCACCACTCCAGGCGTTGATGATGTGCGTGCCCACGCGGCGGGCCTGGACCCAGAAGTCCCAGCCGCGATAGACGTTCGCCTTGTCCATGCGCGAGGCGATGGCCCCCTGGCTGTCGTTGGGGCTGAGCTTGATCCAGGCGGCGTAGGAGAACGACTGGTCCGATTCGAAGTCGCCGACATCGGCGAGTTCGACAGCCGCTCCGCCGGTGACTTCAATCGACTGCGAACCTGCATGGCCGGGCTTCCAGGTGGCCTTGTCGGAGAGCGTCACATCGCGGGGCTGGTCGTTGATCGTGAATTTGGAGGTCGTCCCTTGACCTTCGTGGAGAGCGGCCCGCAAGTGCAGCCTCTCGTTCGAGACCGGCTGGCCGAACTCATCCGGTTTGACGGTGGTCAGCCAGGTGTCGAAGGCCGGGCGGGCCGCTCCCTTCCGAGCCTCGACACGGGTCTTGGCAACCGGGATCTCCTGCTCCAGGGCCTGGATGCGCGGGCGGTCCGCGGCCAGCGGGACCGGGACGATCGGCGGGGTGTCCTTGATGTTGCCATCGCGGGCCCCTTGTGTCGTGTTATTGAAGAACGCAGCCATCTCGTAGAACTCTTTCTGCGAGAGCGGGTCGAACTTGTGGTCGTGGCACACCGCACAGCCAGCTGTCATGCCCAGCCAGACCTGCGAGACGGTTTCGGTGCGGTCGCGGGTGTAGAGGACGAGGTACTCCTCGTCGATGATGCCGCCTTCGTTGGTGGTCATGTTGCAACGGTTGAACCCCGAGCCGATCTGCTGCTCCAGGGTGCGGTTCGGCAGCAAATCTCCGGCGAGGCTCTCTGTCGTGAACTCGTCATACGGCATGTTGCGATTGAACGCTCCGATGACCCACTCGCGGTACGACCACATCTCGCGGAAGTTGTCGAAGTGGGCTCCGTGCGTGTCGGCATAGCGGGCGTAGTCGAGCCAGTAGCGGCTGCGATGTTCGCCCCATTCCGGGGTTTTAAGTAACTCATCGACATACTGATCGTAGGCTGCTGGAGAGGTGTCCGCGACGAAGGCCGCGACCCGTTCGGGGGAAGGGGGCAACCCCGTCAGGTCGAAACTCACCCGCCGTGCCCAGGTGCGGCGGTCGGCTTCGGCGGCCGGTGCGAGTCCGTGCGACTCCAGCTTGGCCAACACAAAACTGTCGATCGGGTTCCGCACCCACTTCGCATTTTTGACGGCGGGGACAGCGGGCTTCACCGGCGGGATGAACGACCAGTGCGGCAGGTACTCGGCCCCGCTGGCGATCCACTTCCGGAGGGTCTCGATCTGGGCGGGGGTGATCGACTTCTTGGAGGCCGGGGGCGGCATCACCTCTTCGGGATCATGCGAGGTGACCCGCTTGAGCAGTTCGCTCGCCTCCGGTTTGCCGGGGACGATGGCTTTCATCTCTTCGGCGATGGCCTTCTGATCGAGACGCAGGTCCGCCTTGCGAGCGGCACTGTCCGGCCCGTGGCAGGCGAAGCAGTTCGCTGCGAGGATCGGACGTACGTCGCGGTTGTACGAGAGCGGCTCGGCGGCTTGAAGGCTCAAGCTGCCGCTGCTCAGCAGTAACACGGCCCCGACAATCTGTTGGAATCGCATGCGACGTTCTCACACTCAGTCGACGTGGTGAAGCCCTGACCTCTTTATGTTACTGGCATGTATCGATGTCCGCCAATCCTTGGGTGTGCAGGTGAGAGCCCCTGAGAATGCACAACTCGCAGTAGTTCCCGGAGTAGGGAATCCCTTCGGGATCAATCGTGCTGAATTCTGGTGAAGCCCGTCGGGAGGGCCAGGGGCTGGGAGGGCGACGCCAGTGCTGTGAACAGGATCGCGGCGCAGGGACAGCCTGAATGTCGGCGATTTCTCCGAAATCCACCTCGTAGGCGATGTCGCTCCGCGACTCGCATTCCGCATGAGGAAAGACCGACTCACGCGGGTTTTTCCGAGGTCCGGACGGTGTCTGGCAGGAGGAATCTCAGTCGCGGAGCGACGTGAGCTACGGGCCACGGGCACGTCGGAAACGTGCCCCACGATGATTGCGATCATGTTCACAGCACTGGCCTCGCCCTCCGGGAGTCGAGGCCCGTAGCCTACTTCGTGAACCGCACGCTTTGGACCATCTCCAGGTCGCGGTCCTGGAGTTGCTCGATCAGTTGCGGCTCGATGGCGAAGACGAACGACAGTTGTTGTCCACTGGGAGCGGCGAGCAGGTAGTAGTTCCACTGCATGGGGACTTCGACAGATCCCTTGTCCCCGGCGAGGGTGGTTTGTCCTTCAGCCACGACGCGGTAGATGATGCGGCCATCCTCGGCGGGCATCCTCTCGCGGGGTTTGAGCGACTTGAATCGTTTGCCGAGTGAGGCTTGGATGTCGGCTTCGAACTGATCGATCGAGGCGTGCTTGCCAGGGGCGGCGGTGGGGAGCTTGGCCACGTTGCTCTGGCAGATCAAGCTGCCGTTTTCCATCAGGCGGAAGATCACGACCTGGCTGTTGCCGTCGAGGACCGCCTGGAACAGGTGCCAGCCGCGATCGTGGAGCAACTGCACCTTCCACGGGGCGGCGTCGAAGGCCAGCATCTCGGCCCCACTGGGTGGGCTGATGGGGAGTGTGGCCAGCAGGGCATCGGTCAGCTGGCCTGGCGTGGGAGTGACCTGCCGCGTGACGACAGTTTCGACACGGGCGTCGATACCGGGGCTGACCGTGCCGATGTTGGCCTTGATGGTGTAGGTCAACTTGGCGGTGGCGAGGAGTTGGGCTTTGGTATCGAAGGTGATCTGGCCGGAGACCTTCACATCGGTGTTGGCTCCGTACCGCTGGCCGAGGACGCTGCCGTCGATCTGGATCGTGGCGATGTCGGCTTTGAGGGAGGTGAGCTCGCAGGTCATGGCCGATTTCTGGACGGCCTCGACGGTGGCCAACATCTGGATCGCCCACGGCTGGGGGGACCATTTCGCTCCGACATCAACGGCCTCAGTGGGGAGCAGAGCTTGCAGGGCGAGCGGCTCGCCGGGGAGTTCGAACAGGTCCATCGACTCGCGCGAGAGCATCCCGCTGGGACAGTAGACCCACACTCCCGTTTCCGCTCCGCTAGAAACGACCACACGGTTGGCATCCGGGAGAAACTGCTCGGTCTTGTGACCCGAGATCGTGGTTTCTAACTGGGCGATTTCGAACTCGCGAGCGGCGCGAAGGGCCTGGGCGTCGCGGCCTCCAGAGGGGAGCCGTCGCTCGCGAAAGCGGAAGCGGGCTTCCGCCGCGATGGGATGCTTCTGGCTCTTCTCTTTGCCACCGGCGGTGAAGACGGAGCCGGTCGTGGTGACGGAGACGCTGACCTGGACCGTGCGTTCGGGGCCTTCGGGTTCGTGCAGGGTACTGGCTGCGGAGACAGGCGTTGAGTGGATGCTCAAGCCGATCCAACTGGCGATCGCGATGGCCCGTAGCGACCGCCGGGCCGTGGGGGATGCAGGGATGGAAGACATCATGGGCGCTCCTTCGTCCGACCTCGAATCGTGAGCGGGAATCTAACATGCAACGGCAATACGCGGGAAGAGGAGCCGTCAGCGGTGAGTGTTTGGAAAAGCCCAGGGGTTGCAACCCCTGGGCGTTCGGGGAGTCGCGTTCACCACGTCTGGAGCGGCAGCCAGACCCACAGCGCATAGGCCACCGGTCCGGCGTAGAGGATGCTGTCGAGCAGATCGAGCAGGCCGCCGAAGCCGGGGAACAGGGCGGCGGAGTCCTTCTTTCCGGCATCGCGCTTGAGGAGTGACTCGCTCAGATCACCGATCATCCCGGTCAGGCCCACCACCGCTCCATACACGCACGCGGCCCACACGGGGCTCGGCTTCCATCCGGTGTTAAAGAGTGAAGGAATAAAAGTCAGCCAGGCCCAGGTCGCGACCGTCGAGGTCGCAATCCCGCCGACAGCTCCGGCCCACGTCTTTCCGGGACTCAGCAGCGGAGCCATCTTCGTCTTTCCGAACAGGCGGCCAAACGTGTACGCCCCGATGTCGCACGTCTTGGCGGCAATCAACAGCGACCCCAGGACCAGATACCCCGCCTCGCTCCCCGCGACCCACCTCAGCTGCGCGGTGATCCCGAGCAGGAAGCCGGAGTAGGCGATGATCAGCAGCGACGCTCCGAGGGCCTCGAAGGTCTTCCCGGGAGATTGGAATGAGGCGGCCTCTTGAATGAACAGGAGCAGCAGACAGAACGCGAGGCTCAACGCGATGGGTCCGAGACTCGCGAAAGGGGCGACCGTCAGGACCGGTTCGACCCAGCACCAGGCCGGAATCCAGGCGGCGAGAGCGGTCACACAACTCCCGAGCATGTGGGACCGGCTGCGCAGGGGGATGCCCCGCGCGGCAAAGAGATCGCCGAGTTCCCAGGCACTGCGGACCGAGAGCAACACGGCCAGCAGAGCGAGAACGGGAGCGTTCTGTCCCAGGCGATGGTCGGCATAGAAGAGGCCGAACAGCGTCGGGATCAGAATGGCCGACATGAGCAGACGCCAACCCAGCATGGATGCAGTCCGGAGGAGTGAGGGACGGGGCTGTTCAGGAACAAGGCTTCCACGAGTGTCGTCTTTCGCTTCGCGAAAGAGCGTCCTTTTTCGGAGAAAAAGGCGACAATACGGGCGGAGCGAAAGGCGACACTCCCGACACGACTACGAGGCCGCAGGCTCGACCAGTCCGCCGAACCGGCGTTCGCGTCCGGCGTAATCGCGGAACGCCTGATACAGGTCGTCGCGACTGAACTCCGGCCAGCAGTTCTGCGTGACCCACAACTCGGCGTAGCTGATCTGCCACAGCAGGAAGTTGCTGACCCGCATCTCGCCTGCGGTGCGAATGACGAGATCGGGGTCGACCATTCCGGCGGTGTAGAGATGATTGCTGAAGGTGGTCTCGTCGATGGTGGCCGGGTCGATCTCACCGGACTGGACCTTCAGCGCGATGGTCTTGACGGCCTGGGTCAGTTCATCGCGGGCTCCGTAATCGAGAGCCAGGCACAGACGCATGCCGGGGTTGTTCCGACTCAGTTCGACGGTGGTCTGGACCTCGCTCCAGATGGCGCGGGAGATGCGATCGGTGCGTCCGATGGTGCTGAGGCGGATCTCCTGCCGCATGATCTCATTGCGTTCGGCGATCACGTACCGCCGCAGCAAACCCATCAGCAGATCGAGTTCCAGCGGAGGGCGCTTCCAGTTCTCGCTACTGAAGCAGTAGAGGGTCAACTGGCCGACGCCCAAGCGAGCGCATTCTTCAATGACGGTGCGAACCGTTTGGACCCCACGCCGGTGTCCCTCGATGCGTGGCAGTCCGCGGCGCTTGGCCCAGCGTCCATTGCCATCCATGATGATCGCCACATGCCGGGGGATACGATCTCGCCGCAACCCGAGTGGGGTCATCTGTTCATCGGGATAGGGAGGATCCGCAGGCACGTACGAGTCCGCACAGAGAAGACGCCACTCCGCGCGACACCGATGCGGTGTCGCAGGGAGACATCATAACTGGCAGCCCCCGCCGAGCGAACTCTGTGACGAAACCGGGGAACCGAGTGCCCGGTCAAGTCTTGATTTTGGGGTTCGCCTCCCTCGGGAGGGCGAGGCTCCTGCCGAGCCGCATCCACCAGACAGCGCATCCACCAGACAGCGCGTCCCCTGGCTCGCGGCTCAGCAGGAGCTTCGCCCTCCCAGGCGAGGGGAACCTAGCGTCCGCGAGCGGTTACGTCTCAGGCGAAGAACGCCAAGGCTTCGTCGTACGACGAAGCGAAGGAGAGGTCCACCTCCTCGGTGGACTGGCACTGCAGGACCACTTCTCGGTAGCGGAGACCCTCGGGGGAGGAGATCGCCAGGCGAACCTCACCAGAGCAGACTTCCAGGACGCGAACCACCGTGTCACCGACCACGATGGCCTCATCAATGCCGCGTTCGATAATGAGCATAAGGATCCTCGGGGACTCGAAGAGACTGACGAGTCAAGCACGACTCGGAACCGAGTCACACCTGATTGCCGATGATGTCCGACGTCCTGTCGAAGTGAATGTCGCTGAACACACAGAGGAGACTCTGCGCTGCTTGTCAGCGAAGACGAGCTCGTGAAGAGCGGCGGCATTCTGCACCAGAATCTCCGAAAGGGCAATGCACGAAATTGAGATGTGTTTTTCTCACGCACTGACCCCGATTGCATCTTGACAGATGGGCGTTGAGGTCTCAGACGGAGATGACCTGCCGAGGTCATCGCCGGACGATCCCGCCAACGAAAACAGCCCTCGCGGAAGGCCCGCGAGGGCTGTCGTTCACTCAAGATGTTGCCTGTTCCAGCGAAGGCTCCCTTCACCCCACTCGACTAGCGAGCGAGTCCGAACAGGTTCGACAGGCTTTTCTTTGCAGCGGAGACCGAGCGAACTTTCTCGTCCTTGTTCCGCTTCGGGAAGTGGGCCTTCGACTCGGTTGGAGGAGCCGGTGCCACGGCAGGAGCCGCGGGGGAGTAGTCGTTTCCGTTGCCACCGTTGACCGCGCATCCGTTGCCGGCGCATCCGTTGCCAGCGCATCCGTTGCTCGTGCAGCCTTGGTCACGACCGGCCTTGCGGCAGTTCGGATCGACGACATCGAATCCGCACCCCCCCAGAGCCTTCTCTGCCCTCTTGCTCACGCCACGGTCACAGTCCGCCAGAGCATAGGTCAGGGCGTCCACTGTACATTGCGTGCAACAGCAGCTGTTCTTCTTGATCTGCTTGCCGATCATATCCGCAGCCGCTTTGCGAACTTTTCGATCCGCGTCGTTCAGGCCGTAGATGAAGGCCGACATGATCTCCGGATTGCATTGGCAATCGAAATTCTTTCCGAGCTTCTTCAGAGCCCGGCGACGGTGACTGGACTTGCAAGCCGTCTGCGATTCGTAGATCAACTGAGCGATCCCGCACGCATCCTGGTTGGTCGTGGCACAGCAGGTGTCGTCACCGCACTGAGGGGCACAGTTCACATCCGTGGCACATCCGTTGCCACACGGAGCGGCACAGTTGTTCGCACCTGCGGTGCATCCAGCACCACACGGAGCGGCACAGTTACCGGCATAGTTACCGGCACCGTTGACGCAGCCGTTGCCGGCTCCGGCAACACAACCGGTTCCACAGCCGTTGCCGGCTCCGGCAACACAACCGGTTCCACAACCGTTGCCGGCTGCGTTCGGGCAGCAGCTGAAGGCTGGTCCACCACAGTCACCGCAGCCAGTCGCCTTGGCACAACTACGCTGGTAGTTGTAGACATTGCGATGGCAAGGCTTGATGATGGTCGGCTTGCAGCCGGTGGGCTGGAATGTGGGGGCACAGTCGCAACACTTGGACGCCCCACGCGCCCGATGTCCTCGCTGACCGGCATGAGCAAAACAGCTCATGCCGAGGATTGCGATCAAAGCAGCAATTGTTCTCAAGGATTTCATAGAGCAAAGTCTCCTTCCCTAGGGACTGAACCACAAGGCCATCTCAACACCACGGTGGGTCACAGACGAGACACTCGTCCTGTGGTGTGGTCCGGCAACAACGTTCGAGCGACCATCGCCCGAATGGTTGTGCCAGTCCAAAGACTCCCAACGGCAACAACCGATTTGGTGAACTCCCCGATCGACCTGAGACTGACACGTGTTGAATTTCCCTGAAGACCTGCCCCGGGCAGGTCAACAGGGGGTTCAATTCGGTTGTCAGCAAGGTTGATGTGATGGGGCTTACCGTCATTCATCGTCCTGAAAATTCAGTCCCCATGAGATTCTTCACTTGCCATTTCTGGTTGGTATTTTCCATGCGCAGAGGTCTCAATAGACAACTGGGAACGGTCCGGAAACACACGCTGACTTTGACGGCGTTTTGGAGTGAGTTGAGGTTCCTGTTGGGCAATCTGGCGAGACTGCGGCCTCTACCCATGAGATTGCGGGGGATGCGTTCTGTTCCCGTGGATCGCGTTCTAAGAGGAGCCACACCGGCGGTCTCTGCGTCTCCCGGTCCTCTCGACTCTGTTCGAACCTTGAAGCGTCCATTAGAAACTGGGTTGACCGTAACGGACACGCGGACTTTGACACTGCTGCGAGGACTCGATGACACACACCGAACGACCCCTGATGACCGACCCCACGTTCTGGGGCCTGCTGGTGACGCAGTTCCTGGGGGCGTTCAATGACAACGTGTTCAAGTTCCTCGTGATGTTTCTGTGTACCGATCGGGCGAAAGCCAATCCATTGGACGACTGGCAGGGGTACGCGCTGATCGCCTTCGCTTCGCCGTTTGTCATCTTCTCGGGAGTTTGCGGATATCTGGCGGATCGTTACAGCAAGACGCGGATTATCGTCCTCAGTAAGCTGCTGGAGATTGCCATCATGGGAGTCGGTCTGCTCGTCTTCTGGCTGACCGAGCCCTCCAAACTCCAGCTGCGACTACTGATTGGAGTGCTGTTCCTGATGGGGTCTCATAGCGCTTTCTTTGGCCCGTCCAAGTACGGCATTCTTCCCGAGTTGTATGCGAAGCACCGGCTACCGGGGATCAATGGCTGGTTCCTGATGACGACCTTTGTCGCCATCATTGGAGGAGTCGCAGCTGCCGGAGCCCTCAAAGACACGTTGCCGAATCTGATGTCGGTCCAGTGGGTTTGCATCCTGATCGCGATTGCCGGCACGTTGACCTCGCTGCTGGTTCGTAGGCTGCCCGCTGCGGAGCCGAACCTCCGCTTCAACCCATCAGCGGTGTTCATCGACCCAGAAACGCGGGCGACCTTGCGGCGGCAACCCAAGCTGCTGACCGCGCTGCTGTTCAGTTCGATCTTCTGGTTCGTGGGTGGGATTTTCCAACCTTCGGTCAACGCGATGGGGACCTTACAATACCGGCTGAGCGACACTTCCACCGGGCAACTGGCAGCCACCACAGCAGTCGGCATCGCCATCGGCAGTGTGCTGGCGGGGTATCTGTCCCGCTCCCGTTTCCGAGCGAGTCTGGTGCGCATCGCAGCTGTGGGGATGGTGATCTGCATGGCGGGATTGGCAATCCCGGGGGAGAAAATCACGCCACAAGTATCTGTCACAACCGGGATACCAGGAGAGGCTGAATCGTCTCCGAAAGCCGACGCATGGTCGTCATCATCCAACCACCACCTGCGGCTCCCTTTCGTCTCACTCACCGGAGCGGGGCTGTTGCTCATGGGAGCGGGCCTCTTCGCAGGGCTCTTCTCCGTCCCGCTCCAAGTTTACTTGCAGGCCATGTCCCCCGCACATCTCAAAGGCCGCATGATCGGGGCCATGAACCTGATCAACTGGATCGGAATCGCCCTCTCCGGAGCGTTCTACGAAATTGGCAAGCAAGTCCTCGTCCGCCTGGGAGCCAGCCCGAACGCCATCTTCGGGGCCATCGCGCTCGTGATCCTGATCGCAGCTGTCCTGTTCCGGATGCAGGACGAACCGCTGGAGTCCACCCCCGTGGCAGGGGATTGATGGTTTATGGTTGATCGACAGAGGGGATCCCGCTTCCCGCTCCCCGCTCCCCACTCCCCACTCCCCACTCCCCACTCCCCACTCCCCACTCCCCACTCCCCACTCCCCACTCCCCACTCCCCACTCCCCACTCCCCACTC
>JAYWFM010000316.1:0-3930 GCA_043778825.1 Planctomycetota bacterium | reverse complement strand
CTCCCGACTCCCGACTCCCGACTCCCGACTCCCGACTCCCGACTCCCGACTCCCGACTCCCGACTCCCGACTCCCGACTCCCGACTCCCTTGCCCGATCCGCAACGCATCGCCGAAGACCTGAACGGATCCTTCACCGGAGACCTGCGGTTCGATTCATTGACGCGGGCCATGTACGCCAGCGACGCCAGTCTCTACGAAATCACGCCGCTGGGCGTGGCCTACCCGAAGCATCGCGACGATGTGGTGACCCTCAGCAAGTATTGTGCGGAGCACTCCATCCCACTGATCGCCCGTGGAGCTGGGACAAATGTCACCGGCGGAGCGCTCGGCGAGGGGATCATCGTCGACCTCTCGCGGCACTTTACCGCCATCGCAGAAATCACCGACAACTCGGTCCGCGTCCAGGCGGGTGTCGTCCGCGACACGCTGAACAAGAAGCTGCGCGAGGTCGGGCGTTACCTGCCCCCCGATCCGTCCTCGACCTCCGTGACCACCGTGGGCGGGATGCTCGGTGTCGACGCTGCGGGGGCCCACGCCGTGCGGGTCGGGTCGATGCGGGACTATGCGCGGAGCATCGAAGTGGTCCTCGCGGGGGGCGACTGGTTCGAAGCCAAGCGCGAGCCACTCACGAAGTTATTCCCCAACCTCGACTCGGCCCTGATGCTGCCCGGCGAATCGGTCGAGGCCAAGCGCAGCATCGTCTCCCGCCTGACCCGCCTGCTCCGCGACAACGATGTCCTGATCCGCGAACGCCAGCCTCCGCTGATCCGCAACTGTGCCGGGTACTCGCTGCGCAGCGTGTTGTCGCGAGACGATCTCAACCTGCCACGCCTGCTCGTCGGCAGTGAAGGCACGCTCGGCATCTTCACCGAGGCCACGCTGCACACGTCTCCGCTTCCCGCTCATCGCGGCGTCGCGCTGCTGCTGTTCGGCCAATTCGAAGCGGCGATCCGCGTGGTCCACGCCATCGCCGATCAACAGCCAAGTGCCTGCGACCTGCTCGATCGTCGGCTGCTGTCGTTGGCTCGCGATGCCGATCCGCGTTTCGAGGCCATGATCCCGAAGGCCGCTGAGGCCGCGCTCCTCGTCGAGCAAACCGGATTCACCGAGCGGCAGGTCAAGGACCGGTTGCGGGCGATGGTTGAGATCGCGCAGCACAACGACCCGTCGCTATTGGTCGGGCAGCAATCGTTCGATGAAGCGGGGGTCGAGTTTCTGTGGTCGCTGCCCTCGCGGGTCGTGCCGTTGTTAACCCGCATGAAGGGGCAATCGCGACCGCTCCCGATCATCGAGGGGCTGGCCATCCCGCCGCAGACGTTGCGCGACTTTCTGCTCAAGGCTCAGAAGGTGTTGCAGAAGCACGAGGTCACCGCCTCGCTGTATGCGCATGCCGCCTCGGGTCAGATCCACCTGCGGCCCATCGTCCCCTTCCCGACCCAGAAGGACGGGCACCAACTCGAGGCCCTGGCCCGCGAACTGTACGAAGTGGTCTTCTCGTTCGGCGGCACGATCAGCGGCGAGCACGGGGACGGCCTCTCGCGCACCGCCTTCCTCCGCAGCCAATACGGCCCGTTGTACCGCGTCTTTCAAGACATCAAGGGGATCTTCGACCCGCGCCACCTGATGAATCCCGGCAAGATCATCTGCGACGATCCGCGACTGACCATTCGCCACTTCCGCGCGGTCGTTGAGTCCACCACTCCCGCCGAAACGGTCCCGGCCACGACAGCCACCGAGGTCATCCCGCTCCAACTGAAATGGTCAAACACCGAACTCGCCGAGGCCGCTTCGCGCTGTAACGGCTGTGGCAATTGCCGGACGCAGGACGCCGATCTGCGGATGTGCCCGTTCTTCCGGATCGACCAGATCGAGGAGGCCAGCCCGCGCTCCAAGGCGAATGTCATCCGCAACGTCACCACGGGGGAACTCTCGGCTCGCGACCTCTCGTCGGAGGGCGTTAAGCGGCTGACGAAGCTGTGCTTTAACTGCAAACAGTGCGAACTGGAGTGCCCGGCCAACGTCGACATTCCGCATCTGATGATCGAGGCCCGCGCAGCCTATGTCGCCGAGAACGGACTGGACCGGGCCGATTGGATTCTGGCTCGGGCACACTCGTTCGGAGCGCTGGGCTGCTCGATCGCTCCACTGGCGAACTGGGTACTCAGCAGCCGCACGGGTCGCTGGCTGGTGGAGAAGATTCTGCACGTGGCCCGCCGACGACGGCTCCCGCCGTTTGCCAGACGCACGTTCCTGCGGCAGGCCAAGCCCGATCTCTCCCGCCGCGAGTTGCTCACCAGCGACCCGCGTCCGGTGGTGTACTTCGTCGATCACTTCGCGAACTTCCACGATCCGGAACTCGGCTGGGCGATGGTCTCGATCCTGCGGCATCACGGGATCCCAGTCTATGTCCCCGCCGGACAGACCGCCTCGGGCATGGCCATGATTTCGGCGGGCGACCTCGAATCGGCCCGCGAACTGGCCGAGCAGAACCTCCGCGAGCTGGCCGAACTCGCCCGCGAGGGGCTCACCATCCTCTGCACCGAACCGACTGCAGCGGTTTGCCTGAAGCAGGAATACCCGCTGCTGATCGATCACCCGGATGTCCAAGTGGTCGCCAATCAGGTCGTCGAGATCGGGGCCTTCCTGAAACAGATGCACACCGAGGGACGGCTCAAGACCGACTTCACGCCGATGGATTTAACCGTCGGTTATCACACGCCGTGCCACCTGAAAGCCCTCCAGCAAGGCACCCCGCTGGCCGACCTGCTGGCCCTGGTGCCGGGACTCAAGATCGAGCACCTCAACGGCGGCTGCTCCGGCATGGCCGGGGCGTACGGCCTGACCGTCGAGAACTTTAAGACCTCCCTCCAACTCGCCCAGCCGCTGTTCGACGCCATGAAGTCACCCACCATCCAAGTCGGCTCGACCGAATGCGGTAGCTGCAAGATGCAGATGGAACAGGGGAACCCGCGAGCGACGCTGCACCCGCTGAAGCTGCTGGCCCTGGCGTATGGTCTCATGCCGGAGTTGAAGAACCGGTTGCGGCCCGCCGGGAGACGGCTGCTGACTTCGTAGGACTGGATTCCCAAGTTGCACGGCAGGACAACAACTCGTTGTAGTGCCGGATGTTGGGGACGGGGCACCATCCTCCGTTCCGTGAACCGGCTCTGTCATCGTTCGGATTGTGGGCATCCGATTTCGGATCAAAGATCATCGACTTGTAGGGCGCGTTGGGCGATATGCCTGACACGCAGAACAAGTACAGTCTGGTCATCGATGGTGAACACAATCCGGTGGGTGGCCCTGCGGCTGACGCCAAAGTGCAGTTGCCACAAACCTGTCGGCAAGAGATCCGTTTCGGCAGCCAGTGGGCAGCGTTCCGGATTCTGAGTGAGAGTCGCCATCGCGGGATAGATCTTGTTGTACCAGCGTTCGGCCTGTTCAGCGGAACGGTTCTCGCTCCACCAACGCACCGCGTGACGAATGTCATTCTCGGCGGAGGGGACGATCAATACGCGATAGCTCATGATTTGCGGGAGCCAAAACGGAATTCGCGACGCAGTTCCTGATCGAACTCCTCGAACGGACGCGCCTGCCCAGCTCGCATCTCGTCGATTCCCTGTTGAATCGCCAGACGCTCTCCGTCACGGGTCAGGAGGGTGATGACGTAGTCCTCGACACTGGCGTACCCGGCGGTGACGGCCTGTGCTTGGAACTCATGGAGATCAGGAATGTCGATTTGCATGGCGGAGTCCTGGTTCGGTGGACTCCAAGCTACCACAGCGTCATGCCAGAAGTCAAAGACGAGTTTTCAGTATCAGATTGCTCACCTACCGCGTGAAGCCCACGTAGAAGCTGAACAGGCGGCGTTGGTCGGTCTGCTGGTCGACGAGGGGCCAGGCAAAGTCGAACGCAATCGGAGCCGGGC
>JAYWFM010000315.1:0-9253 GCA_043778825.1 Planctomycetota bacterium | reverse complement strand
GCAAGTTCTTCGTCTGGACCCCGGAGGAGATCGCCGAGGTTCTGGGCGACGAGGACGGGAAGCTCTTCTGTGCCTGCTTCGATGTGACGCCGCACGGCAATTGGGAGGGCCACTCGATCCTCAACCGTCCCAAGCCGCTGGCTCAAGTCGCCAAGGAACTGAAGACCCCGCTGGAAGAACTCTCTGCCACGCTCGATTGGGCGAAACCGAAACTCCTCGAACGTCGAGCGACGCGCATCGCCCCCGGTCGCGACGAGAAGATCCTGGCTGCCTGGAACGGGATGATGATTGGGGCCATGTCGCGCGGGGCGCAGGTGCTGGGGGACCAGCGGTACTTGAAGGCCGCTCAGGATGCCGCCCGTTTCGTGCTGACGCATATGAGAGGAGAGACGAGAGAGGAGAGACGAGAGCCAGAACAATCGCTCTCTCCCTCTGGCTCTCGTCTCTCCTCTCTCGTCTCTCGTCTCTGCCACACTTACAAGGACGGCCACGCGCGGCTCAACGCCTACCTCGACGACTATGCCTGCCTGATCGATGGCCTCATCGACCTCTACCAGACCGACTTCGACATCCGCTGGCTTCAGGAAGCGGGCCTCCTCGCCGGGTTCATGAACCGACACTTCGCCGATCCCGCAGACGGCATCTTCTTCTACACCAGTGACGACCACGAAGCCCTCATCAACCGCACCAAAGAGGTCCAGGACAACGCCACCCCCGCCGCGCACAGCTGCGCGGCGCTGGCGTTGCTGCGGCTCTCCGCACTCATGGGCCGATCGGGTGCCACTGACGAGGGCTTTGACTCGCCAGTGCGGGGACGACCGACTGACGGTTCTGCGACGCACGAAGACACTGGCGGTCCAAAGCGACCGCCAGTGGCACCCGCTGAGACGAGCGGCTGGGATGCCCTGGCCGCCGTGTCGGGCTTGATGGCCGATCATTCACGCGGAGCCTCCCAGGCCCTCATCGCCCTCGACTTCGCGATCGGTCCGACCCCCGAACTGGTTCTCCTCGAAGGCGGCCAACCCGACAAGGCCGACCAACTACTCGCGACGTTCCACCGGCGTTTCGTCCCGAGCTATACGCTGGCCCGCTTTCCGAACTCCGGTGCCAGTGACGACGAAGCCGAGCCGCCTTCTCACCCCGCCCTCGCAGGCAAGCCCGAGGCCACCAGCGTCACCCTCTACGTCTGCCACCTCGGAGCCTGCCAGGCCCCCGCCATCGGTTACGACGACGCGAACATGGCCATCCGGATGGTGTGAACGGATGGTCTCTTCATTGGAATAGTCCTGAATTCTCATTGCGGGCGATTCACACGTAACAGCTCACCGGCCAAATGAGGGACCGCTTCCATCGCCACATGAATCCGCTCAGCCTGGCCAGCGAAATCGGGATCGAATGTGCATATGACAATCCCCGCATGGTCGGGCTGCAGGTGATGCAGACGGATAAAGTGCTTGCGATTGAGAGTCAGTACGGCCCGCCCCAGACTGACGGCATAGGCCAATACCACCTCGTCTTCGATCGCCTGCGATGCTTTTCCGGCCTCCAGGACAGTCAATACGTCGTGTCCCCATCGTCGCAACTCTTCGACAACCGGCTGCGGGAAGTTCTCGTTGGAATACAATTTCGCCACGAATCAAGCATCCTCGTTTTCACGAATCTCCAGTTCGATTTCCACACGGTGAGTCCGCACGTACGCCCACGCCTGGACGATATCTTCCGCCCGGAGCGTCGGATAGCTTCGCAGGAGATCGGCTTCACTGGTCCCCAGCCGACGAGCCTGTTCCAGCACCCAGACAGGAATGCGAGTTCGGACGATACACGGCTCACCGCCACACACCCCCGGTCGGCTCTCGATCCCGGGAAATGCATCTCCCAAATCATTGATCACCGACTGAACCAGCTGAGCCTTTTCGGCTCGGGTGAGTCCCGCCAGCAGTGTTTCTGCCTGTTGAAACGCAGTCGTCATCTCGTCCCTCGCCAGCCGCTCATCAAGTCCGCCCCCCTTCGAATGGAGTCGGCAACCTCATCCTGATGTGTATCACCAGCCTCTGTCAACACCCCTTCGAACTCCTGCACGGCCACGCACTGTTTCACAGTGCGTTGGTTTTCAGTTTTCAGTCAGAGAGAAGAGTGGCCCCACTTCACAAAGTGCGTTGCCGTGGGCTGGCAGCCATTGCCAGCCCCCCGCGCAACACCCGCCCAGTCCAGCGAGATGCCCGTTGACCCTTTTTGCCGATTCCGCGTAGACTCCCCGCCCGGTTCCCGGCCCTGAAGGATCATCGCCGCACCGGAGCCGGTCCGCCCTGCGCGGAGGGCCAGAACATACCGATGGGGCGGGCTGCCGTTTCCATCCGCGAAAGGAGGAGCGGTCATGTCGGCGGCAGAACAACTGATCCCCTACTCCCAGTTCGATCAGCTGCGAGAAGCCCGCGAGATTCTGAAGTTGGAGTCCGAGGCGCTCGTCGATGTGGCGCGTCGACTCGACGCCGGGTTCTGCGCAGCGGTCGAGTTGCTGCTGCACTGTTCGGGCAGCGTGATCGTGTGCGGCATGGGCAAAGCGGGCCTGATCGGGCAGAAGCTGGCGGCGACGCTCTCCTCGACGGGGACGCGAGCCCACTTCCTGCATCCGGCAGAGGCGGTCCACGGCGACCTGGGTTGCCTGCACCCGCAGGATGTTTTACTCGCCCTGTCCAATAGCGGGGAGACCGACGAGATCTCAGCCCTGCTGCCGACCGTCAAACGCATGGGCGTGCCGATCATCGCGATCACCGGGTCCGACCGCAGCTCGCTCGGACTCCAAGCCGATGTCCGGATCTTACTGGGGCGGTTGCGAGAGGCGGGGCCGTGGGGTCTGGCCCCCTCCACCAGCACCACCGCCATGCTGGCCGTGGGCGATGCCCTGGCTCTCGTCGTGGCCCGGCAACGCGGTTTCACCCCGCAGCAGTTCGCCGTGTTTCATCCGGCGGGCAGCCTCGGACGCCAGCTCAAATCGGTCACCGAGATCATGCGGCCTCGCGAATCGCTGCGCCTGGCCCGCGCCAGTCAGACTGTCCGCGAGGTGTTCGTCACCACGCCGATTCCCGGTCGCCGCACCGGAGTCGTACTGCTGCTGGATGAGGACGGAACACTGGCGGGGCTGTTCACCGACAGCGACCTGGCCCGGCTCATGGAGCAGCGCCGCGACGAGGCCCTCGACCGCCCCATCGCCGAGGTCATGACCGCCCGCCCCGTCACGCTTCCGGTGACCGCCATGTTCTCGGACATCGTGACTCTCCTCTCCGAACGCAAGATCAGTGAAATCCCCGTCGTCGATGCACACGGTGTCCCCGTGGGTCTGATCGACATCACCGATGTCATCGGCTGGTTGCCGACCGTGTGAGCGGCACGGCGCTAGCCGCCGGTTCTTCGCCGATGGAATGATTCAACCGAGCCTAGAAGCACCTCCCCTCATGCAGCGGTTCCTCCTCACCTGTGCCATCTGCCTGGGCTTATTCGCCGCCCTGCAGCTGTACGCGCATGTGTTGGCCCCGCTGACCCAGGCCGTGCAGCAGCCGAAACGCCCGCCGAAGATGGCCCCGGCGTCGCGGACCACCGGGGCCACCCACACGGCTGTCCAGTCCTGGCTCTCCAGCGAAGAGTGGCTCCACACCGCGGCCATCCGCTGGCAGCGCTCCGAGCAATCGTTCATGTTCGCCCAGACGGTCGAGGCGGCGGAGAAGTCGTCGCTCGATGCGGGCGCCGCCTCGCGGGGCGACACGATCCGCATGCAGCCGTTCGCCATGATCTGGAAGGACGAGCGCCGCCCGGACGAACCGCCCCTGACCGTCGTGGCCCAATCGGCCCGTGTGCGGTTCGAGAACCCGGTCTTCGATCCGAGTCAACTCGCCGACCACTCGATCAATCTCTCCGGCGGAGACGCCGGACGCATCCTCTCGGCAGCCCTGGAAGGCCAGGTCCGCATCACCGGGCCGGATGGACTGGTCATCGAGGGGCAGGACTTTGTCTTCTCCGAAGAGACCGCCCAGCTCTACAGTGACCACGCCGTCAACTTCCGGTATGGACCACCTCGGGTGGGGCAGCCGGTTCGGGTGCAGGGCACCAGCGCCGACGGTCTGACCGTGGAGTTCGAACCGGTTCCAAAGTCTCCCCTGGGCGATGACATGCCCCGCGTGGCCGAGACGCCCAAGACCGCCCAGTTGCGGGGCCGCGTCGCCATCGACTTCGTGACGCAGGACCAGGGCCAGCCGACCAAGTCGCGCGTGACCAGCGAAGGCCCGTTCCAGTACGACTTCCAGCAGAACATCGCCGCCTTCCGGGAGAAGGTCCTCGTCAGCCGGCCGCGAGCCAGTGGCCACAAGGACGAGATCGAGTGCAACCTGCTGGCGTTGGTCTTCGGGGAAATCCTGAGTCCGCGCGACCCGCTGTCGCCGGACATTGTTCCGGTGAGTGGGACAGCCCCCGCACAGCCAGCGGGACCGGGTCTGATCTCGCGGATGGAACTGAAACACATCCGAGCCAAAGCCCATCAGAACACCCGATCGGTCTCGCGGGAACGAGTGCTGCTCCGTTCCACCGAGAACGGGCTGCTGTGCGAACACGACGATCTGCAATACGACGCGCAGCGGCGTCTGTTCATCCTCACCGATCCAGAGCGGGTCGATGTCGAACGGAAACAGCAAGGGCAGTTGCAGAGGTTCGAGGCCCCGGTCATCGAAATCCGGCACACCGCCGACCAACAGTTGCAACAGCTGTCGGGTGTCGGGGCGGGTCGGTTCCTGCACCGCTCCCTGGCACAGAGCCAAGGCACTCCGGACCTGTGGGCGCATTGGAAGGATCGACTGGACCTCGTGCCGAATCCGCAGAAGAAGTGGACCACGCTCACGCTGCGTGGCAGCGCGACGGTGGGCCAACTCGATCAGATGCAGTTCTCGGGTCAGACGCTGACGGCCTGGATGCCTCCGCTGGAGGAACTGGATACCGCCGGGGTCGTGAGGCTCGGATCGGATTCGAATTCGAAATCGGCATCCCCAAAATTCGATCCGGATCGAGTGCCCGTCCGCCGGATCCAAGCCATCGGGAACGTGAGCTTCGTGGCCCCCGGAATGGTCGGACGACGCATCGATCAGGTCGACATGACGGTCTCCCCAGGCCAGGTCATTCCCCTGAACCGACCCCGCCCTCCAGAACCAGGCGGACCCGCGATGGCCAGCGGCCCAGTAGCAAGTCGTCCAGTCGCAAATAGTCCAATGACAAGCGGCCCCGTGGCAAGTCGTCCCGTGGTCAGCGGCCCCGTGGCGGCTGGTCAGGACGAGAAGGCCCCCGACGACTCCTTGACCAGCGGGGAACCGTTCGTCTTCGAATGCCCCCAGATCCACGGCACCGCAGTGTTCGACGCTGCCACGCAACAGTCCGAAATCCGCGAGCTGCATGGCGTCGACGGGGTGCTGGTCTTCCGCGCCGCTCCCGAATCCGAGGGCGCCGAACTCCCGTTCGAGCAACAACCGGTTCGGGTCACCGCTCGGGAGTTCGATGCTTTTAATGAAGGCGGCACGCGGCAGATCCTGACCCTGCGGGGCGTCGTCGATGAGAAGGGGAACATCCGCGAACCGGTGATCGCCCGGTTTGGGGACTTCGCCATCGAGGGCCCGAAGATCGTCATCGACCGCGAGAAAAACCTCGCCACGGTCCACGGGCAAGGCTTGTTGCGGTTCCCGGTCGATCACGACTTCTCGGGCAATCTCCTCGATCCCCCGGCGATCGCCGACATTGCCTGCATCGAGAAGATCACCTTCGACGGACAGCGGGCCACGTTCCTGCAAAGTGTCAAGGCCCGGCTGCTCGACAACACGATCCGGGCCGAAGAGATGATCGCCATTTTGAACGGACGCATCGACTTCAGCGCCGACCGCCCCGACACCCAGGGGCTGGCCATCCAGACGATGGAATGTCGCGACAAGGTCTCGGTCGAGATGTACGAATACGGCCCCCAGAACGAGCTCGTCGAAATCCTCAAAGCCCGGCTGCACCAGTTCGACATCAACCAGGTGACCGGCAAATTTCAGGGACAAGGCCCCGGCAAGATCGAGGACTGGAGACGCACCGGCACCCGTCGCATGCTCGTCCAGTCCCGCAGCACCGCACAGTCCAACCGCCCGGCGGATGCCCATCGGGAGTACCCCTGGGAGTATGTGGGGATCGACTTCAAAGGCCCCGTGGAGGGCAACGCGCAGGGACACTGGGGCAAGCTCAATGACGAAGTCAAGCTGATGTATGCCCCCGTCAAGAATGCCCATCTGACCTTCAAACGCAACGATCTCTCCAGTGAAGAAGCCAATGCGGGGAGCGCCGTGTGGGTCGGCAGTGACACACTGACCGTCGGAATCACGGGGGATCGCGTGGAGGGGAAACCGCCCACGGTATCCATCGAAGCCTTGAACAATGCCGAGATGGAGGGTCGCAACTTCTACTCGCGAGCCCACTCCTTGCAGTACGAGCAGGCCAAGGAGATGTTCACACTGCGTGGCAAGGGCCAGGACAAGGCCACCGTGAACGTGCAGCAGACTCCGGGAGGCCCCTTCAGCCCGCTCAAGGCCCAGGTCATTCACCTCTTCCCGTCGAAACAGGAAGTCTCCGTCGACGGAGCCAAGACCTTTACCACCGCCTTCGGCGGACCGTGAGTAGGGAGTAGGGAGTGGGGAGTAGGGAGTCGAGCCAGCCACTCCCTACTCCCTACTCCCGACTCCCTATTCCCTACTCCCTACTCCCCCCTTCTCCCCATGCGCAACAGCCTCCACAACCCCTGGAACGAACCGCCCGCCGCCCCCGGCTGGTCGGTCGACGCCGCCCCGCGGGCGCGGCTGGGGATGTTGTACGTCGCGTTCTTGATCCCGGTGTTGCTGATCGGGCTGCGGCTCGTCTGGCTGCAAGTCATCATCCCGGAGCGGTTCATCGAGGTCTGGACCAAGACGACCGAATCGTTTGAAACCCTGCCCGCTACGGAGGGTCGCATCCTGTCCAGCGACGGTCAGGTGCTGGCGTTCGACCAACCCCGCTACTCGATTCAAGTGCATTACCGCTGGCTCGAAGACCCGGTGAACGCCGACTGGCTCAAGGCCCGCGCGCGGGACCGCCTGCCACGCAGCGAGCGCAAAGACGCAGTGCGCATCGCCGAGACACAAACCGAAATCCTCCGCGAACGCGAACAACTCTGGCTCGCGCTGACCGCCCTCACCGGTCGTTCCCCCGAGCAACTCACCCAGCGCCGCCAAGCGATCCAACGCCAGATCGAGGCCATGTCCCACGCGGTCCACGCTCGCCGCGAAGCCCGCGTCGCCTCCTCCACCGCGACACTCCCGACCGACTCCTTACTCAGTCGTCTCTGGCGAGAACTCTCCACGCCTCCCGAGCGCGCCACCTCCCAGCCACTGATTCTGCGAGAAGAGCTGGAGTCCCACACGCTGCTCGACGATGTCCCCCTCGAACAGGTCGCCACGATCGAGTCCCAGCCGTCCCGCTTCCCCGGCGTCGAGATCCGCGCCTCCAGCGAACGCATTTACCCATTGGGCCAACTCGCTCCGCACCTCATCGGACTGCGGGCCGCCGTCGATGCCACAGCGATTGCCCAGCGAAAGACCCGGTTCCCCGAAGGCGACCCCCTGGCCCTCGAAGTCGGCGACCGACACGGCAAGAGCGGCATCGAGCGGGCCTACGACACCCAGCTGCGCGGTATGCGCGGCCTCCGCCGGGTCGTCCGCAATCACGCGGGCGAGATCATCGAGCAAGAAATCACGCGCCCGCCTCGCAACGGCTCCGATATCACGCTGACCATCGACGCCGCCCTCCAACAACAGGCCGAACAACTGCTCGACGACGCCCTCGCGGGACAGCCGCTCGAGGACTCGACCGAAGCCGCGCCCGATGGGTCACTGGAGGCCGTGATCCCCTCCGCCGGGGCCATCGTGGTCCTCGACCTCCGCAGCGGAGAGACGCTGATCGCCGCCAGCAGCCCGCGCTACGACCTGGCCGCCATGCAGCACCCGTCGAAGGCGCAGTGGAGCCAGTGGTCGAGTGATCCCCGCCACCCCTTCATCTCGCGCGTGACGCAAGCCACCGTTCCGCCCGGCTCAGTCTTCAAGGTCGTCACCGCCATCGCCGGACTCGAACAGGGCACCCTCTCCCCCGAGGAACCGTTTCACTGTCAGGGGTACTTGCACGACCCTCAGCACGACCGCTGTTACGTCTACCGCCACTTCGGACACGGGCATGGCGACGTGACGCTTCCGATGGCATTGAGCCAGTCCTGCAACGTCTACTTCTTTGACCTCGCCCAGCGTGTCGGACCGCAGCCGATGGAAACCTGGGCCAGGCGACTGGGCTTCGGCTCCCCGACCGGCATCGACATCGGCGGTGAACGCGCGGGGCACGTGCCCTCGCGCTCCTCAGCGGGCCAGGCCAATCGCTGGTATCCGGGCACGACGCGACAGTTCGCCATCGGACAGGCCGACCTGACTGTGACTCCGCTGCAAGTGGCGAAGCTGATGGCGATCATCGGGAATGGAGGTCGCGCGATCACGCCGAGGCTGATTCAGCCCGAGTCTGCTGATCCCTCGGCCTCCTCAGGCAACATCCAACTGGCCAGTGCGGAGAGTGTCGTCTTTCGCTCCGCGAAAGACCGGCCTTTCGCGGAGCGAAAGGCGACACTCGCACCGCCCCAGAGTCCCGAGCCACTGCTCTCCGACCGCACCCTGCATGCGATTCGCGAGGGGCTGGAGCTAACCGTCTCGCATCCGCAGGGCACCGGTCGCAAGGCCCAGGTTCCCGGCCTGCTGGTGGCGGGCAAGACCGGCACCGCCCAAGTCGGCAGCGACAAGCCCGACCACGCCTGGTTCGCAGGCTACGTCCCCGCCGACCGCCCCCGCTATGCCTTCGCCGTGTTCCTCGAACACGGCGGCTCCGGCAGCAAAGCCGCAGCCCCGCTGGCTCGGCAAGTCATCCTGTCGATGATCGAAGCCGATTTGCTGACGTCCCGCCGGGACTAGCACGCAGGCCGAGTGGAATAAGTAGGATTCGATGGACCCACAGGACAGGTAGGCCAGCCATAACGACCAAAGTAACCGGGCGGCGGCCAAGTGACTTCGGGTGCCACTGGCGAGGGCTTTGACTCGCCAGTGTGTGGGGCCAGCAACATCGAGAGAGACGGTTCACACTCGTAACACTGGCGGCCCAAAGCGACCGCCAGTGGCACCCGGCG
>JAYWFM010000314.1:0-9260 GCA_043778825.1 Planctomycetota bacterium | reverse complement strand
GAGGCATTCACCTATTGCTGTGGATCATTGCGGCCAAATATCCATTCAAATCGCCATACAACTGATAGTGGTCACTTGAGGGAAGGGGATACCTATTTTTTGCAAATTCTGAGCATCACCCCGTTCGAGAAAACCCCGCTTTTTCAGGCACTTTTCACCACTTCTACGCCAATCCCTGCAACCCCCTTCCATCAGCAGTTGACCCTCATCGACTGATCGCCGGACAGTTTCAGGTATGATTTGCATCGAGTGCGAAAGAACTCTTGTGCCTTTCGCCCCCCGAAAGGGGTGTTCCCGATGCGGAATCATGGTCAGGACTTACGACGAGGGGGCTTGACGAAAATCGTTGGTGTCCGAAAACTTGTCCGAGAAGTGCGGTGAAAGACGACTGAGCCAGGGTTGCCGCCCCGGCTCAGTCGCGAAGCGAACCGAAGGTCGCCTCTGGGTGATTCCTTGGACTTGAGGTTCGCAATGGCTCACTTTCCGAAACCGTTTTTCAAGCAGGCTCGGCAGCTGTGGTATGTCGAGATCGATCGCAAGCAACACTGTCTGGGTCCGGACAAGGACGCTGCCTTCCAGCAGTACCACGCACTGATGCAGGCGCGGCAGCGGACTCCGCTGGGGCTGGCAGCGGCGGGGGTTCGCAGCCCGCTCGTGGCGGTCTTGGCAGATGCGTATCTGGAATGGGTGAAGGCCAACCGCTCTGCGGGCACGTACGGTTGGTATCGCCAGTTGTTGCAGCGGTTCTGTGCGAAGCATCCGTCGCTGAGTGTGGCCGAACTGCGACCGTATCATGTGCAGCAGTGGGTCGACGAGTCGGCACATCTGTCGCAGTCTTCTCGCCGGAACCGCATTCGCTCGGTGAAGGCGTGCATGCGGTGGTCGCTGCTCCAAGGCTACATCGACAAGAATCCGCTGCTGGGGTTGCCACTTCCCGCGAGTGAATACCGCGAGGTCACGATTCCACTGGCCGACTATCAGCGGTTGCTCGCCGAGATCACCGATGCGGGCTTCCGGGATTTGGTGATGCTGACATGGGAGACGGGATGTCGACCTCAAGAGTCGGTGCGGATCGAGGCTCGCCATGTCGATATCGCTCGCCAGAGGATCGTGATTCCCAAAGCGGAGGCGAAGGGGAAACGGCAACCGAGGATCATCTACCTCACGGACATGGCACTGGAGATCGTCTCCCGCTGTTGTGAACGGAATCCCACAGGTCCGATCATGCGACAGACGAACGGCGTGCCCTGGAAGCCCAACAAAGTCAGTCGGAAGTTCGGTCAGCTGCAATGTCGGATGGGCAAGGCCGAGTACGAACGCCAGGGAATTCCCGTCCCGAAGGAATTGGTCGATCAGATCAGAGCCAAACTGAAGTCGCATCGTCAGGTCGGCGGACAGCTGGTGGCCAAGACTGCGGAGTACCTGCGGGATCAGGCGCGAAACATCGCTCGTCGTCAGCATGCGAAGAAGTTCGCTCCTCGATACTCGCTGTATGACTTGCGACATGCGTGGGCCACGCGGGCACTGGAGTCGGGGTTGGACGGGCTGACGGTCGCGATTCTGATGGGGCATTCCGACCCCAGTACGCTGGCGAGGGTGTATCAGCATCTGAGCCACAATCCGGAGCACATGCTGGCACAGGCCCAGCGAGCGACGCCGGTGGGGTGAGCTGGGTTCAGCAGCGGTGAAAGCGAGCGAGGATCGCCTCACAGGCGAATATGACGGAGGCGAGGTCGATAGTTCGGCTTCGTCTCCGTCGGTTGTTTCTGGACCTTGCGAGCGTCGATGAATGTCCGCACATCATCAATGGAGACGCGGTAGCCCTTCCGCTTGCCGACCGGGACATACGGCAGCTTGCCCGCGTCGATCAGGGCGTACACGTTGGCCTCCGAACAGCCAAGGCACTTGGCGGTTTCGGTGATCGTGAGCAGACGCGGGGAGGGGGCTTGGTCCATGAACATGACTTCGTGAATGAGACGAGACAGGGAAATCGCATGGCACGCTTTACCGATCGCGATCCTTGTTTTGCTCTCGTTCACGAGCGGGAGACCGATCTTGAGAACGCGACTCCGCTTCTTTCATCGATTGCTGAAGCGGAGATCGAGCGGGCTCTTCTTCGAGTGTCGGCGTTGGATCGGGTTTGCGGTCGGCGGCGATTTCGCCGGGGGTTTGATGACCGTAGAGGCCGTATTCAGCGGGTTGGGCGATGTTGGCCCCGGTGTAGAGGCTGGCTCGCAGTTCGCTGAGGCCCTGGCGAAACATGGCGTTGGCATGGCCGTCGCCGATCTTCGGTTGGGGTGGATTGTTCGGTGCGGGGTGGTTGGGGACGATTGGCTTGTTCTGCATGGCATGGTCCTTTGGAGAAGTGGTCAGAATCGAAGACTCACCGCCTCGGCGAGCGGTCGTAGCCGTCGTTCATTTGGCGGAACTGTGCGGCACGTTGCTGCTGCTCGACGAGGCTGTCTTGCATGTCCATCAGTTCCTGACTGCGGAGTTGCTGGTGCATGAGGTTCTTGAAGAACATCGCTCCGCCAGCGGTCATGATGTACGAACCAAAGCCTTCGTCGAGGACGGCGAACAGCAGTCCTCCCGAGATGACGAGGAGCGGTTCGACCCTGCCCTTCCAGGTCAGCTCGTCGATCCGCGACTTGGTCCCGAGAAGCCAGGGGTAGCCGTTGTAGCGGGAATGCACGACCTCTCCGGTCCGCTGTCGGGCGAGCATGATGGCGCGTTGTCCGAGGCACGCCCCGAGGTAGGCCAGCAGAAAGAGGCCAGTCAACGACGGATCTTTTGTCCGCATGAACCCCGTGTGCAGCGGCACCAGGAACAACACGAAGACCGCTTGCAGCCCGAGATACCGTGCCCCCATCCCGCGATGCAGGAAGACTTCAATGGAGGTCGAATAGATATGAAGCACCACCATGAGCAGGTTCATACTGCTCTGGATGTCGGAGGGTTCTGGCTGTGATTGTGGTTGAGACATGGGTAGCGATTCCAAGGTATGAAGAGAGCCGTCCCACGAGACTTCAGAACTGCTGACGAATCGTCACCGGCAACCACGGTCGCCCCGTCTGAGCGAACCGCTTTCCGCCACGGACCACAATGGCATCGACCAGCCAGTCAGGCGGTCCGCCTTGCCGGAGTGTCGTGAACTCACTCGGCTGGACCTCGAACTCAAACTGCTCGGATATGCCCGCAGAACTGCCGGTATCGGCTCGGCCTCCCAGGATCACAGAACCCCAGTCGGTCGGCCCCCAGTTCGTGTTAGAGTTCATGAAATACTGCTTCGTACGTCCGATCAGTTCTGCGGCATAGGTGTTCGTTCGCGTGTCCGCTTGCTGGTGAAAGAACTGCGTCTGTAAGTTGCCGAGCAGTGAATGAACCTCAGCTTCCGACTGCTCTCCGCCGAACGCTGCCAGATAATTCGAAATCGACTGCGTTGCATACACCACAGCGGTTCGCGAGCTTCTGGCCGTGGTCTGAAACACTTGGTCACTCGAAGTGGCGAGGAGATGACTCTCGTCGACGACGATGAACACGGGCCGAGGATTCGCCGCGACATCGCGGCGTTCCATCGCCTGTTGGAAGCAATACTTCCACACCGTTTGCACGAACTGCCCAACCTCACCGAACAGCTTGAGTGGCATGTCGACCAGAATGATCTTCCCGTCGCACGCCATCTCGGGCCGCACGGTGGTTTCAGTCGGTGAGAGGAGTTCTCGCACGACTCCCCGGTTCAATACGTCAAGCATCGAGGTCAACGTACTCAGCACGATCGACCGCGTTTTCTCGCTGAGCTGCGGCCATTCGAGGCAGAAGAAATCCGTGGCCAGTTGCAGGTCGGCTCTCTTCTCGGGCGAGCCCCTCGCATCGGCTTCTGTCAGGCACTGAAAGCAGAACGAACTCGCCCGCCAGGCATCCGACTGCAACTGCTCGAACGAGGTCGGGGCGCTCACCACGAGCCGATAGAGATCGGGAATCGTGATCGTCCCCTTCGCTTGAATCAGCAGTTCCATCGCATTCCGGGTGAGTTGGCGGTTGGTGAGTTTCCAATACTGGTCGCCTTCCCCACCGCCGCGACTGCGATTCCGCTCGCTGATCTCCAGGACCGTGGCGAACAGGCTGACCAGATTCTCGACATGCCCCGCCCCGCGATCGATCCGCTTCAACTCACTGTCGATGAAGTTGAACCGAGCCGGATGCCCCGGCCCGAACAGCACCAAGTCATCGAGCCGTCTCGTCGCACGGCAGTACCCCTCATAGACCTCGCGGTCGCCCGGTTTGGCCGTCAGAAAGATGCCGCCGAACCCCAGCGCGAGGTACGATCTCACGATCCACGCCAAGCTTCCGCTCGACTTCCCCGACCCCGTGGAACCCCAGATCTGACACCCCTGACACGCATCCCCAATCGTCCATGGATCACGACCCGAGAACCACAACACGGGATCGGACAGCAACCACTTCGGAGTCGGCGGCGGCGGTTGGTTTCGCTTGCGGAATGGCCACATGACAAGACTCCTCTCGCACCAGCGAAGATACCTACGGCAGCTGCATGGCCTGATCACGGAGCATCTTGGAGAACGTCCCCAGCTCAACGCCCTGCGGTCGCACCTTGCGAGCCTTGGCCAGCAACTCCTCCAGCACTTCAATGAACCCTTCGAGGTTGAGCGACGGACCCAAGACAGTGACTGTTCGTCCGCCTCCCAGTAGAGCTGTCACGCGAGTCGTCACCTCGCTCTGCTTCGCATTGTCATGTTTCGACCGAGCCTTGATGGCTCCGGCGAGACCATCCCGGTTGATGCGCCCCGCGACGAGGTCGTCGGCCAGCTGATCGCGGTCCGCATCGCTGGTCACCCGCGAGAGTTCGTAAGCCGCACTGGGGGCAATCTCTCCGCTGGCCACCTTTTCCTGAATCGCTCCGGGGAGTTTCAGCAGACCCAGATACTTGGTCACCTTGGCGGCACTCACCCCCAATCGAGTAGCCACCACGCCCGCCTTCATCCCGTTCAACTCCATCAGCTGCCGCATTCCCTTAGCCACTTCGAGAGGGCACAAATCGACTCGCTGCATATTCTCGATCAGCTGACGCTGGACGATTTCACTCTCGGTCAGATCGACCTGCGTGACAATCGCCCGAATATTCGTCCACCCCGCCAGATGCGCCGCTCGCAGCCGCCTCTCGCCAAAGATCAGACGGAATTTGTCACCACGCTCTCGAACCAGAATCGGCTGTTGCTGCCCCGATTCCTTCAGCGACGCCGCCAGTTCATGCAGTGACGCCGGCTCGAATTCCTTCCGCACCTGCGGATCGACGATCACATCGGCAATCAGGATCTCGCGAATCTCGTCGTCCGAGTTGGCACTGGGAAGAACCATGGGGACACCTCTTGGGGAAGAATGGGTTTCACGGGGAAAGTCAGATCGGTGTTACTTTGACGGAGACTGTTCGCCACCAGTCCGACGACTGATGAACTCCATCGCCAGCAGCTTCTGAATGACCCGTGACGTTTCACTCAGCAGCTCAGCTGCCACACGGCTCAGCGCCGCTTCCGTATACAGCGGGAATTCACACACCCGCCCCACGGCCAGCGTCAGCCCCTCGCGCGTCTCGATGAGCCGCAGCGACCCGCACCGCAGCTTGTCGTTCTCCTCCAGTAACCACAGGGCCATCCCCCGCTGATACCAATCGCGATCAATCACGACATCCGCGAAGGCCATGAACTCCGCCCGATCCGGGAACTCCCACGCCTGAAGCGAGATGAGATAACCCTGAAGAGGCGGCTCCTGCACCACCTCCCAACGCCCCTCACTCACCTCCCGCACCGGACGCCCCAACCGCCGCATGGCCTTGCTCGTTCGCCGGTTAGCCTTCTGCCGATCGGACGCACCACGAAAGAGGAAGGACAGGAAGCTCATGGTGGACTCCGATCAGAGCAGAGAGGATGAGATTGAACGGCGGGATATCGATGAGGCCACGCCCTACCCATCCTTAGCCTTCATCGCCATCTTGGCCGCGTTGATGCCCACCACGACTGCCCCGATATCATCGATCAGCCCGAACGGGCCGAGGACTGCTTCTGGCATAATGTCGATCGGCGAGATCGCATAGAACCCGCAAAAGATCGCCATCGCCCAACCCACAATCGGCATCAACACCGTCCGCAGCTCGCTCTTCGGTAGCGCCAGCCCCACCACGAATGCGATCACGACCACCGTGCCACACAACATCATCAACTTGATCATCTCGATCATCACTGACTCCAGTCATTGAGAGACGGCAGAGAAGGACTCGGAGTCCTTCTCTGCCTAGAAAACGGGGGCGGTCACAGCGACCGCTCCCTCGCAGTCGATCTAGCAATCGCAGTCATCCCCCTTACGACCGAAGATGATGCCGAGCAGGATCTGCAGGATGATGTTCAACAACATGACGACACTCCTTTGAAGAAGGATTCTGCTCCTGTGGGTAGTTCCACAGGTCCGCAGTTCCAATCAACAGAGGAATTAAAGCACGCCCATCCGGAGATCACTGTCGGCTGGCGCAGCGGTAAGTGTTTTTGCAGGCAATTCTCTCGTTGACTTGCACTGACCCGCGTGGCATTTCGTAGAGGCATGACCGACAGCGAAGAAGAACAAACCCAAGGTATTGACTGGCAGGCACGCCTTGATCGCGTCCACCGCGAGAATCAAGAATTGGGTCTCTTCGTCATGGATGGAAAGGCCAACGGAACAATTTCGAAAGAAGGTTCACGCGCGTTCTTTCGTGCTTCCGTCAACGTGATGCGTCGTGCTGGTATCATCGAGCCTCAGTTCAGCGGTGAAGGAGTTGGTGCCCCATTGCTCTGCACAGTGGGGGCTCAGGCCAATCATGAAGCTAGGATTGCCTTACTAGCCATACATCCCGAGTTGGCGGAGGAATTGAATCGGCGAGTTCCGCCCGCTGTTGGCGAACGAAGCAGGTAGAACTGTCGCAACGCAATATTCTATCGAGACTTATGCCACATCCTGCGCGTCGCGCAGGACTCTCTCATTGGACCACTAAAATGAAACCGTCAACGCAACCCGTTGTCGATTCGTTCTGCGCGGAGCGCAGCGCATCCTTCAAACAGATCTCTACCCTGATCTGCGTCGCCCACTCATTCCCATCGAGAACACGACGATGTCACCTGCCGCAACGCCCAAGCAACTCCTCATCGCGGAATACTTCGAACTGAATGAGGTCGAGAAGTTTAGTTTTATGGAGGAGAACCTTGATCGGCAAACTGAATGGGCAATTCGAAACACGTACCTGTCCGAAGCCACGATGGTGAGGAACATCGATATTGCGGAGCATTGCTACGCCGCAGGAGTCGAACTATCGAGCATGATCGCTTTCTTCGGATACAGCGACCACATCGGACGGGCAATTCGCACCGGCAAGGCGTCCGACGAAGTTCTGGTGTTCATGCTGAAGGATGCTGAAATTGACCCGGAACACTGGATGCTCTGCCCTCGGGAATATCACAACACCTTGGGAATGCGTAAGGCTGTGATGTCATATCGTCATCTTTCGAAAACGTCACTCAATCCAGTGGTGAAAGTCACGCATCGTACATCGTTGAAGCCTTCAGCGACCGCAGCCCGAATCGGAACAGAAGAACTGTCACTCCCCCACACAGCCTTGATGCGAGCAATCTGCCAAGACCAGGACGTGATCGACGAATGGTTGCACCATGCGGTTTACGTGATGCACGACTTCCGAAAACTTTCCAATTCACCCAGCCTTGTGAGATTTCTCCGCCAATCTCACGAAATCGCCCAAACCTTTCTGAACCCCAATGACAAGGAGTCGCTGAAGACGCTCGCGTCGTGGGAACCTGATGCGGCACCTCCCGAGACCGTTCTCGGAGAGATTGCACTGATCTGGAATTCGTACCAGGTCTATTGGCACTTTGTCCAAGACACGCTCACAACCGTTGCCTGAGTGAACACTGCCCCACAACACCTTCAAGGACAATTATCATGACTCAAGACAAGCCTCAGTTCACCTCGCCAGAACCACCTGAAGTCACCAGCGTTCCGCTATCGAATCTTGAACGCATCTCTCAACCGCTCTCGGGTGATCGGCTTGAAGCATTCGCGTCTCGACTCAATCGCGGCTGGAATGCAGTGCGTCGTCAGCCTCCAGACGCGAAGGTGACCACCACGGTGTCGCCCGTCGCTCCTCAGTATCCGTTGGAAAGAGCGGAAGTGGAGATGGAACTCGCCGATGATCTCTACTTGTGGATCGGTGAAACACTTGACACCCACATCAACAATTCGCCACGACAGTACGCGGACGCTGCCGTCCGCGAATTCCTGAATGTCCCCTGTTCTGACGAGGACTTGCTAGAGTTCTTGCGAGCGTTCGCAGCGGCCTACGAACGCATGATACGCAATCGGCTCGAAATCACGAATTCACCGCTGTTCAGCGAGCAACCGACTGATCGCACGACGATTGGTATGGTCAGTGTGCAGCGAAAACGCATGACGATTCGCATGTCTCGCCTGACAGCCCTCCATCAGAATAATCCAGACAGTGCGGATCTATTCCGGCTCTCGGAGTTTGCCGGTTGTACTGCCGACGAATTGGCACGCTACCTGAACCAGCCATCGGATGAGGTTCAACAACAGATCGATGATCGCTGGTACGACATCTGCGACTCAACAACAGAAATCTGAATCTCTTTCACTCACCTCCGTCTTTCCCGTTCCCTAACTGTGATTCAAAGGTCATTCGATGCTCAGTGATTCTGTCCGCGCAGTGATTCGCGCCCGTGTCCAAGAACTCCTCACTCAATGCCAGAACGACTTCGTTCAGGCGGATCGATTGGTTCGCGAGGACTACCGCGAGCAACCAGAACACGAACACTACGCACTCTGGCATCTTGGAAAACTGCGACCTGACGACTCGTCAACCGAACATCCCAGTGAGAACACGCGGGTCTGGAAACGTATCTATCGTGACGATGAAACAGGGATTTTCCGGGACATCGTGCAGCTTGACATCACGAAGGAGTCTGCACGCTTTTTCAAAGTGTGGTCACCACGAGCAAAGATCGCGATGTTCGTGAAATACATGCGGGAAACCGAAGGAATCAAGGGCTCCGTTCTGACAGCTCAGATCCTCAATGAATATCAGAATTAGGAGTCGCGCCACAATAAGATGCCGGAATGTTAGGATTTCTTTCGGGGGTGGATTTCGTAGTTCCATTCACCGTGGAATTTGTTCGGCTTGAGGTGGC
>JAYWFM010000313.1:0-9282 GCA_043778825.1 Planctomycetota bacterium | reverse complement strand
GGAACGTTCCCAGTCACCAGGTCGCAGGAGACTATGGCTTACGACGAATTGAACGGGATTGCGTTTCGCTGCGACGCGAAGTCTTCGAAGCGGAGCGTCCGGAGCAATGATCTCAAAAGCCCAGCGGTCGTGTCCGCTGGGATTTTTTCGTGATCCACCGCTGTCCGGAATGCGTTCTTCGCTCTACGATTGCAAATGAGAGGGGGGCGCATCGCGCTCCGCTCCAAGACTTCGCGTCGCGGCTAAATGGGAAATGTTCGATGTTCTTTGATCCGTGGATTTTGATCGTGACGGCTCCGGCGATCCTGCTGATGATGTGGGCTCAGTACCGGTTGCGGGCGACCTATAAGGCCGGAATGGAGATCAGCACCGCTCTTTCCGGAGCCGCAGCTGCCGCGCATATGCTGGAGTCGGCGGGTGTCCACGATGTGGGGATCGAGGAAACCCACGGCCAGTTGTCCGACCACTACGACCCGTCGGCCCGCGTGCTGCGACTGAGTTCCGAGGTGTACCACAGTCATTCCGCGACCGCCGTCGGTATTGCCGCCCACGAAGCGGGGCATGCCTTGCAGCACGCGACCGGCTATTTCCCGCTCTCGCTCCGCAGTGCAGCAGTTCCCGCCGCTCAATACGGGCCGATGGCGTTCATGGCCCTGGTCGTTCTGGGCATGATCTTCCGCCAGCCGCAGCTGCTAATGTTGGGAGTGATGGCCTACGCGGGAGTGGTGGTGTTTCAGTTAATCAACCTGCCGGTCGAATTCGATGCGAGTTCCCGGGCCAAGCGGCACTTGGCCGACTTGGGCATCGTGAATGAGGAGGGTGCTGTGGCCGTGCGAAAGGTACTCAACGCCGCTGCCCTCACGTATGTCGCAGCGACATTGCAATCGCTTTTGACGGTGATTTACTACTTTTTCCGCTTTTCTCAGAGGTCGGACGGTCGATGATAAACCAGGATCACCCGTCTCTCAGGTTCGGGAATATGAACTGGAGTACACTATACATTTTGAAATCTGCTTGACCATTCGCTCTCCAGTGGGTGTAATGAGAGTGTGGAAAGTTCCAACCTTTGGTCAGGCGTCGGCGGAGCCGATGGGAACTTCCACCAGTTCGAGGTATGCAGGGGTCAGACAACTGCTGCGTGCTGCGAACCCAACGAGGCGAGGGCCTCCACTTCCCGGCAATCCGGGAGGTGCGTTCCACATGGTCAGTGCCAGCTCGCTCAGTCTCTCAGCCCTTAGGAAGGGTGAGAGGTTTGAGGCGGGAACCGGCGGTGGTGTTGCGGTCCGGAATCTGTCGATTCCGAGGCTTCCACCCTGCTGGACAACGGGACTCACCATGGATCGATTCGACGTCCGATATGACATTCGGGCCGGGTCGAGTGGTTCACGTTTGGGATCAGGCTATGACGGCGGGTTCAACCATCCCACGGATGGTGATTACCGGGGTGGGGGTCGTTTCCCCCATCGGCATCGGGAAGGATGCCTTCTGGAACAATCTGATCCAGGGGGTCTCCGGCATTGGGCCATTGCGCTCCATCTCCAGCGGGGCGCTCCCCACCAAGCTGGCCGCCGAAATCCACGACTTCGATCCACTCAAGTACTTGTACGAGAAGAAGTTCCTGAAAGTCATGTCCCGCGACATCCAGCTGGGAGTCGTGGCAGCCTCGCTGGCGATGAAGGACTCGGGGCTGTTGCCGGGGGATGTTGATCCCGACCGGTTGGGAGTCGAATTCGGTTCAGGCCACATGCCGTTCAACCCGGAGGAACTCTCCGACGCGGCCCGCGATTTCGTCGCCGATGAAAACGGTCCAGCCACCCGCTGGGGCGAAGACAAGATGGGCAAGATTGCCCCGCTGTGGCTGCTCAGGCAGTTGCCGAATATGCCCGCCTGCCATGTGGCGATCGAACACGATTGCCGCGGGCCGAACAACACGATCACCAGTGCCGAGGCATCCGCTCTGCTCGCCTTGCAAGAGGCCATGCGCGTCATCGCTCGCGATCAGGCTGATGTGATGGTCGTCGGAGCCTGTGGTTCCAATATCCACCCGATTGACCTGGCCCGGATCAGCCTGTTCGAGGATCTGTCGCGTCAGGAAGACCCGTCGCTCGCCTGTCGCCCGTTCGATGTCGACCGCGACGGCACGATCGTCGGCGAAGGCTCCGGGGTGTTCGTCGTCGAACGTTACGAACACGCGATTGCTCGCGGGGCCGAAATCTACTGCGAAGTCCTCGGTGTCGGAGCCGGCTGCGATGGGCGGACGGAGACCGGTCGCCCCAATGGCGTCGGCCTCGTCAACGCGATGCAGGCGGCTCTGCGAAAGTCCAAGCTCTCGCCTGCCGACATCGGCCACATCAACGCCCACGGCAAGAGTACACGGCGTGAAGATGTCGTTGAGGCCCGAGCGTATCACCAAGCCCTCGGCGATGTCGCCAGTCGGGTTCCCGTGACCGCCATGAAGAGCTACTTCGGCACCTTCGATGCCGGTTCCGGGGCTGTGGAGTTAGCCGGGAGCGTGATGGCGCTCAAGCACCGCCAGATCCCGATGACGCTGCACCACGAACGCCCCGACCCGCAGTGCCGCCTGAATGTGGTCCGTGAACCACTCCGCGACCGCAACCCGGTCGCGATGAGCGTCAACCGCACCCGCATGGGCCAAAGCGTCGCCGCCATTTTGCGAGCGGTGTAAACCCCATCGTGGGGTACGCCAGAACGCGGGAGGCCCGCACTCTGGCGTACGCAATTCCGAAAGTTTTATTTCCGACCGGTTTCCTGAGTGACGAGTTTCGTATCGCATCAGAGCGGGAACCGACGGAGGCCATACCCACTGGCGAAACTTGAGTCGGACTTGCCTTGATGTTCTTTCTGGCTGACTGCTGTTGGCTGAAAGCTGACTGCTTTCCCCAACGCAAAAGCCCAGTGGTGGTAACCACTGGGCTTTCGAGTTCAAGAGGCTCCGGTCGGATTTGAACCGACGAAATGATGGATTTGCAATCCATTGCCTTAAGCCACTTGGCGACGGAGCCGTCTGCGTCCCGTTGTCTCAGTCTCTGAGAGGCTGGGGGTGCCCCATTGAATCGACCGCGAACCGGCTTCCCCTTGACGGAAAAACCCGCATTTCGCGAATCTCTGGCAGTCTCCGGAGAGTCACCTCGACCCGCAGAAGCGGCCACAACACGGCGCGAGAACTCTACGAACTGGACACCCCCCGGTCAAGTCGCCGCAGGATCACTCGTCCGAAATGCTCTTGTGGCCCCGGCGAGGCGTGGGTACGATCCCGCCCCGATTCATCGGCAGAAACTGCCGACTGGCTCGTTGACCGACAGTGGGTGAGCACGGATGCCCCCGCAAGCTGTGGTCGTGACGAACAGAATCGCAGTCGTCCTGGCATGGAGGCCCGCGCATGAGTTCTAAAGCAGGCAGCACGTTCCTGACATTCCTGGTGTCGATCCCGCTGGCCGCGATGGGGCTGATGGCGGTGTTCGGCGTGCCTCCGCTGGCGTCGGTGATTGCCGCGTCGCGGGGTCTGAGCGACACAAAACGCGACTTCGAGGCGGACGACCGAGGCAGTCGGCGTTCTGGCCAGAGCCAGTTCGAGGACTGGGATTCCGGCACCGCCCCCGATTGGAAGGCCGATGCAGCCGACCTGACCGACATCGAAGCGGACAGCACTCGTGAGGACGGCGAGCACGACGATCTCGGGTTCTCCAAACTTCCTCGCGAGGGGGACAAAACCGACGCGAAAGATTCCCGCCAGGGGAAACCGCGATCTGCGCGAGATGCGTTCGGAAACTCCGATTCATCGGACGATGGCCTGTCGGGATCGCCTGCCTTGCTGTCTCCTCGTGGAGGAGCCAAAAACCGCTCGTCCGAATTCGCCATGCACTCCAGCGTGAACCTCGACTCCCCCCCGGCCTCCATGAAGGACTCCCTCAAGAAGCTCAACTCCCTGGGCGTCAAGCATTACCATCTGGAACGCGGAGTCGATCAGGACACGTGGCTCTTCGTCTGCCTGTTCGTCCCCGGCGACGACACCCGCATCACCCATCGCTTCGAGGCCGAGTCCGACGACCCGGACCGTGCTGCCGCAGAGACTGTTCAGCAGATCGACAGTTGGCTCCTCAAGCGATTTCGCGACAAGCAGCCGATCTCCCAGAATGCGATGTAGCTCCCAGTTGAACAATGCCCCGTGGCACGGGCGTCCCGCCCGTGTCTCCCCTCATGGGCGAGACGCCCATGCCACTTCCAGCAACAGGCTGCCAGTTGCCATGCACGAGCCGTTCTGGAATCCGCTTGCCCCACCGGCCTGCATGCTCGGGAGTGAGGCCCGATCGGGAATGGCGTGGGCCTGGGGCATCCGCTCGACCTCGGTGGTCGCCCCCACCGTTGCGGTGCGTCGCGAGGGACACACGCGATCGCCTGCGCTACAGCGGCTCGAAGCGGCTCTGTTCGTGGCCGATGGATCACTGACCGCCCGCAAGCTGATGCAGTTCGCCGCCTTGCCGAGTGCTTCGGAGATTCCGAAGCTGATCGACCAGCTGAACCTCGCGTATGAGGCCAGCGGCAGCTCGTTCCGTGTCGAGCGACTGGCCACCGGATACCAGTTGATGACGCGGCCGATCTTCGCCCGCTGGCTCGACAAGCTTCACGAGCGACAGGCCCGGCTGAAACTCTCGCCGCCCGCGATGGAAACGCTGACGATCGTGGCCTATCGCCAGCCGTTGACCCGCGCGGACCTGGAAGAGGTCCGTGGAGTGCAGTCGACGGAGATCCTGAAACAACTGATGGAACGCGGGCTGGTGAAGGTCGTCGGCGAACACGATTCGCTCGGTCGACCGTATTTGTATGGGACGACGCGGCTGTTCCTGGAATCCTTCGGCGTGTCGTCGCTGGCCGAGTTGCCGATGGCGGATGTGCTGCGAAAACCGGCGAATGCTCCGCTGGTGGAGAGCGCGCCCGAGAGCGAACAGGCCGCGTGAATGCAGGACGGGCGTTTCCGACACAAGTCCCCGTAGCGTGGGCTTTAGCCCACGCGGGAGTGTGGTCTTTCGGGAGACGCGGGCTAAAGCCCACGCGACTTCGACTGTTGTCGGACACATCAGGACGGGCCAAATGGGCCCGTCCTACGGAGTCGGATGAACCAGGTTTGGCAACCCTTGCCGGTCTTGCGGCTCGTGTCGATCATTCGGACGGTGCCGCACGAGACGCACCGGAAACCGACCGAACCTCGTCAGGGGCCAGCCCCCTCTCAAGCGAAATGTCCGGAAACCTCGATAGAACCGCAACGGAGGAAATACGCCGCTGGTGCTTCGCGCCCGTTTCGGATGCGTTCGCCCGCTGGTGATTCCCCCCGGAGATCACGGATGATTTCCCGCTTCTGCACACTGTGTATTCTGCTCCTGGCCACCTGGCTCGTGCGTCCCACGTGCGTCGTGGCTCAGGGCGCCGCCGCTCCCGAGGCACTCCCCGCCGGAGCGGCCACCGAGGCGTCGCCCCTCGTCAACGAGCCGAAGTCGGCGGACGAGTACATGAACGCCGTGCTGTTCACGATGAAGATCGCGCGGCCCGAAGCCGCCAAGAAATACATCGAGGGGCTGCTCGCTCTGGACCCCGACGATGCCACGCTGATTGGCTTCCGCACCCAGCACGGGACCGGCACGTTCCTCCAGTTGGCGCGATTCCCGGATTTGAATCCGCCGGCAACCTTGCTGCTCGAACGCCTGAACGCGGCGAGTCAACGCCAAGCCAACGATCCGGTCTTCATGGATGGGGTGCTCAAGAACCTCTCCGGTTCCGCCCGCGAGGCCGACCTCGCGATTCGCGACTTGCAACACCTGGGGGCCCCCGCAGCCTCGCGACTCGTCCAAGCGGCCGCCGATCCCGCCTCGGGAGTCGATCGCGACCAGGCGTTCATCGCCCTGACCCGCATGGGCGAGCCCGCCATTGCCCCGCTGATCGGCTATCTGTTCCAGGGCGACGAGGCCCAGAAACTTCTCGCTGTCGATGCGTTCGGTTGGGTCGCCACGAAGGCCGATGCCCCCTACCTGTACTCGATGGCCTTCTCCACCGACAACGAATCCGGTCTGCGGGACACCGCTCGGCGAGCCATCGCGCGGTTGATCTATAAAGACCCCGATCTGGCCGGTCGACTCGAAGGCTTCGGAGCCGCTGCCAAACTGCGGACCGCTGCCGAGAATCTCCTCCGAGGCGAAACCGTCCTCGAACCCGAAGCGGACGGGTTGGTCCCCGTCTGGGTGACCGACAAGGCCTCTGCCAGTCTGCTTGAACGCCGCGTCACCCCGCACTCCGCAGCCATCTTCCGAGCCGAGCTGTTCGCCCGCCAATCGCTGGAACTGGCCCCCACCGACACCCGCACGCAGAGTGTGCTGCTGAACATCATTCTGACCCGCGACATCGAGGCGGCAGGCTGGGATCAGCCGATCCCCAGCGGACCCGGCTCCGCGCAGGAGGTCGCCATTCTCGCCGGCTCGACCGCGTGCCTGGAGGCCCTCGCCTTGGCTAACGAGATGGGCAACAGTGCAGCGGCGGAATCGCTGGTGCGGGCCCTCGCGCAGAACGGATCGGCCTCGCTGCTACGGACCGGTGGCCGACGCGGGGCAGTTCTTGCTGCCCTCGATCACCCGTCGCTGCGGGTCCAGTTTGCAGCTGCCGAAACGATCTTGAACTGGGATCCGCAGCAGTCGTTCCCGGGGTCGAAACGCGTCGTGGAAATTCTGGCTCGGGCTCTGCAAGCCGATGCGCGGGCGAACGGAGTGGTCGTGGACCCCAACAACACGCGGGGTTCGACGATGGCGACGTTCCTCAACGAGATGGGTTATGACGCCCAGATCGTGCCGACGGGAGCCGAAGGGTTCGCAGCTGCGACAACGCAGGGGGACATGGAGTTGGTGGTCCTGCACCTGAACACGATTCGCTGGGATCTCTCGCCGACGATCGCCAATTTCCGGGCCGATTCGCGGACGAAGAATATGCCGATTGCGATCTACGGCCCGCACGGGTTCCGCCGCTCGGTCGAGCATCTGCTGGCTCACGACCCGTTAATTACCTATGTCGAAGAGTCGGTGCGGTCAGTCGACCTCTCGCGTCAATTGCGTCCGTTCCTGGCCCAGGTGGAGCCGCCGACCCTGACCCAGGCCCAGAAATCGCACCAGTCGCTACAAGCCGCCAAGTGGCTCCGCAAGATCGCCGAATGCCGGTCGCACGTGTACGACCTGACCCCTGCGGAGGACGCGCTGGCCCAGGCCCTGGCGAGGACCGATCTGGGGGACGACGCGTTGATCGCCATCAGTGCGATCCCGACCGCCGGAGTCCAGATCCGTCTGGCCGAAGCCGCCCTCAACTCCAGCTATCCCGCCCCGAAGCGGACCGTGGCGGCCTCTCTGACCGCCGCCCACATCCGCCGCCATCAGTCGCAACTGTCAGATGATTTGCGGAAGCAACTGGTCGCCGCCTGGAATGCCGAGACCGATCCAGCGGTGAGAGCCGCCCTGGCGAGCGTGGTCGGAGTGCAAGGCCCGAACGCCCAAGGGCTGCCGACCCTGCTGAAGAGCTCCGCCCCGGCCACCGCGCCGAACCCGTGAAGTGGAACCCGAACGCTGCTGGATCGCCCCTCGTTCCCTCGTTCCCAAGCTCCGCTTGGGAACGCCTATCCCCGAAGCTCCGCTTCGCCGCGTGCCAGTGGACGCATGCAGACGATGAGATCTACTCGTCAGAATTCCGTCTCGTCTTCCTCTTCACCG
Organism: Planctomycetota bacterium; assembly: GCA_043778825.1. GTDB lineage: Bacteria > Planctomycetota > Planctomycetia > Planctomycetales > Planctomycetaceae > TH-plancto1. The sequence continues at coordinate 1,525 of JAYWFM010000313.1, read as the reverse complement.
GTGGTTTTGATTCTGATTGCCGAAGGCCGACTGGAATCTGGCCACGACGAACATGACGACAATCGACAGCAACCCGATGCGTGAGCGAGGGCGTACGTCTCTGGATGTTCTGCGAGATCTCGACTCCCAGAAGCGGCGACGGTCATTCAGGCCGACGCCGAACACTACTGGGTGGCACCCAACGCTGCGCTCGGCCCTCGCTGACGCGTCGGGTGACTGTTCTTGGGAACCTCGAATTGGCGAATGCCCCCCCAGGGATCTCTCCGTCCTCCGCTACTTCAACCACCCCTTGCGCACTAACTCATCAAACACGACGCTCTTAATCGGGCGGTCGCTGGTCAGGCTCATGAACCGACCGTCGCGCTTCTGGCACTCGCTGGCCAGGTGGTCTTCGAGGGCCTGGCGATGGGACTGATACAGGCCCAGTAACTCCCCGACGGAAGAGATATCCAGCGTCCCTCCCGACTCGGAATCGACGAACCGGAAGTCCCCGGTCAGTTCGGGGTTCCTTTCCGATGGAGCCAGGATCTGAATCGCGAAGATCTCCAGGCCCGACCCGTGCAGCAGATTGAAAGCCCGGCCCACGTCGCCGAACGTCAAGAAGTCGGAGATCACGACCACCACTCCCCGACCGCGACGACGCTGCAAGACCTCCTCGATCGCCTGCTCCACCGGGAACTCACCGCCCGGTGTCAGCTCCTCCAGGAACGACAGAAACCGCCGCACCGCTGCCCGTCCGCGCGTGGCTGGGAACATCGCCGGAGGCTTCCCGGTTTGGGCACAACTGTAGACGCTGACCTTCTCGACACTGGTGAGAGCGGCCATCCCAAACGCGGCTGCGATTTGCTTGGCGAGATCGAACTTCCCCTCGAAGTTCATGGAGGACGAGGCATCGAGCAGGATCGGGACCTGCATCTCTTCTTCGTGGGCATAGAGTTTCAAGTACGGCTGATTGAGCCGCGAGAAGATGTTCCAATCGACGTACCGCAGATCGTCCCCGGCCACGTAATCGCGGTAGTCCGAGAAGTCGATGCTCGTGCCGCCCTTGCCGGAGAGATGCTCGCCGTGGGCCCGGTTCGTCTTCCGCCGACGCGGATTGATCCGCAACCGCTCCAGCCGGGCGAGCAAGTCGTTGGGGAGCAGCGAGGTGAGCTGGGGAACCGACATGAATGCCTGCCATCCGGGATGAAGGGAAACAGACCACGGGGGAACGAGTCCGCGACGGCTGGAAATCCTGGGGTCGCGACTCGGCTGCGTACTATACGCAAAGTCCGGTAGGAATGCGGGCGCAATTGGCGATTCAGGACGTTTCCGACACAAGTCGAAGTAGCGTGGGCTTTAGCCCACGCTTCCCTCAAGAGAACGCTCCCGCGTGGGCTAAAGCCCACGCTACGGGGACTTTTGTCGGACACGTCATTCAGATCTTTCTCACGGGCCGGAAGTGACCGACTCCCGATTGGACCGGCGATCGGGTATGACACTCAGTGTCGCCTTTCGCTCCGCGAAAGAGCGTTCTTTCGCGGAG
>JAYWFM010000312.1:0-22535 GCA_043778825.1 Planctomycetota bacterium | reverse complement strand
TGTCGAAGAAGTTCCGCGCGTGGGCCGAGACATCCAGGCCGATGACTTTGCCCGCAGAGTCCTGCAGCTCCTTCTTGAGCGCCTCGGACGACACGTCGGTCCCGCCGCTGTCGCCGGTCTCAATGGTCCCCTCACTCCCCACGAACCGCACCGGGCAGGTGCCGAGCTTCGTGTTCCAGTTCGGGCCACGATCCCCAAACGGCATTGGGAGGAAGTCGAGCACGAGCTTGACCCCGTTCTCATACATGCAATTGATCCCCGTCTCATACGGCTCATACGAGATCGGTGCTGAGTGGTCCGACTGGTTCGCCCACTGGCAGAGGTCGACCGTATGCGCCCCCCAGTCGAGCAGCCTCGCCCCCGAATCGAAGTCGTAATACCCCCGCCACTTCCCCGCCACGTATTGGCTGTTGTAGGGACGCCACGGAGCGGGCCCGAGCCACATGTTCCAGTCGACAACCTCCTTCGGCGGCGTTGGCTCGCCGGGGAGCCAACTGTTGTCGAGGGTCGGGATGTAGACCGAGGCATACAGCGTTTGCAGCTTGCCGAGCTTCCCGGTCTGGGCGAGTTGGACGGCCTGCTGGAAGTTCGGCACGCTGCGGCGCTGGGTGCCCGCCTGGAAGATGCGACCGGTGGTCTTCATGGTCTCGGCCAGTTGCTGGCAGAGTTCGATCGTCAGGCCGCAGGGCTTCTCGCTATAGACATCCTTCCCGGCCTTCGCCGCCAGCATGGAGGCAGCGGCGTGCCAGCGGTCGCCGGTCGCGACGAGGACGGCGTCGATGTCCTTGCGGTCGAGGATCTCGCGGAAGTCGCGATAGAGTTTGAGGTCTTCGTTCCCGTAGTGCGTGTCGACCAGCTTCTTGCCTGCATCGCGGCGAGACGCTTGCACATCCGCAATCGCCACACACTGCACATCGGGCAGCTTCAACATCGCGGTCAGATCATAGGTGCAGCGCGGGCCGATCCCGATCACGCCCAGCGTGATCTTCTCGCTGGGAGCCACGGCTCCATCGAGTCCCAGCACATGCGAGGGAATGATCCACGGGGCCGCTGCCGCAGCCACCGCCGTACCCAGGAACTGCCGCCGCGATGGGACGTGTTTGTGACTCATGACTTCCCCACTTTTGATGAACGAGACATGAACTGCTGATGGCACACGGTCATTCTTCTAACCTTGACTCGGTCGAGTATCAAGCGGATCACGGTTGTAGCTGCGTTCGCCAGAACGCGGGCGAACGGGCAGGAGACACTCCATTCAGTCGAGCAACGATCCCACGGGTTGCCTCAAGATCCCAACGCGAACCCATTGGGATGAGGGTATGCATCCGGGAAGTCTCTCGCGGGGAAGTGGCCCACTCGCGAGTGCCCACGTTCTGGGAAACGCCCTGCACGACCGCAGATGACATGAACAAGAGTTCGCGTGCCTCCGCGTTTTCGTCGAAAATCCGGGGCTGGGTGTCGCCCCAACCCGGCGTCTCGGATACCATGAACACGCGTGAATTGTGCCGTGACGAGTCAGTCCAGGATGCCTCCCTGATCTCCGAACATAATCAGAGCGTGGCCGAACAGGCAAGGCAGATCTATGCGGAATTCCTTCAAAGCGAGATGGAGGCCAGCCACATGAATCAGTTTGTCGCGATTGAACCGGAGTCGAGGGACTATTTCGTCGCGGATTCATTCAGCCAAGCCGTGGCCAACGCCAGGAGGTCGCATCCCGATCGAATTTCTTTCGTGATTCGTGTCGGGCACAAGGCCGCGCTGCATCTCGGAGGAATCTCGAATTGAGAGGGTCTGTCGATGAATCACTACGTGCGTTGATGAGTGTGAGGATCGGAAACACGGAGTTCGATCAGCCGTCTGGATCGACACTGCGTTCGATGGTTTCTTCGTGTTTCCGAGGACGATGATCGCTGAACTGGGGTTAACTCAGGAAGCGTTGACGCAAGCCATCCTCGCTGACGGGAGTGAGGTGACTTGGGAATCGTTCGTCTGTTACGCGGATTGGTTTGGGCAAGTCATCGCCGCACAAGTCATCGCCAACAACGGAAAGTTGCCGTGACTGGGGACCGAGTTTCTCGCGAATCGCCGTTTGGTCGTGGATTATCGCGACCGGACGGTATCGATCGCCTGATGATTCGCGGAAGAACCAAAGTCACCTGCAGAGGCCGCTCGGTGAGCGACGCATCCCGAAATGTGACTCTACGGCTTCACCGTCACCCGCTTTCCATCCTGCAGCGTCAGCTCCACCCCTGCCAATTTTCCTTCGACCACGGCGGCGAACTCCGCGGGGGTTTGCACTGGTATGCCTGCGACTTGGGAGATCAGTGTGCCGACCTGCACGGTCAATCTTCTAACCTCGATTCGAGTGAGTATCAAGCGGACCATGGGTATCCAGTCGGTCGTGGTACGAGTCGTGGCTTCAGCGTTTCGACCAATAACCCGGGCGGCGGCTCGATTGAGCGACTGCCACAATGAGCAGACGGTCGTTGGGGACTTCACGAAAGATCACCTGAAATGGATAACGCTTCAACAGAGAGAATCGGTGTCGATCATCGCAATAGGGGAAGCTGTCAGGGTGTTCCGCAATCGATTCGAGGACTCGTGTCAACTCTGCATCAAATCCCTCGGCAGCCAGTAGGCTGTGCTGGACATACCATTGCAGGGACTCTGCATAGTCCATTTCCGCGCCATCGCCGATGAGGATTTCATTCATCCAAGCCCGCCTTTAGTCGAGCGCGAGTACGCACCTCGGTCCAAGGTGTAGCCGACGTACGACCCTTGTCAAAATCGTCCGACCGCCGCTGGGCCTCGGATATCCACTCTTCGCTGGGCTGCGGCCACTCAGAGGGTGAAGCATCATCCCACAGAGCATCGACCAACCGCAGGCGGTCTGCGGGAGTGAGTGTCCGGGCCGCATCGAGAATTTCATCGAAAACGAGCATCATCGTCCTCCCGAGTGCATGGAGAAAGTGGAGGGAACAGCGAACTCCGTGAGTATACAACAGACCACTTCGCATGGCGAGAACGTGTATTCTCGATTTCTCACAGACGAACCCATCCTGTCGAGCCGTGTTCACCCCGCAGATCGTGCGGCCACTACGGCTTCACCATCACCCGTTTCCCATCCTGCAGCGTCAGCTCCACCCCCGCTGCTTTTCCTTCGACCGCGGCGGCGAACTCGGCGGGGGTCTGCACCGGTTGGTCCTCGACGTGGGAGATCAGAGTGCCAACCTGCAACCCGGCTTGGGAGGCCGGTCCGCCCTCATCGACCTGGGTGACGACGACCGCCCGGTGGTAACGACTCAAGGGGCTGCTGGGCATGAATCGGCGACGGGCGGTGGGGTAGTCGACCGTGAAGCCGCGCCAGGCCGGGTGGCGGGGGATCGGAGCGATGATCGAGGTGTCGTCGTACACGGGCCACTTGCCGAGCCGGACCACGGCCTCCAGCCGCTCCCCGCGACTCGGCCTCCAGATGTCCAGTCGCACCGAGGCATCGGGGCCGAGCAGTCCGAGCTTCAGCTTCAGGTCGGAACTCCCCGAGATCGGCTGTCCATTCACGGCCAGCACGCAGTCGCCTTGCTTCAAGCCCGCCTGATCGGCGGGGGACTGCGGGGCCATGACATACAGCCTGGCTGCGGAGACCGGCAGCCACTGGCCGCTCCGATCCCGCTGCCCACTGAGTGTGGCGTCGATGGGTGTCACTCCCAGAAACCCGTACTCGACTTCATGGCCATCGAGCAGTGACTTCACGATGCGGCGGACATCGGCATCGAACGGCATCGCGAAACCGACCGAAGACTCGTACCCCCGCAGAGCAGCCAGGGAGGTCGCCAGCCCGACCAGCTTCCCCTCGGTATTCACGATCGCGGCCCCGCTGGTCCCGAGTTGCAGACGCAGGTCGACATGCAGCAAGGCTCCGTACTCGAAGATCGTCGCCGACTCTTCCCCCCCGTCGGGGCGGTCTTCGCCTTCGGAAGTGCGACGCGAGATGTTGCTGATCAGGCCCAGGCTGGCACTGGCCGAACCGTCGCGGGCGATGGCGTACGGGTTGCCCAGTCCCACGACGACGCTCCCCTTGCGGAGCTTCTCGGCCTCACCAAGCGTGAACGTCGGCACCTTGTCCGCAGTCAGTCCGACCGACTCCAGATCGAGTTTGAGGACCGCCAGATCGCTGCGTTCGTCCTGGTTGTAGAGCACCCCCTGCACCACATGCCGCGTGGCCAGCTTCACAAAATACTGAACCTCCTCGGGCCGCTTCGCCCCGCGCTGACGACTGCCGGTGATCACATGCCGGGGGGTCAGGACATACCGCGCTCCATCGTCCGGGTCGCGGGCCAGAATCACCCCGCTGGCAAACTCGCGCGGGATGAATGACGAGTCACCCGGCCCCGGTGGCGCTTGAATTCCGAAGGGGTTTCGCGGCAGGTCGTCGAGCTGTTGATCCTCGGGCAACACCCGCGCGATCGCCACGACCGCGCCTTCGCTCTTGGCAATCAGGTCGATCAGGCTCTGCTCAAAGACCTGCAACCCCGGTGGCGGGACGAGCGGGACATCTTCGGCGCGAGCCCCCGCTGCGCAGCTGAGGATGATCCCCGCGACGAGCATCCCTCTCCGCGAAACTCCCTTGCGGAATACCGACATGGAGGCCTCCTCGGTCTGGAACAGGGTCAGCGACAGTCACGATCCGCTCAGTGTAAACCATCGAGACACTCGATGTCACAAGGTGCTGCACCCGTCCCGAGGAGGGATGAGTTCGCAGCCCCACTCACGGTGATTCATGGCGATGGGGTCGGTGTCCGCAGCGCCGCTTCAATCACCGGTCGCAGCTTCGCGTTCCACACCGCGTACCCCTCGGGGTTCAGGTGCAGCTTGTCGGGCTTGAAGTATTTCGGTTGCGGTTGTCCCTCCTCGTCGAGCAACGTGCTCGCCAGATCGACGAACAAGAGATGCGGATCCTGGTCACAGCGGGCCTTGAGCAGGGCATTGGCCGCCTCCTGGTCGAGTCGCAGCTTGGCGCGCGAGGGGCTGTACTTGATGGTCAGGCAGATCAGCTTCGCCTCCGGGAGAGCGGCCTGATGTTTGGTGACGAGTGTCTCGAACTCGGCCAGAATCTGGTCGGCTTTGCGACCACTCGCGAGGTCGTTGTCCCCCTCATACAGCACGACGACGCGCGGCTGGTGCTGCGGGACGACCCGCTCATAGAAGTGAGCTGCCGCCGCCATATCCGACCCGCCGAACCCCCGATTCAGGGTCGGCATGTTGGGGAATGAGGTCGGGAGATTCCACATCCCGATGCTCGAACTGCCATAGAATACGACCCCGCCCGGCACCGGAGGCGTGGCCTTGTCGGCGGCTTCGAAATTCTGGATGCTGGCCTCCCACTTGGCGAGGCCGGTCGGCTTCTCTTCGGCGCAGAGAGTGCCCACTCCCCGCGAGACACCCCCCCAGCAGACACTCGCCACGAGGACAAATCGAAAGATTTTCAAGTCCCACTCCTCGAATGATTGGAATCACCGACAGTGATCCTATCGACCTGTGGGGAGCAGAGAAAGTCGCCGGACTCTCTGAGTCCGGTGGAGCGACGCCCACCAAGCAGAACAGTCCCCCATCCAATGCAAACCGCACACACCCAGAGGACGACCTCACCGAACTCGGAGAATCCGGCGACGTTGGGCAACCTTCTGACATCACACTGTCGGCTTCGGCGGTGATCACTCACCTCCTCCTCTCAAACCGATACCAAATCGGAATGGGATGATGTCAGTAACCTGTTCAACGGTGGATGATGAGTTGTCACAAAAATCCATAACCCTGATACTTCCCTGACCTTCAGCGATTTCTACCAACACGTCTCTCCACTCGTCCTCACTTCCTCTACAACCAACCAACAACTTCTTGTCACTCATTTTTCGTGATGATTTACAGTAACTCGTGTTGATCGCTATACTTGTGCCCGATTCCACAGCTCAGTGGCTCGCTTTTCGGCGTGCGTATACTGATACTGCTGATTCAATCTCTTTGTTCTTTCGGAAGAACGACTCTCATGAAACTCGTCTGTTCACGTCAAATCCTGGCAACCGCATTGGCTACGGTGAGTGGAGTCGTTCCCACACGAACCACCAAAGACATCCTCAAGAACATCAAGCTGATCATCAACAATGGCGTGGCCACTTTGATTGGCACCGACCAGGAAGTCGGCATCCGCTACCAGATGCCGGAGATTCAGTCGAGTTCCCCCGGAGAGGTGTTGCTGCCGACCCAGCGAGTCACGGCCATTCTGCGGGAACTGCAAGATTCGGAAGTCACGATTGAGGTGAATGAGCGGTCCCTCAAGATCCGATCCGGACAGAGCGAGTTCAAGCTCTCGGTGGAAGACCCGGCAGAGTTCCCCGAAGTGGCAGCCTTCGAGGAGAAGGACTACCACATCGTGGCCGGGTCTGTCCTCAAGCAAGGCATCCAGCGGACGATCTTCTCCACCGATGTCGAAAGCACTCGTTACGCCCTGGGCGGCGTGTTGATGGAGCTTCGCAAGGACAGCGTGACTCTGGCTGCCACCGACAGTCGACGTTTGGCGGTCTTCAAGGCTGCGGCCTCGGCTCAAGGCCGCGTGGCCGAGGAAGTGGTCGCTCCGGTAATCCCTGCCAAGGCGATGCAGTTGATTGAGCGTAGCATCCAGAGTGGAGATCAGGAGGTTCACATCGCCCTGCACTCGAATGATGTCCTGGTGCGGAGCGGCAACTCGACGATCTATGCCCGGCTGGTCGAAGGGCGTTTCCCGCGCTACCAGGATGTGATTCCGAACGACTACTCGCGGAGTGTGTCGCTGGTGGTGGGGCCGTTTCTCTCGGCAGTGCGTCAAGCCATGATCGTGACGAATGAGGAGAGCAAGGGGGTCGACTTCGCCTTCGACGCGCAAGCCCTGACGCTCAAGAGTTCCGCCAGCGATGTCGGCACCTCGAACGTCCAGTTGCCGATCAGCCTGGAAGGAGACGACTTCACGATCACTTTCGATCCCAAGTTTGTGTCGGACTTTTTGCGGGTCCTGGAATCGTCGAGCCAGGTGACTTTGCAGGTCGTCGATGGGGACAGTGCTGCGGTCTTCAAGGCGGATGAGAACTACACCTATGTGGTCATGCCGCTGGCTCGCGACTGAGTGGAAGTCCACCGTGGGAAGCAGACAGAGGGGAAGTTTGGAACACGAATCTCCGCTCATCTTCACTGATGAAGAATCCTTCCTTGAAAGGGATTCGTGTTTATCAGTGGAGATTCGTGTTCTAAACTTCCTCATGAAACCATGATTGAAATCCCTATTCCATGGATTGAGACATGAGACCACCCCGCAAGCCGCAGGAACCGCTTTTTACGCCGCCCCCGATTCGAGACGCGAAGAAACTCGGCGACGTGTTGTCTCAGGTCATCGCGATGCGGGGCATCGGTCGTATCCGTGGCGACCGGCAGTTGGCCGATGCCTGGAAGAGCGTGGCTGGTCCTGATGTTGCCGCCGGATCGCGACCGACGATCCTTCGCAATGGCGTTTTGCAAATCCTCGTGACAAGCTCGACGCTGTTGGGGGAACTCGTGAGCTTTCACAAGTCGACAATCTTGGGCCGCCTGAAAGCCGAGCATCCCGACCTGAAGGTGCGTGACCTCAAGTTCAAGCTACAGAGTCGCGAATAAGACTCGGGTCGTTTCCGCGACCAATCATCAGACAGACATTGTGCCCCCCGAACCCGAAGCTGACGTTCATGGCGTAATCAATATCTGCCCGGACGGACGCTAAGCCCGGTAGGTAGTTCAGGTCGCACTCGGGATCGGGATTCTTGAGGTTGATCGTCGGCGGCAACTGTCGGTCCACGAGGGCCATACAACAGATGGCCATTTCCAGCCCCGCAGCTGCTCCAATCAAGTGGCCCGACATACTCTTCGTCGAGCTGATTCGAAGTCTCTCGGAAGAGGAATTAAATCCGGTTTTGAGTGCCAACGTTTCCGCCGCGTCATTGAACTTCGTACTCGTTCCGTGGGCGTTCACATAGATGCGGTCGGCAATCTCTTCGGGAAGGAGCCGACTGTTTTGCAAACACTCGGCCACCGACCGTCCCGCTTCAAACGCTCCGGGGTCGGGCTGGGTGATGTGGTAGGCATCAGAGGTCACCCCCCGCCCCAGGAATTCGGCGTAGGCTTTTGCCCCCCTGCGACGGAGATGGCTTTCCGATTCAAAGATCAGGCAACCCGCCCCCTCGGACATGATCAAGCCGCTCCGTTCCCGATCGAAGGGGCGAACCGCTGCAGTCGGGTTGTCGTTGAACCCTTTGGCCATCGCCCGCATGTTGATGAACGACGCCATGCCCAGCCGGGTCAACGACGCCTCGGTCCCCCCCGTGATGACCACATCCGCCTCACCACAGGCAATCAGCCGCGCCGCATCGATCATCGCATGTCCGCTTGAGGCACACGCACTGCTCACCGTGTAAGCGGGACCGTTGAACCCGGTGGCGATGCAAATATTGGCCGCAGCTGCATTGGGCATCAGCAGCGGGATGGTCATGGGGCTGACTTTGCGAGGGCCGCCTTTGAGCAGGTTCTCCGTCTGCTCCTGGAGCGTCAGCAAACCCGAGAGACCCGCTCCGACGACCACGCCGCCGTTGCGTCCGAGGGATTGGCCCGCCAACCCGGCGTCGTCGAGGGCCTGCAGTGCCGCAGCGACCGCGAACAGCGAGGCCCGGTCCATTTTGCGAGCGGCGGTGCGTTCATTGACTTCGACACTTTTTGGGTCGAAGCCGCGGACTTCCCCGCCGATCTTGACCTCCAGATCCGAGACATCGATCTGCGTCAGTTGAGCAATACCCGACTGCCCCGCGAGTAGCTGACGCCACACGGTCTTGCGGTCGTTCCCCAGAGGGCAAACCAGTCCGACTCCGGAGATGAAGACCCGCTGCATGCGATGATCCGATGCCGATCTGTCCTCAGCTTCCGGGAGAGGCAACACCCGAGAGCTGGAGTGGCGAGCGATGTGGTCGCTCACCGGGGGGAAGTGGGGAAGTGGCGGATGATAGCGGAAGCGAGTCGAGAGAAAAATCGCAATCCTTTGCGGGGGCACAATTTCAGGGAGTCGCGGTGGAATACCCCCTCGGCTAGAATGACTCACGCGGCAGCCAGCGGTGCTCCGAAAACTTCCGAAGTCTTCGGAGACTTCGGAAGTTTGCATCTGTTCACAGAGCGGATCGAGGGGACCAACATGCTTGCGGGTGGGGTCGAACCCTCGTCAGTCGATCTCCGAGCGATGGGGCGTGGAATGAGTTGTACGACATACAGACACCTCGGGGCACATCCGACCGTTCAGGACGGGCGCTCGGGGGTGTACTTCGCCGTTTGGGCTCCCAATGCCCAAGAAGTCTGCGTCATCGGCGACTTCAATCATTGGAGCCACGGGGCGTTCTACCTCAACTCCAGTTCCAGCGGAGTCTGGTACGGCTTTGTCCCCGGCATCGGTTCCGGCGAACACTACAAATACAGTTTGCGCTCCCCGACCGGCGAGATCATCCAGAAGTCGGACCCGTACGCTTTCGCCTCGGAAACTCCACCGAAGACCGCGAGCATCGTCTGCCCCGTGCTGGAGGGGTTTGACTGGCACGATGGCTCCTGGATGGAACGCCGGCAGAAGACGAACTGGTCGCAGAAGCCGGTCTCGATCTATGAGGTCCACCTCGGCTCCTGGAAGCGACCCTGGGACGGACGGAAATACTGCTCCTACCACGAACTCGCCGAGCAACTGGTGGCCTATTGCCAGGACATGGGCTTCACCCACCTCCAACTGATGCCCGTCTCCGAGTACCCGTTCGACGGGTCCTGGGGCTATCAGCCGACCGGATACTACGCTCCGACCTCGCGCTATGGCACCCCACAGGACTTCATGTTCTTCGTCGACTACTGCCATCAGCACGAGATCGGCGTGTTGATTGACTGGGTGCCGGGTCACTTCCCGACCGATGGCCACGGCCTGGGGCGGTTCGACGGGACCGCGATGTATGAGCACGAGGACTCGCGCCAGGGGTTCCATCCCGACTGGAACACCTACATCTTCAACTATGGGAGGGGTGAGGTCCGCAACTTTCTGCTGTCGAACGCCCGGTTCTGGTGTGACGTGTATCACGTCGACGGGCTGCGGGTCGATGCCGTGGCGTCGATGTTGCACCTCGACTATTCGCGTCCGGCGGGGGAGTGGATTCCCAACGAGCATGGCGGCCATGAGAACCTCGAAGCGGTGCAGTTCCTGAAGGACATGAACGTCTCCCTGCACGGAGAGTTCCCCGGCATCCTGACCATCGCCGAGGAGTCGACCAGCTGGCCGCTGGTCTCCCGCCCGGTGTATGACGGGGGTTTGGGCTTCAGCATGAAGTGGGATATGGGGTGGATGAATGACTCGCTGAAGTATTTTCAGCGCGACCCCATTCATCGCACGCACCATCACCACGACCTGACGTTCCGGTCGATGTACGCCTTCACCGAGAACTTTGTACTGCCTCTGTCGCATGACGAAGTGGTGCATGGCAAGTCGTCGCTGATCTCCAAGATGCCGGGCGATCCCTGGCAGAAGTTCGCCAATCTGCGGCTGCTGCTCGGGATGCAGTTCACGACTCCCGGCAAGCCGCTGCTGTTCATGGGGGGCGAGATTGCCCAGTGGCTGGAATGGAACCACGACACCCAGCTCGACTGGGCCCTGCTGCAACAGGACCGCCACTCCGGAATCCAGAAGTTCGTCCGCGACCTGAACCGCGTCCGCCGCGAACAGCCCGCTCTCCACGAACTCGACCACGAGCCGCACGGGTTTTCGTGGATTAACGCCGACGATACGCAGAACTGCGTCTTCAGTTGGGTCCGGCGAGGCAAGTCTGCCGAGGAACAAGTCATCGTCGTGATGAATATGACCCCCGTGCCCCAGTACAAGTACCGCATCGGCGTTCCGATTGCCGGTCACTGGGGCGAGATCCTCAACAGCGACGCCCGCTGGTACGGCGGCACCGATGTCGGCAATGCGGGCGGAGTCGACACCAAAGCAATCCCTTCTCATGGTCACCCACAGAGCGTCTCGCTCACGCTCCCACCGCTGGGCATGCTGGTACTCAAGGCTGGGGCGAAGGTTTCGATTTGATCGTTTGTGAACGGGGGATATTCGTACACAGATTTCACAGATCGACACAGATTCAGAAGGGGACACGAGCAATCGTGATCGCCAATGTCGTCCAGCAAACAGGCCCTCCTGATCTGTGCAAATCTGTGAAATCTGTGTACCAAACACCACCTCGTTGAAGCTCCCCCGTGCCGGACGATACTCCGGGCTCACCGACAACTGCCCCCCTGACTCCGTGGAGGGTGGGGTCACTCCCCGTGGAATCGTTCTCGTGCGCGCACAAATCGGACAACAGGCTCCCCCGTTCTCGGTCCAGGCATACGACCGCACCCAAACAGGCTGCGAGGATGAGTTCATCCGCGTGAGTCTGGCCGACCTCAAAGGGAAGTGGGTCTGTCTCTACTTTTACCCGCTCGACTTCACCGCCGTCTGTCCGACCGAGATCGTGTCGTTCAACGAGTCGCTCAATCAGTTCCAGGAACGCGAGTGCGTGGTCCTGACGGCCTCCACCGACAGCGTCTTCACCCACAAGGGGTGGTGCGATTCCAATCGGGACTTGGCAGGTCTGAAGCACCTGATGCTGTCCGACACCACGCACGAGATGTGCCGGGCGTATGGGGTGCTGAAGGAGGACGCCGGGATCGCCTATCGCGGTGTATTCCTGATCGACCCGACGGGGATCGTCCGCTGGCTGGCGATCTACGACCTCGACATCGGTCGCGATGTCAACGAGGTACTCCGCGTCCTGGATGCCCTCCAGACCGACAAGATGTGCCCCTGCAACTGGAAGCCGGGCCAGGCGACGATCGATTGAGGATTGAGAGTCGCCTTTCGCTCCGCGAAAGGACGCCCTTTCTCGGAGCGAAAGGCGACTTTCCCGGCAGGTGATCCCTCCGCATGCGAGTCGCGGAGCGACATCGCCTACAGGCCGATGCCGAGCTTCCGCTGCACGGCCAAGCCCAGCGTCTCCCGTACCAGTTCCACCGGGATGCGGTCGTAGACCCCGGCGAAGAAGCCTTCGACGATGACGTGCATCGCTTCGTACCGCGACAGGCCACGGGCCATCGCGTAGAACAGCTGTTCGTCGTCGACGCGGCCGGTGGTGGCACCGTGGGTGCAGCGGACATCGTCGGCTTCGATTTCGAGGCCGGGGATGGCGTCGGCGCGGGCGTCCTGGCTGAGCATCAGGGCGTCGTTGCGCTGGTAGCCGTCGGTCTTCTGGGCGTCCTTTTCGACCTTGATCATGCCGCGCCACACGACACGGGACTGGTCGCGGAGGACTTCTTTGTAGAGCAGGTCCGAGGTCGTGTTCGGGGCGTTGTGCGACTGCTGCGTGTAGTACGAGAGCAGTTGCCGGTCGGTGGCGAAGGTCACGCCGTTCACCTGGGCACTGGCTCCGCGACCGTCGAGATGCACATGCTGGTGGATGTGCTGGAGCCGTGAGCCGAGGGCTCCCACGGTCCATTGCAGCATGCCGTCCCGCGCGACGCGCCCGCACTGGTGGGCGAAGTGCCGGACCTTGGTGTTCCAATTCTGGAGTTGGACGTAGCGGAGTCGCGCCCCGGCCCCGACGAGCAGTTCGACGGCTCCGTTGTGCAGTCCATTCGCCTTGGGATCGGCAGAGGCTGTCTCTTCGAGCAACGTCGCACTCGCCCCGTCTTCGAGGATCACGAGCGTGTGCGAGAGGTCGGCGACGTTTTCGCCTTGCAGACCGATCAAGCTGTAGAGCGGAGCTGTGATCTCGACGTTGCGCGGGACATACAGCACCGTGCCGCCGGTCCAGAAGGCCGCATGCCAGGCGGTGAAGCGGTCCTTGGTGAGGTTCACGCCCTTGGTCATGAAGTGCGGCTCCAGGACTTCGCGGTGCGAGACGAGCAACTCGGAGAGGCTCCCGAATAGGACTCCTTTCTTGGCCAAGTCCTCATTGAGCGAGGACCGAATGCACGAGCCATCGACATGCACGACCGCGCCGCCGAACTCGGCCCGGTCCTGCATGAGAGTGCTGAACTGAACATCGGTCGCCAGCGTCGTGCGGAGCGAGTAGGCGTCCGGCTTGAACGACCGCAGATCGAGTCGCCGGTACTCCTCGGGTTCGAGGGGATGCTCCAGCGATTCGCTGTAGGCATCGAACGCCGTCGAGCGTTTCGCCGTGACCCACGCCGGTTCGGTGCGAGATTCAAGAAAGGCTTCGAAGCCGGTGCGGGTGAACGAGGAAGGCATGGTGGCAGTGGGCATGGGGCTGGAGTCTGAGCTGTTGGAGGAAGGTGTGTTGTTGAGGTGGAGGCGAAGGATGTCGGGATTACTTAGGTACTTCTTGGGCGGGGAATTCCACGTTGGCATAGACACGGGACAGTGAAAGCTCGAAATTCGCGGCAGGGATCTGGATCACGGCATTAAGACCACGAGCGACCGTCAGGAGCCAACCACCCGCGTTGGGCTGACGGGAATAGCAATCGATGGAAGGGTGATCTTGAGCCACGATGACATAGGTCTGCAACGAGGGGATGCTGCGATAGTGATCGAACTTGGCACCTCGGTCATAGAGAGCCGTCGAGGGTGAAAGCACTTCAAATATCACGAGAGGATTGAGCAGAATATCCTTTCGCTCATCTGCCAGTTGGGGTTGACCGCAGACGATGGAGACATCCGGATAGGTGTATACGCCGGTTAATGTCCGGACTCGCATGTCGGATGTGTAGACACGGCAGGGCCGTAGTTCCAAGGCATTGCCTGCCTGTCGATTGATGTTGGAACCGATCAGGTTGTGGGATTCGGTTCCACCCGACATGGCGATGATCTCCCCAAAGTAATATTCGCTCCGGGTCGCTGCGATGCGATCCAGTTCGAGGTACTCGACGGGAGAGATGCGTTTGAGGGCAGGGGACACGGCAGGGTTCCGGAACAAGTCGGCAGAAGAAAATGGAAACGACTCACGTCAAGAAGAACAGTTCCTGGACCGCAAACGCCAGTCCCGGAAGGGCCGTGCTGGTCAGGTTCTCGTCGTGATCGAGTACGGTCGGCTCATCGTCGCTGTGGTAGAGATGCACCCGGCGGTGAGCGGGGTCGATCACCCACATCTCGTGGACACCCGCCCGCAGCAGCTCGCTGACCTTCGACAAGACATCGGGCCAGCGATCCGACGGCGACAGCACCTCCACGCAGAGTTCCGGAGCCACGCTCATGTGTCCGACGGGAAGCTCGCCATCGGGCAAGCGATCGTTGCGGATTGCAGACACATCGGGGCCACGCACGGAGTCGGTTTCGGAATCGCGCTCGGTCAGCACGCCCGCATCATTCGAGATGACGTTGTAGGGAACTAACTGTTGACGTGACCACGTTTGCAGGAGGTGCGACACGTTGCTGCACACCTGCCCATGGCGACTTCCGGGGCTGGTCATCTCGACAATCTCTCCTCGGATCAATTCGCATGGGCGTTCATGGGCCATTGCCGAGAACTCGTCGGCGGTGACTAAGGCAGTTGTGGTACTCATGCTCGTCCCCCCTTCGCCTAGCGAAACAACTCACCGACACGCACCGAGAATCCCGGCAGTTCAGGCTCGCAACTCAGCAGTTGCTCCTCGCTGAACAACGTGACCGGCTGCCCTGCTCGGGAGATCCGAACGCTCTGGTCATCCGGGTCCACGACCCACACGACCGCAACGCCATGCTCGATGTAGAGCCGCACCTTTTCATGGATGTCTCCCTGATTGTCGGAAGGCGAGAGGATCTCCACGGCAAGTCGCGGAACTCCTTCCACCAGTCCCGATCTCGGATCAGTCGGAACATCGGCATCCACCACAGCGAAATCGGGACCAACCACGGTTGGCGGTTCGCGCTGCATGATGAACCCGGGTTGTCCCGCGAGAACGTCAACTCCACTCGATGGATTGTCGTGCGACCAATTGCCGATCAGGTAGGAGAGTTTCGCGAGGCAACCCGCATGTCTCATGCCGTGGATGGATGAGCCTCGCTCCCGGACCTCACCTGCAATCAGTTCACGATCAACACCGTCTTCCGGAAGTGCGACGAACTCCCCGACCGTCATCTTTGGGGAATGCGTAGCTGTCGCCATCAGATGCCTCCTCCAGATTCTGGCTGAACGCTGGAAGCTGATCGCTGACCGCTCCCCTACCCCACCGAGCCTTCCATCTGCATCTCGATCAACCGATTCATCTCGACCGCGTACTCCATCGGCAGCTCCTTCACCAGCGGCTCGATGAACCCGGTCACGATCATCGCGCTGGCTTCGCCCTCGGTCAGGCCACGGCTCATCAGATAGAGCAGCTGATCTTCCGCGATCTTCGACACGCTGGCCTCGTGCTCGATCGAGACATCCTGTTCATCGATTTCGATGTACGGGTAGGTGTCGCTACGGCTGGACGAGTCGAGGATCAGGGCGTCGCAGACCACGTTGCTCTTGCAGTTGTGAGCGCCCTTCATGACCTTGACCAGTCCGCGATAGCTGGCCTGGCCACCGTTCTTGCTGATCGACTTCGAGATGATGCGGCTGCTGGTGTTCGGGGCACAGTGGACCATCTTGGCCCCCGCGTCCTGGTGCTGTCCGTCCCCCGCAAAGGCGATCGACAGCGTCTCCCCGCGCGCGCCCGGTTCCATCAGATAGATGGCCGGGTACTTCATCGTCAGCTTCGAGCCGAGGTTGCCGTCGATCCACTCCATCAGTGAATCGCCGTACGCCATCGCCCGTTTGGTGACGAGGTTGTAGACGTTGTTCGACCAGTTCTGGATCGTCGTGTACCGGCAGCGGGCATTCCGCTTGACGACGATCTCGACCACTGCCGAGTGCAGCGAATCAGAGCTATACGTCGGAGCTGTGCAGCCTTCGACGTAATGCACGCTGGCTCCTTCATCGACGATGATCAGGGTGCGTTCGAACTGCCCCATGTTCATCGTGTTGATGCGGAAGTAGGCTTGCAGCGGGAATTCGATCTTCACGCCCTTGGGGACGTAGATGAACGACCCGCCCGACCAGACGGCGGAGTTGAGGGCTGCGAATTTGTTGTCGTTCGGCGGGATGATCGTGGCGAAGTATTCGCGGAAGATCTCGGGGTGTTCGCGGAGGGCCGAGTCGGTGTCGGTGAAGAGGACGCCCTGAGCGGCGAGGTCTTCCTGAAGTGAGCCGTAGATCACTTCGGACTCGTATTGGGCCTTGACCCCCGAGAGGTACTTCTTCTCGGCCTCGGGGATGCCGAGGCGGTCATAGGTCTTGCGGATGTCTTCGGGCACATCGTCCCACGTCTTGCCTTGGCGGTCAGATGCCTTGACGTAGTAGAACATGTTCTGGAAGTCGAGGTCCGACATGTCCCCGCCCCAGGTGGGCATGGGGCGGCTCTCGAACTCAGCCAGCGACTTGAGGCGGAAGTCCAGCATCCAGGCGGGCTCCTTCTTCATCTCGCTGATCTGGGCGACGATCTCGCGGTCGAGTCCCCGGCGGGACTTGAACTCGTACTTGTCTTCCGGGTCGTGGAAGCCGTACTGGTAGTCTCCGATGGAGACATCGTCTTTTTCGTTTTCGAGGGGTTCGGTGAGGAGAGCTGTGGACATGATGATCTGCTTTCTCCGAGTGAAAGTCGGGATCGCGGGGTGAGGGAGGGGGAAGGTTGATGGTTGATGGTTTAGGATTGATCGACGGATTGGTGGGTCATGGGATCCCCTCGAAGAGTTTCGAGATTGGGCACTGAAAGTCGGGAAGCTGAGGGGAGGTGACGATGTCGGTTCCCTGGAAGACGGTGGTTTCTTCGTTGTCGCGGTGAATGAAGACCATCTTGGTCTTTGGGCAGACGACCCACACCTCTCCGACACCGAATTCCAAGAACTCCACAATTCGCTCAAGCAACTTCGAAGTCCGATCCCAAACGTCGCGAACTTCAATCGCAACATCGGGGGGAACTGTCAGATAGCCGACGGGGATCTTTCTGTTCAAGAGACGATCACGCGAAATGACCTGAAGATCGGGGCCACGGACGGTGTCGGGGTTACGGTCCAGGACGATGCCACTGTTGTTGCAGGTGATGCAGACATCGGCGTGGTGCTGGTCTTCCCACAACGAAAGGCAGAAGCTCAAGTGGGCACATACCGCCCCATGAACCATTGTACCGAACTCGAACTCCACAATTTCACCGCGCACGAGTTCGCAAGGCTTGTCGGTCGACAAGTCGAGAAACTCTTCGGCGGTGATGAGCGTGGCGATGGTCATGATGATTGCCAGTGTCGTGGGAGTGTGACCTCAGAATCCTCGAAACAATTCGGACACGGGAAAATGGAGCCCAGGAATCGCAGTGCTAATCAGTTCTCGGTCGCGGTCGAGGACCGTCGGTTCGTCATCCACGCGATAGACATGTACCCTCTGGTGATCGGGATCGAGTACCCACACCTCACGGACGCCCGCAGCCAAGTACTCGCCGACTTTTTGGATGATACGAGGCCAGCGATCACTGGGTGACATGACCTCCACAGCGACATCAGAGGGAACGTTGAGATGTCCGATCGGGAGTTTGCCATCATCGAGACGGTGGCGTTCAATGATTTGAACATCCGGCCCCCGCACCGTGTCGGGGTCAACTTCTGTTTTGACTCCTGCATCGTTCGTGGAGATCGCGTAGTCATCCTCTCGGGGCAGCCATTTAATCAAGACGCGAGACACATTGTGGCAGATTCCGCCATGCCGTTGTCCGGGGCCGGTCATCTCAACAATCTCCCCGCGCACGAGTTCACACGGTCCGTCGAATGACATGCGGGAGAATTCTTCGGCGGTGATAAGGGTGGCTGTGGTCATGGCGACACTATTTCCCGGTGAGTAAATAAGTGACTAGGGAACCCATGACGGCTCCAGCGAGTGCAGTGAGCGCCGAAACCCACATCTTGGACCGCTCCAGGTGATGCCCCGACTGACTGAGAGCCTCACTGTGTAGCCTCTCAGCCGTGTTATGCAACGCTGCAACACGATCCATAGTCAACGGAGGTCTCGGAGGTGCTTGCTGGTGGCGATCTCGCAGCCGGAGCGTAAAACCTTGCGTGCCAAGGTATGCCTCGAAGAACTCGATGTGTGATTGAGCAATCTGTGTCCAAGTCGTCGAAGCACTCTCCGGATCGAGTCCCTCGATTGGGAGTTGCTGACCTGCCAGCGTCGCAGTGACCCCCTCTGCGTTGCGATGGGTCGCCAAATAGTCAATCAACGCCGTCACACGCTGTAAGGCTGACGGGGATATGAGGTACGGTGATTTTCCAGAGGGAGCCATGTTACTACACCTTCAGGACCGGATGATGCGGATGCGCGGGGTTCGGGACCAATCGACAACCGACGCAATCGATGAAAAGATCCGTCTTCGCGAGAATCGTTCGACCGACAACTACCGAGTCTCCCTGAATCAGACACTCTTCGACAGTGTCGCGGCCCAGCACTTCGACGATGACCGGGTACGTGACAGGGACCATCTCTTTGCGTCCGTCCGCGTAGCGGGCTTCCCGCTGCCCACGAATCGCGATCCCCAAGGCATCGGCCACGGCCCGCGGGATCACAGTCGCTACTGCACCCGTGTCGACCATTGCATCGACTTCGCACTGCCGAACCTGATCCTCGGTGATCTCGCCCAGTTCCAGTCGAACAGCATCGAAAGAATTCGTCAGGAGAACCTGAACACGCACCTCACCCATCGGAGGTTCTCCCCTTCCGGAAACGATCTCGGAAATGGACCGAGGAACGGATTGGAGCATGACTGTGGACATGGTGATTAAACTCCTGCGGCAATCTTCGGCTGCTTGACCGCATCCTCCTCCGCAGCTTCCTCCGGATGCCGCTCCCGCACCCCGGCGTATCCATTCGCGTGCAGTTCATGAGCCAGCGCCGCATCGCCGGTTTCGACGATCCGGCCCGCCAGCATCACGTGGGTGAACTGTGGGATATTGTACTCCAGCAGGCGTTCGTGGTGCGTGATAATCAGAACGCCCATCTGCGGTCCGGAGAGCTTGGCGAGGCCCTCGCTGACCACGCGGACGGCGTCGCTGTCGAGGCCCGAATCGGTCTCGTCGAGGATCGCGAACTTCGGCTTGAGCATGGCGAGCTGGAGGATCTCCATCCGCTTCTTCTCGCCGCCGGAGAACCCCTCGTTGAGGTAACGCCGAGCGAACTCGTGGTCGATGTCGAGCTCGGTCATCGTCTGGCGCAGCTCCAACCGAAAATCCTTCATCGGCATCAGGTCTTCGCCCTCTTTGCGAGCCGGGTTCCGCACGTTGGTGACCGCGTGCCGGATGAAGTCGGCGACCTTCACGCCGGGAATCGTGACCGGGTACTGGAAGGCCAGGAACATCCCCAGCCGCGCCCGCTCGCACGGGTCGAGTTCGCTGATGTCGCGACCATCGAGTTCGATCGTCCCGCTCGTGACTTCGTACTTCGGATGCCCCGCCAGCGTGTACGCCAGCGTACTCTTGCCCGAGCCGTTGGGCCCCATCAGGGCGTGAATCTCGCCTTGGTGAAGGATGAGGTTGACCCCCTTCAGAATCGGCGTTTCGCCAACGGAGACGTGGAGGTCGGTGATCTTGAGCGTTGCGGACATGGAGCGGGATCTCGAAAACGAGAGGGTGGACAAATGGAGTGGGACAGGCGGACCGTCCGTCGTCCTGATGCGGGGTTACTCGACCCCGGCAAAGAAGTCGGCGACGGACACGGAGAATCCCGGCAACTCAACGCTTGTGAGCGTTTGCGAGGCCCGGTAGAGAGCCGATCCCGTATCCCCTCGGAATCGCTCGACTGTGCGAACTTCTGGATCGACGAGCCAGACTTCACGGACTCCTGCGGCAAGGAATTCTTCTATCTTGTTTCGCATTTCTGTCCAAGTGTTGGATGGAGACAGCACTTCCACACACAGGACTGGAACGAGCGCCATCGGACCACGCGGCAACTTGCCGTCAGTGAGCTGATTCGCAGCAAAGAACGCCACATCGGTCCCACGAACCGTCCCAGGGACCGGCTCGGTCACGATTCTGCCATCGTTGGTCGTCACTCTCCCCGCGTTGGATTTCCGTGCCCAAGCTGTGATCGCAAATGCGACTTCTGAACAGACATTCCCGTGCGATTGTTCTGGCCTCGTCAATTCGACAATCTCCCCGCGCACGAGTTCCACCGGTCCGTCGAAATGCATATCGAGAAACTGGTCGACTGAGACAAGTGTGGGAGATGTGACTGGAACGGTAGCAGTGGACATGATCTAGGCCCCCCCTTCCGGCGGAAACAACGCGGCCACAGAGCATTCAAATCCTGGCAGATGGCGCGAGGTCAACACCGCATCCGCCGCATACTTGCACGGATCAGTGTCCGACTCGAACACTGAGACCATTCGTGTCGAGGGATTGATCACCCACACCTCGTCGACCCCGGCATCGTGGTACTCAGCGGCCTTCGCCAGCATCGCGTTCCAGCGGTCCGTGGGAGAGAGAACCTCCACCACTAACACCGGCGGATTCTCGAACCAGCCGCTGGGCAGCCTGCGACCCGGGAGACGACTCCACGGGATCAATATCACGTCTGGACCTCGTACGGACTTTGGCTTGGTAACGACACCGACATCATTACAAATCACGCAGCCGAAGTCTGTCGACTCAGCCCAAGCGTTCAGTCGAGCACCAACCTTCATGCAAATAAACCCATGCACGCCTCCCGGTCGAGTCATCTCAACAATCTCCCCATCCACGAGCTCATACGGTCCGTCAAGATTCATCTCGGCGAACTGCTCGGCAGTAATCAGGCTTGAGACAGTGGCGGTGGACATGGCTTCGAGCCTGGGGTTACCCTTGGATGAATTCCGGGTGCTTGGCGAATCCGCTGTGGTGTGGCACGGGCAGCAGTTCTTGGACGCCCTTGCCGATGCGTTTAGCCTTGATCTTGTCCTGAATTCGCATCAGACCTTCGAGCAGGGCTTCCGGCCGAGGCGGGCACCCCGGCACGTAGACATCGACGGGGACGACGAGGTCGACACCCTTCACGACGTGGTAGCCATACTTGAAGTACGGCCCACCACCGATGGTGCAGGCCCCCATGGCGATCACGTACTTCGGGTCGGGCATCTGCTCCCATAGACGACGCACCCGGCTGGCCATCTTGTAGGTCACGGTTCCGGCCACGATCATCAGGTCCGCCTGACGCGGCGTGGCCCGGAAGGCCCCCGCTCCGAAGCGGTCGATGTCGAACCGGCTGGCCCCGGTGGCCATCATCTCGATTGCACAGCACGCCAACCCGAACGTCATCGGCCAGATGCTGGACTCTTTGGCCCAGTTCATGGCTTGCTCGAGTGTCGTCGTGACCACATTCTCTTCGAACCGACCTTCAATCCAGGTCATTGTCTCTCTCCAATGGGTGGGGGCCAGGGGGCGGTGGGAATTCGATCTCGAATCCCCCACTGTACCGCCCGATCCCTCACTCGTGAATCAACTTCCGCCGGTTATGTTTCGCGAGAAACCGCTCTCAGCCAGCCACCTGCATGCTGACATCTTGCGTCGCCGAAAACTCGCAGCATTGGTCCCCATCTCGGCAACACTGCGTTCGATGAACCGGCACACCCAGCACCTCCGAGAAAACCGTCTGCTCCAGATCACAGATCGACGCATCTCGTGCGGCAATATCGTGATAGGGACAGGAGTTCTCTCGCAGGATCGGCAACAACTCGCCCCCCTGCTGCCGCAACTCCACATCGAAGCCGAGCGTCGTCAACAGCCCCCGCAGCTCCTCCAACCGGTCCGAGAGCGACGCCGACCGCACATCCCGGCCATACGTCTGCACCAGCCGATCCCGCAACCGCCCGATCAGCCGCGAACGCACCGCGTCATCGTCGATGAGCGTGATCTCGTCCCACAGCATCAGAGCCAGGTCGCGGTAGTTATCTCCCAGCTGCCGAAGACCTTCCGTCGTCACGACATAGGTATGCGATGGCCGCCCACGCTCCCCCCGAGTCGCCTCGCGGGAGATCAGCCCCATCGCCTGCAGCCGCGTCAACCGCTGGCGAATTGCCGTCGCTGTGACACCCTGGCGATCACACAACGCCTGCACCGTCGACCGCCCGCTCTTGCGGAGGTCGGCGAGGAACTCGCGGTCGTCATGTTCCAAGGTGAATCGCATGGATTGGAGAGGCAAACGCCCAGCAGGAGAAGGTTGTCACTCCCCTCATGATAGGGGAGCCAACCCTTTATGACAACAAAAACTGTCGCAAATGAGAAATGAGACTGAATGTCAAAACCGCAACACCCTTCGAATTCCACCAAAGAGCTGCGAAACCGTCCAGGGCGATCAAAGGGGGGGCGATCAAAGGTGTCAGGGTGCGTCGGCGAAAGCCGGGGAGAGGTTGCGAATGAGAGAGTCGTACCGGGTAAGACCTAGCCAGTCGCCTGGGCCTCGAGTGAT
>JAYWFM010000311.1:0-3955 GCA_043778825.1 Planctomycetota bacterium | reverse complement strand
TGCCACTCTGCCCTGGGCTGATATGTGGCTGCCCCTTCGGGGCGAAGAACATTCGATGGCGTGACTCATGTTTTCATCGAGCGCCTCAATGTGTAAAGACCCATGTAGGAACCGCTCTAATACACACTAATCCAGCCCAATGAGGATGTCTGAATTAGTGTTTATCAGGACACTCCGCGCTGAAGTCGACAGCCATTCCGGAGTGTTCCAGACTTTCAGCCGCACACCGAGTGCGATCCACTGCCGCACAACATTGAAGGGGTACACAGATCGCACAGATTTTCACAGATGAGACACTGGCTGCGGCGGCGACCCCACGCGATCGGTCGCACTCCGCCCTTTGGGATCTGTGGTAATCTGCGAAATCTGTGTACGAATACTCGGCCTCGGACGAGTCGGAAAGATGTGTGAAGGATCTCCCGAATCAGCGTGTCCGGCCAGGGAACCAGTCACCCGACGCGTCAGCGAGGGCGTACGTCTGTCGATGTTCTCCGAGAGCTCGGCCCCCCAGATGATGCCCCGTTGCTTGACGCTTCTTGGTGGCACTCCTCGCTGCGCTCGGCCCTCGCTGACGCGTCGGGTGACTGATTCTGGATACCGCCAATTGGCGAATGCACCCGATGGGGTGTGCGCCTCCATGGTCGAACGGACGCCTACGTCCGTTCGCTCGGACCGAGGGGAGTAAGCGACGAGGGCGCACGGGCCATCTTGAAATGCTTTAGCCTGCACCAGAGCAGCCTGAAGGTTGGACTCCAACGGTGCACTACAGCCCGACGAGATGGTCTTTCGCATTCCCGAACTGGGGCAGCCCGGCTCCCATGCGGTCGAGGAGGCTCAGGTAGAGCGACGAGAGCTTGCGATCCTTGGCTTCTTCGTAGTCGAGCGTGCGACCGGTTTTCAGCGTGCCCGACAGCCCGCCGGAGACCAGCAGCGGCACCTTGGGGGCGCTGTGGGCGGTCCACTGTTCGTTGGCCAGCAGGATGCAGGAGTTGTCGAGTACGGTGCCGTCCCCTTCCGGCATCGCGTCGAGCTTCTTCACCAGGTAGGCGTACTGCTGCACCCAGAACCGGGCGATCGAGGCGAACTCCTTGTTCTGCCAACTGTGCGAAAAGTTATGGTGGTCCTGCCGCAGGCCGAGGAACGGGTACATCTGCCCCGACAGGTTGTTCGTCAGTAACAAAGTCGCGACACGAGTCCGGTCGGTCTGGAAGGCCAGTGCGATGATGTCGCACATCAAACGCGAGTGTTCGTCGATCTGGTTTGGCAGGCCATCGGGTGGGCGCTTGAGCTGCGCGGCCTGGGGTTGATTGAGTCCCTGGTCGGGTTGTTGCTGCAATTTCACCAGCCGCTGTTCGACCTCGCGGACGGAGGTGGTGTACTCGTCGAGCTTGGCCTGGTCGGAGTGCGACACTTTCCGCGACACATCATTCAGTTGTTCGAGCACATGGTCGAGGACGCTGATGTGCGTGCGGTTGCCTTTGCTTTCGAACAGGCTGTCGAAAGCGAGCGAGGGGTAGAGTTCCGACGGCACGGGCGAGACCGGTGAACTCCACGAGACATGCGAGGAGTACATCATCGAATAGCCCGACTCGTGGAACCCGCTCACCGGGCGTTCGCAGGCCAGCACCAGACTCGGGAGTACCGTCTCGTCGCCGAACTTTTGGGCGAGGTATTGGTCCAGGCTGGTCGACGCCTGAATGCGGCGGCCTCCCACAGGTGCCACCCCCGTCAAGATGCCCGCAGCCCCCTTGGCGTGCCCCCCCACGACATCGCCTGGATGAGCGAGGCCATGAATAAAGTTGACCTTCTGCTTGACCGGTTCGAGTGATGCGAAAGCTGGCCCCAGTTCGAGGTCGGCTCCGCTTCCCTTCGACCACCACTCGGGCGGGTGAATCCCGTCGCCGAAGAACAGGAAGGCGAACCGCTTGGGCGGCCCCTTCGGCACATCAGCTGCGAAGAGTTTCATCGATTCCAACCACGGCAACGCCACGCTGGCCCCGAGGGCCCCCAGGACGAGGCGTCGTGAGAGGGGAGGGGATTGGCGACGATGAGGCATGGGGTGGGTTCCGCTCAGGGATCAACGAGCGTTGATGATAGCAACCCGGAGCCACCGGTGGAAAGATCGCTCCGGGGTGGCCCACGGCAACGCACTGTTTCACAGTGCGTTGGTTTTCAGTCGTCAGTCATCAGTTTTCAGTCAGAAAAGAGTTGCCCGACTTCACAAAGTGCATTGCCGTGGTGGTGGCCGCAATCCGAGAGTGTGCGACGTACGTTGTGATTGTCGCTGGCCCACCCATTGACAGCCTCCCCATGATTTTGTGATTCATGATTTTGTGAACCTCTTCCTGTCGACTCCGGAACATCAGCGGGGCACAAAATCATGAATCACAAAAACATGAAGAGGCTCCTCGTGTCCGCTGCCCCATGTGGTGAACGCATTGATTTTCTGGCGATTCGCCAGGTCTGCCAAGTGCATCTGCACGCTCGGATCACAACGGTGTTAACCGTCATCGTCTTTTGCCCGAGTATGGCGCAGGCTGGTCCCTCCCTACAATCTGACCACATGCCCCTCTCACCTCATCGGAGTGACTCCCATGCGACGCGGTCGTCCGTCCCCATCTGATCCACTGCGGAGCAAGAGATCGCCGTGGCGGCTGTGGCGGACGGCGTTGCTGTTGGGGGTGGTGCTGATCGGGTGGCAGTGGACATCGGAGAAAGGAAACCGTGGGGGAGGGAGCCGCTCGGAGCCGGGGGCGGATTCGCTGCCCTCGTTGAGTCAGCTCGACTTCGAAGTGCAGCCCGACTGTGCCTCACCCACCCTGACGCGGGATGAGTCCCCTCCCGCCTCTCTCGCCTCGCCAGGGGAACCGACCGACTCGGCGAATCGCTTGCCGCCCGCGTGGCTGGTGATGATGCAGGACGCTCGGCTCGGGCTGACTCCGTCCGAGCAAATCGGCCTCGATCGGGTTCTCCAATACGTGCGATCACACACCGCGGCCCAGCTCCACACCGCAGCCACCCGCGGGGTGGGGTTTGTGAGCCTGCATCAGCATCCCGAGCAGTATCGCGGCCAGTTGCTGGAGATCGAGGGGACGCTGTGGAACCTGAGCCTCCTCACTTCGGGAGCCCCGACACGTCCCGGTGAGGAACTCTACGAGGCGTGGCTCTACACCCCCGATGCCGAAAATCACCCGACGCGCGTCCTGTTCACAGACCTCCCGGCGACGTTGAAACCGGGCGAGCGACTGAACCAGCCGGTCCAGTGTGCGGGGTACTTCATCAAGCGCTACGGGTACAAGACCCCGCGTGGCACCCACATCGCCCCACTGTTTGTGGCGAGAACACTCCAGCTCATCCCCTCCGCCCAGGTCGCGCCCCCAGCCCCTCCGGGGAAATCCTGGCGGCGTCGGCTGGGCGAACTGCTGGTGGTGGTGGCCGCGTCGGCATTGATCATCGGCTACCTCACGCGCTCCCGGAATTTGCCAGACTCAGAGAATCCGTCCGAGGAGTAGGTTCGCAGGTGAGAAGTGGAGGACCAATGAAGCGGACCCCGGTTGGGGACCACATGGAGGCTTTCCTGAGATGGTCTGCGGGGGCGGGGTGGCGGCGGGGCTGTGTGGTCTCGTACCACTCGTCGCTGTCCTCTGACGATCTGTTCGTCACGGTGTGGGCGAGACTTCGGAAGGAGTGCGGTCGCCATTGTACGCAGGGTTCTCGTCCTCAGCCCCGTTCGGGAGACTCAAGCCTCCGCAAACCGCCTCCCGTCGCTCCGTTCATCAGCCCGATCTATCCCGGAGGGATTCCAGCCAATAGCCGGTGGTGAGCGCAGCGTCACCACCGGTTCGCGGACTCCCGAGCCGCCCTATCCCGAAGGGATTGCAGCCCTCCGCGTCGTTGACTCCCGCGCGTCGGCTGGAATCCCTTCGGGATACGGGAGCCTGCTGGAACGTGAACC
>JAYWFM010000310.1:0-3966 GCA_043778825.1 Planctomycetota bacterium | reverse complement strand
GGAGGGCGACGAACTTCTGATCGCCACCGCCAAACGCCTCAAACAAAGTGTCCGCAATTACGACGCCGTCGCCCGCCTGGGAGGGGACGAATTCGCGCTGCTCTTTCCGGAGATCAGCCCCGAGAGCACACAAATCGTGACCAAACGCATCCACGATCAACTGCGAGCGCTGGTCCATGACGCCGGTTGGCCAGTCACGTTCAGCATGGGCGTGGTGGTGTTCCGGCACCCGCGTCCGGTGGAAGAGATGCTCCGCAAGGCCGACGAAGCGATGTACGAGGTGAAGCACACCGGGAAGGACAATTACCTGATCCGGATCGACGACACACCCGCCGACGAAGACCCGCGTCGCGGGACCAAGCGGTAATGGTGAGCTTCCGGTGCCGGGCCAGATGGACCTCACGCGGTCCCGAGTGAGCCGTAGCTGCCCCTCGCCAGAGGGCGGGCACGCACGCCTGTTCGCCCACGTTCTGGCGAATCGTGGCTACGAAGGAATCGCTCACTTTCGCCCGCGTGAGATTGAGTTGCATCGGAATGCCAAATGAGACGCCAGAGAAGCGAGAACCAATCGAAAACCTTTGAATGGACTCAAGTGATCCGGTAACACTTGATGGCGCGACTCATTTTTGTACGTGCATGGAAATGAAAAAACCATCCTCGCGCTGACGGACACGCACTTGGCAATTTGATGTGCCTTTCCCTCCACTTCTCACCAGAGATAGATAAAGAGGGTTCGCTTTTTCTGCCGGATGCGTGCTTGGAATGAAATCGTTCTTCCTCAGCGCCGCCTCGATGCGAGGAATGATCGCTGGAGTGACACCATCCGCACGATTCGGAAAGAGAATGTCAAGGGAGTACCACGTTGTGCCTGGTCCACTGAGGGAAACCTCGACAACGGGCTCTTCCGTCAATGCTGAAAGAACCTCTCCAGGAATTCGGTGCATACCTTCCGTTGGGGTTGGGGGCTGCAATGTTGGCATGACCTTGACGATCTCCGCATATGTCGGAATGGCCCCCTTTGCGGCGGATGAAACGGTCCAGTTCAGACGGATGCCAACACTCGATTCACGGCTTCCGACCCACGGTTCCGGATCCGAGATCAAGACCGTCTCTTGATATCCCGTTGCATTACGTTCAAAGGCCAGTTGGTAATGTTTGTCGGATGATGCGAAGGACTTAAACCCCATCTCCACCATACGTTTCACAAGGCGATCCTTGGTCTCGTCGGGTTCACCGCGAACACCACTGTTGTTCCACAAACTCCAATTCCATGTCGGACGGTCGTCTACCATGCGGAATGTACACCACGGGTAAATACGCACCACTGTTTCGCCCTTCAGCAGTCCAACGAGCCCAGAAGGGACTACCGTGTCAGAACGAGGTGCCATGATTCGACCGGTTGCGGTAAGCAACTCACACTTGACCGGATCTGCAGCTGTCAGCGTCAAAGCCAGTTCATTGGTGGGCCTCTTCAATCGTGGCTCTGCGCCGGAGAGAACAACGAGTACCGCAATTAGTGAAGTGCAAAACAAACTCAAAACGATAGACCGGTTCATGAATTAGTGTCCTCTCGCCATCCCAATGAGTTCGCTTCCTGCGATTGTACGCAAACAAGTCAACAATGGAATTGCCGTTAGTCAACAGGCTTGCTGCCTCACATCCAGAGGCTCTGTCGAGAATCGTTCGATTCGACCTGGCAGGCTGCGGTCAGCACGCGACTCGCGTTGCCACTCCACGGGGTCGCCAAAGCAGCTGGGACCGCCATCAGCAGCGTAGTCCGCCAGAGCGACCGCCATCGCCGGTCCTGTCGCTGGCGACTCGTCCGAGTCAGCCAACAATGTGACATGGACTCGGATGGATGCACCCGGAGGGATGTTCGGCGGATTGTCAGATTCCCATTCCAGCCGCCCGGAATGCAGAGTCGCAGGATAGGTTGGAAGCATGAACGATTCTCCACGCAGAACTCATCTCAGCATATCTTGAATTCGTCTGCATGACAATCGATTTCGTTGGTGGTTCTGACACCTAAAACTCAATCTCACGATGATCAGCATTGCTCCATGCCCTGCAACAGTCGTGTGTGCGTCAGAAACGCAAGTAGTCGAAGAATTACGCCATAATCCCAGTGTTTCAGTGACTCGGTGATACATTTCCTGGTCCAAAATGCGTACGATCTGTATCACCGATCGTATCACGCAGGGGGATTTTGCGATGCCGAGGAAGCGGGAGTTGACGTTTCAGCGGGGGGGCTGAGGGGCGGGTGGGGAGGTGGAAGAAGTTTTATCGGGGGAAGGCGTATTACCTGGGGAGCGGGCGGGGGAAGTCGGATGTGGCGAGTTATCGGGAGGCGGTGGCGGCTTGGGGATCGCTCAAGGTCAAGCTTGATGCGGAGATTGTCCGATTGCCACGGTCTCGCGATGCCGAGTACGACGAGGTGATTCGCGAATGGGAGCTCGTACTCAGCTGGTCGGTGCAGCATGGGGCGGATGAGGAAGCGGTGGTGGCTCGCGAGATGTTGGGGGAGCTTCGTGAGCGGCGAGAGAAGCCTCGACAGCCGCCGGTCACGCATTCGGATCGATTGTGGAGTCGGTTTCGACCGGAACAAAAAGTGCTCGAAGAGATAGCCGATCTGGCGATGAATGGCGGCTCCGTTGACATGGAACAGTTTCGAATCGAGATGCTGAAGCGGCGGGGCATGTTCCCGATCTCGGGACTGCTACTGAAGCCTTCGTCCCTCGGCGAAGTCAATTCGTGGCAACGCGCCGAGATCCAATGGGAGGACCGGCTGGCGAATCAATCTCAAGTCACAGCTGCGGAGGAGACGCATTCGCTGGGCGGTTGGGTGAAGATGTTCTTGGCCAAGGAGCAACAGCGAGTCGGTGCGGGCGAGTTGTCGGCGGGGCGTTTCACCTCGATGAAGGCGTCGATCTTCTACTTTCGAAACTGGGCCGGGGCTGATGTCGATGTGTCCACCATCGCGGGCCAAGCGCTGACGCGATATCACTCTCACCTGCTCGAACTGATGGCAGCCGATCGTTGTTCCGCGACGTACGCACGAGATCGGTTGGTCGCGGTGAAGACACTCATTCGCTGGCTGTGGGGCCAGGACGCGATTGAGAACCTGCCGAAGAACATCGACTCGAAAGAGCTGAAGATCACGCGTCGCACCACGACGCCCGAGACCATGACGCATGCGGAGGTGGCCACGCTGCTGCGCGAGACGACCGGTCTGAATCGGCTGTGCATCCTGCTGGGTCTGAACTGCGGCATGACCCAGAAGGATATCTCCGACTTGCTCGACCGCGACGTGTCATGGCAGACGGGCACGATCACTCGCAAGCGGAGCAAGACGGCCAACCACGCGGGCGTCCCGACCGTGACATACCAACTCTGGCCGGAAACGTTCCGACAGCTCCAACAACATCGCAGCCAGACCGAAGTGGTCCTGCTCACGAAAGCCGGCAAGCGACTGGTCGAAGAGCGCCTCGACGAGACCGGTTCGTACCGCAAATCAGACTCCGTCAAGAGTGCCTACGACCGGGGTATGGTCAAGCTGTCGTTCTCGAAGCCGTTCAAACTGCTCCGCAAAACATCCGCCACTCTGATCCACTCGAACCCGCAGTTCCGAGGTCTCGATCAACTCTTCCTCGGCCACGCCCCCGCGTCGATTGCCGAGAGGCACTACGTCGCGACCAGTAAGTCGGCGCTCGATGACGCCCTGGAGTGGCTGCGGGCAGAGTACCGGGTGGCGGACAGTCTCCCTGTCGATTCGGGAGAATGAGGGACGGAAATCTGGTTCGGTCTCAAGGGCACATCAGCCCCCGATCTTGTCGCCAATCAATTGTTCTTGAGTTCGGAAGTTGAAGAGGACCTAGGAGTTTGTCCAAGAATTGCACTGTGACCCTCGTTAGCGGGGTGTAGCGGGGCTTGGCGGGAGGTTGTTGGCGACCTCGGCGCGCTCCGGGG
>JAYWFM010000309.1:0-51049 GCA_043778825.1 Planctomycetota bacterium | reverse complement strand
CCCGGGCCGGACCGATCATAGAACAATGATCCCCGCCGCCCCAGACCAATGTCCGCGCGGGCAGTCGGAAATATGAGTTGCGACAGTGCCATTCGGATCTGTGACAAAACGATGACAGATGCCAATCTTGAAACGATATCGCCCATCAGGAATGTCAAGGTGTGGTGTGACACTTGTCAGCATCTTCCATGGAACGCGAATCCGGCGCATAAATCCTATCAGATCATCTTGTGGGGTTATCCAATCTGATTTGGTTGGCACTGGCGCTTGTGAATCCTTTATTGAATACAACGGGAAGACCCGAACAACATCGCCATTTGCATTCTCGACGTGAATCGATGCAAAAATACCTTCATGAGGATCCAGAAGATTCTTCGGTAGCCGATCAAAGTCCTTCAGACACAAGAGAAACTCAACTTCCTCCTGCCCAGCGACAACTTCCAGTGATATCGATGCCGGTCGACGATCGAATGGACCTTCGACGGCCTGACTGGCGTGGCAGAGAATCACTGCCATCGCGAACGACAGTATGAAGTGCTTCACGGTAGCTGCTCACGGGTTAGCGAGAACTGGGGACTGAAACTGTAGGATATTCGAATCCCAATCGGGAAATGTGTCTGTATACAACGAATCTGACTTGTGCGAGTATTCCGATTCAATGTCGGTGTCACTCCAGACGTTATCCGCGCCACGGACTGCATGAACTCCCCACTCCCAGTTAATAACCGAAAGTGGCACCCACTCTGAGTCTTTTCGAGAAGACTTCCACATTAGGGTAGTTTCGAATTCATCGTAACGGTAAATGTCGACTGCATTGCTCCACGCGTGTGCATACGGGCTGTCTGTCTGTTTTGCTACGATCGTTCCATCAAGGGCCATGCCATGATCAAATGTCTTCTTAACACCCCCCACATGGGTGACATTCCACACTGAAGACGCAACGACTTGGACAAGTTGAGTTGTTCCACGGTCTGCGGAAGATGAAAACTCAATCCCCTCACGTCCGTTTGCAGTGTCTCCCAACACGAAATCATTGTCAACGAATTCCACATGAACGCTTATAATCGCATCATATGTATACGACGGCCTGTTGACTTCGACATCGACGCTGTCATCCACAGCTTTCCCATCAATGAATACTGACACGGTCACGGTATGTGTGCCAGCATCGATCCAATGAAAATCAAGTTGGCTCTTCGTTTGATCGGCACCACTTACCGGAATGACATCAGAGTGCGCGCCAGCATATTTCTGCGTTGGATCGCCTGCACTGGCGTCCCATCTATCAAAGATATCGCCACCGATCTCCCAGCTGTATCGGAATTTTGCATTGACCTGTCCTTGAACCACTGCCCGTGCGTCAAACTTCTCGCCAACATAGATATTGGAGATAGTTTCCCCAGCATCCATGTAGAGCCATTCAAACCCATCTCTGCCCCAGTACTGGAGCACTACCTTCGCCAAATCCACCTTCACCGTCCCGGGCAAACCCGATTTATCCGCTGAATCTTTCACGACGTACTGGCAGCTGTCCTCCAGGCCCATGTCTGTGAACAACGAGATAGTGAATACCCAGGAGTAGGGGGTGTACGTGAAGGCTCCGCTGTCTTTGATGTCGAACGTGCCGTACAGGCCGTCGGTTTGCTTCACGGCCTTCAGGAACGGAATGTACTCGGACGCGGCGTCGTTCTTCAGAACGCCCTGGTCAGCTGTGATCGAGAGCATGTCGTCTTTGAAGACGAAGTAATTGATCTCGGGATACTGGTTCATCGTCTCGGGATCGGTGTTCTCGTAGGAGTCATCATCGACGGCACTGAACGGAAACGCGATGGTCATCGTCACGGTCGCCACGCTCGGCATGTTCATCATCATCGAAGGGAGTGGGACGCCATCGGAGATCCTGTACTTGAAGTCCTTCGTGGTGCCAGCATAATAACCCGTTGGCTTCTGATAGGTGAAGGCCCCCGTCTGTGCATTGAGTGACAGACCCGAAAGGTGTGGACCTTCCTCAATAAACGTCACGGCATCGCCATCGGCATCAACCCAACCGCCAGCCCCGCCGGGCGCCTGAGTCAAATTATCATTGACTGAGACATTCCCCTGAACGACCGGGCCATAGATTTCGTAAAACGAGTCCGATTGTGCCGCTGGATATACATTCGTGACATTCAACGTGACCGTGGCTGTGCCCGCACTGGTCGCAATCCCATCGGTGAGTTGATAGGTGAACGAATCCTCGCCGACATAGCCTGCATCCGGCTGATACATGAATACTCCGGACGACGGATCGAGATCTAATTCCCCGTGGCTGGTCTCGGTGAGCTTCAGGAACGTGACCGCATCTCCATCGGAGTCTTGCCACCCGCCGTTATAAACCCAGCCGCCATTCCCGTTCGAGATCCACGTGCCGCTGTAGTAGACAATCGACAAGGAGTCGTTTCCAGCGACACTCTCCATCAGCTCCCGGTCATGCAGCGTGCTATATGTCCCATCGTTCTGGGGATAGTTCGGCACGGCGTTGGTGACCGTGATTGTCAGGTTGCCATTCGCGGAACTCGTGCCGTCAAAGACGCTAAAAGGAATCGTCACATCGCCCAACACGCCAGCTGCGGGCGTATAGACGAACGAGCCGTCCGGATTCATGGAGACACCCCCGGAGCTATAGGTCAAAGGATCGCTCTCGGGATCGGAACACAGAATCGACACCGAACTCGACAGAGCCTGCCCATGTACCACCGTCCCCACATGGCCACTTCCCGCATACGGAGCGGCCCCGCTCAGCAGCAGCCGCTGTTCCAAAGCCGCTACGGGTTGGAAGGTGGGTGACATCACTCGGCGACGCGAACGCGAGGATCGGAAGCTACTGGGGAAGAATGATCGCAGCAGATCGGAAAGACGGAAAGACGGAAAGACGGAAAGAGTCGGCGACCCATGACGTATTCCTCAGCTGCGATCAGGTGGTGTAGTTCTCAGTTCAGATCGACCGAACGGCGGACCACATTTGCAATACGGAGTGATCGTACTGACTGATTTCGGTTTGTCCAGAAAAATCTGACAAGAATCTTTCGTTGGGTGGGCCGGATCGGGTGACACGCCCGAAGAGCCTCCGCACTCAAGAGAAGAGTGACTCTGGGTGGCACGCCCTGACGCTTTGGGAAGGGCGTGGGGGACGCGAGTTGGCTGGACTTTCATGCCCAGGGGGCCTCGCCACGCCCTTCGTGGACTCAGGGACGTGCCACCCAGCCCCATCACACGGAACGGATCGTCTCCGGGGCTGATGGCTGACGGCTTCCGCGTCAATCGTTATCGTGCCACAGAGCAGGTTCGTCCTCTCAACCGCCCCCGCCTTCCTCTTCCCCCGCAAGACTCCCCACCGTGCCGACCGCTGAGATTGAAGACACCTACGCTGAGGCGTTTCGCAGTATCTATGCCGAGGTGCTGGTCACAGCCCGCGACCGGAAGTGGCTCGACCACGCGGTCCAGGCGGCGACGGGGCATGCCAGCAGTTCGATCTTGTGCGACTGCGAGGCGGGGCTGGATCGGTACGTGGGGCCGGGCGGGGATGAGTCGTTCGCGACGCTGGATGGACGGCCGGGTGCGATCCTGCAATTCCATGTGCCACGGTTTAAGAAGGACCGCGAGGCGGTGCTGGAGCGGGTGCTGTTGGCGCGGTTGAGCCAGAACGTGCTGACCTGCCCGACGACCGCCTGCTTTAGTTTGCAGGCCACCGAGAGCTACTTCAAACTGGGGCGGAAGATCGCCCTCTTCGGGGACGGTCATCAGTACCGGGCCGAGCGGTTCGGACGCAAGGTGTGGGTGCTGCCGATCATGATGGGGGAGTTCGTGATCGATCGCCGGTTCGGGTTTCGCGAGGGACTGATGGGGGGCAACTTGTGGTTCTTCAGCGAGTCGGTCGATGCCGCCCTCGACGCAGCGGAGCGGTCGGTCGCCGGGGCCAGCCAGGTGCCGGGGGTGATCCTGCCGTTTCCGGGCGGGGTGGCGTCGAGCGGGTCGAAGGCGGGGAGTGCGTACTCGTTCCTGATCGCCAGTACGAACCACCCGTTCTGCCCAACGCTGAAGGAGAAACTGGGCGAGGCGTCGCGCGTGCCGCCGGGCGTGACCTCGATCAGCGAGATTATCATCAACGGGTACGACCTGGAGACCGTCGCGCGGGCCACGCAGGCGGCGATTGAGGCGGCGAAGCACACGCCCGGCCTCGTCAAGATTTCGGCAGGGAATTACGGGGGCCGCCTCGGGAAGAATTTTGTGTATCTGCGACCGGAGAGCCAGCCGAGAGCCTGACTCGACGGTTGGACCGTTGGAGTTCAGGCTTTCGCCGGCCTCCTCGCACCCCGAGGCAGGCTATACATCACGCGGTCCCGGGTGGGGCGTAGCTGCCCTTCGCCAGAAGGCGGGCACGCACGCCAAGTCGCCCACGTTCTGGCGAAACGTGGCTACGAAGGAATGTCTCACTTCCGCCCGCGCGAAGCAGGAAACCTGAACTCCGATTCCGCCCCCGCCACGGGCATTAGAACGAATCCCGGTCACGTCTCAAAACTTTGTCAAAGAACTCAGAAAGTTTGTCGATATTTGTCTTGAGAAATGGATTTCACAGGTGTAGCTTGAGGAATGAAATGATTCCCCGGTCGAGAATGGACTCTCCGCAGCCGATGGCTGTGTCACACGCTCTTTGATTCAACACCTGGATTGACCGTGTTGCAGTGATTCCAAGGCCAGTAAGCGGCCCCGCATGTGGGACCGTGTTCAAGGGAGACTCGCGGGAAACGCGAGCAGGCAGTGGGCAATACCCCTTGCCGGATGGGAGGATCCAGTCATGGACAAGTATACGACTCGACAATCCGAGGGAGCGGTCGATCCGGTCGAAGAAATGAAGCTGAGGACGTGGGCACGGACGCACTACCAGCCGCCCAAACAGCGTGACACGAAGTGGCACCCGGTCGTCCTGGACGAGATGGGTCGCAAGGATCAGGAACTGGTAGGCTGATCACCCGCAGTTCAGATTCGCCGATGTGGGGCACGCTTCCGACGTGCCCGTGATCTGGTGAAGCGCAGGCATGTCGCCTCAAATCCCCAGTGAAATCTGAGGGAATTGGTGGCCGCCGGACACTCAAAAAACGCAAAGGGGGGAGTCTTCCTTTTACGTCTTTTGTGTTTCTTGCGGCCATCCCGATATAAAAACGTCCTCTGCATCGGGGTTGGAGTTCAGCCTTTAGGCTGCATCGCCCGCTTTCGGCGATCGGGCACTGCCAGATCAAAGACAGGCGAAAACCTGAACTCCCACAGGTCCACCTAGGTGAAGATGAGGGGTAGCTGCGTTCGCCAGAACGTGGGAAGCCCGCACTCTGGCAAGTGCAGCGACTCACAAGCCTGCTCCGGAGCAGCCTAAAGGCTGAACTCCAACCCCGGCAGTATCAATGCAAACAGCCGCCCCGGAGGACGGCTGTGAACGAAACAGAGAT
The DNA here is from genome assembly GCA_043778825.1 of Planctomycetota bacterium. Classification (GTDB taxonomy): domain Bacteria; phylum Planctomycetota; class Planctomycetia; order Planctomycetales; family Planctomycetaceae; genus TH-plancto1. Next base: position 45,569 of record JAYWFM010000309.1, on the reverse strand, counting down.
CAGTTACTGGGCCGCGGGAGCTGTGGTGCCGAGCTTCTGCTTCTGCTGCTTGACGAGCCGGGACTTGGTCCGGGCTGCGGCGTTGCGGTGAATCAGTCCCTTGGCCGCTGCGCGGTCGAGCCGTTTGACGGCGGCGCGGAGGTTGGTTTCCAGAACCTGGGCATCCGGTGTCGGTTGCGCCAGTGCGACTCGCACCTTCTTGATGGCGGTACGCAGAGTCGTGGTCGCCGCGCGGTTCCGCAGGCGACGCTTGATGTTCTGACGGAGTGCCTTCTCGGCATTGACGTTGTTTGGCATCTCGTAACTTCTTGCCTGGCAACAGGTTCTAAGGCGCTGTCGGGGTCTCTGAGAGACATGCTTCCTCGGACGCTCCGGGAAAGGACTCGGGATTCTAAGCCATGCGGGGGAGACATGCCAGTGTCAGGGGGCGGATTTTCTGGCATCGGGTTCGTCAGTTGCAAAGGCGACAGCACCTCACAGCCCCATCGCCACGCGCTGGACGTATTGAATCGCTCGCAAACAGTCACCGACGCGGTCGTCGCCAGTGGTGCGGCGGACGGTGCCCCAGAAGGAGAACCGCATCTCGTCAAGCAGGGCGAGTGTCTCGTCCCACTTGACCTGCCCGCGACCGAGGGGCACCTCGACGCCGACTCCATCCACGTCTTGGCGGCCATCGCGGAACTGGATGTGCTGGATGTGTTGGTGCAGTTCGCGAAGCGTGGCCACCGGGTCGCGACGAGTCATGACGGTCCCCGCCGGGTCGAAGTCGATGGCCAGCAGCCCATCCGTCACCGATTGGCAGACCGCGATCAACGTCTGGGAGGCGTCCTCACTCGGTGTCACGCAGGGCACGACGCCGATCCGATTGCCGAGCCGGGCCAGATCGCGGAGGACCTCGACCATGCGGACATGCTCTGCCGAGGTGGCCTCATCCGGGATGCGACCGACGCGGATCGTCAACTGGCGGAGCTTGAGGCGGGAGGCGAGTTGCATGGCCTCGGTGAGGGCGTGAACGCGGACATCAATGGCCTCGAAGTCGTACAGCGGGCGGGTGAGGGAGTACGTCGCGGTGGCCACCTTGAGGTTCCGCTCCTCGACGTAATGCACCAGTTGCTTGAGGGCCGTCGCGCCGAATTCGGTCGCCGTGACCTCGCGGGCCAGGTCGAACTGGATGCCCTCCGCCCCGATTTGGGCCGCTGTGCTGATGGCCTGCTTGAGGGGCAAGCGGAAGGGGGCAGTGGCGACGGCGATGCGAAAGCGGGGCATGGAGGGTTTCGACCGGGGTGGGGTGTTTCCGTGAGAGACACCGATCATAACCGGTTCGGGGAAGGGGGCTATGGGGAATGTGTTTCGCCGCTGTGCATCGTGTGTGCGTCACAAAAGTAGGCAGCGGTCGTAAATTCACCACGGAGGTGTGTGCCTCAGAAAAGTAGTCAGAGATTCACCACGGATCCCTGTCACCGCGTCATCGCGGGAACGCGACACATGAGATCCCTCGATCCGATCCCTCGGAAATGTGAAACGCAGAGGGCGCTGAGAAAGGCAGTCCGCCTGAACTCTGCGTCCTCAGCGCCCTCTGCGTTTCAATTCCGCCTGTCCCTGGCGGTCGATTTGTCGCCTCCGGATGCCGCGAGAATCTGTGTTGGGAGGGGCCTCTGGTTTTTGGGCTGCCGACTTTTCTGATGCACACACCTCCGCATCCGGATTACGGGGCCGGTACGGGCTGTGGGCTGGGCTCCCCGGTGGGGTCTGGCACCTCCTGCATCGGGAGTGTCTGTGACACAGCTTCATAGTTGCGAAGCGCCAGTCCGAGTTGTTTCAGGTTCCGCTTGCACTGTTCGCGCTGGGCTGCTTCGCGAGCATCCTGAATCATGGGCAGTGCCATCACGGCGGCGATCCCACCTCCGATAATCAACAGAGCGACAAAGGCACTGTGGTCGATCAGCAGACTCACCCCCATTGAGATCCAACTCGGCGGGCGCGGGCGGTTCTCGACCTCGAAATCCTCTTCGTCTTCGTGGTGCATGAGGTGTCCTGGATGTCGTCAGTGGCGATGCGGTGGAGTGAGTGCGGACCGTGGGATAGGCTTCCAGCCTGTCGTCCGGTAAGGCACTGTCAGACAATCCGTGTCGTCTTTTGCTCCGCAAAAGAACGGCCATTCGCGGAGCGAAAGGCGACTCTCCTGGCAGGTTCATGTTTGACCAGTTCTCACGACGACAGGCTGGAAGCCTATCCCACGGTCTACTTCTCTGCAGCCCGCAACAGTTTCCCAGTCCCCGACACCGGTGTCAGCGTGACTCGTGACACGCGGTAGCGGCAGTCGTAGGCGCCCAGGAACAGCACCTCCTTGTGCGGCGTCTCCCAATACTCGCCCAGGCCCAGTTGCTTCGGCTCGCCGGTCCAGTCGATAACGACGCGGCCATCCACACGCACGGTGACGCCGGTCTGGCGGACGGAGCAGATCACCTGCGCTGGACGGTTCTGAACGAAGACCGGGCCAGCGACCGTGGAGGCGTTGCCGACGTTTTGTCCGTCAATGTTCTCGATGGCGCTTTGCGGAGCTTCGCCCGGTCGGTAGTCGAGCAGCACCAGGAACCGCTGGCCTCCGCTGCGCTGGCCGAGGATCAGCCCGTTCGGTTCATCGAGCGGCTCGACGATCAGGGTCAGGTCGTACTCCTCGGGCGGAGAGTACGGCAGTTCGATCCGCGCGCCGTAGGCTTTCGGCGAGGTCAGCCCGCCCTCGCCCTTCGTCCACTCTCCCGAGACGCCGTCCTTCTCCGGGTCGACCAGCGGGAGCAGTTCGATCTCCGGGCCTTTGGCCACACCCGGCTGATTGGATGGGGAGACATCGGACGAAGCGGGGGCGAGATCGCCGGTCTGTTCGGCGGGGAATGGCGGCTCGTCGTCTTTGGTGCGGACCTGGAGGTAGCCCCACAGTTCGACCTTCTGTCCATCCTGCGTCGAGGCATTGATGCGGTAGCTGATCGGAGTCGGGCGATCATAGGTGCCCAACGAGATCGCACCGGGAACGTCACCATCGGCCTTCACCGGGGAGTGGATGTCATGCCACGGTCCCCACACATCGGTCTGCACCTGCACCCGAATCGTTTGCAATTTCGCCCCCTCGGGCCAGTCACACTTCAGCAGTACCTCTTGCCCCGGATGTGGTACAGCTGGTGCGGGGATCGCGAGAAACTTCGTGAACAGGGACGGCCCGGGATTCTTGGCTGGATCGAACGCCTTCCAGCCCAGCCGTTCCTTTTGGTCGTCGTTGAGGAACGACTCGCTGATCCACCCGTGGTACTGGCCCAGGCTCATCACCGAAGGGTTCCCCTCGTCCGGATGAGGCAACCCGACCGTGTGGCCGACCCCTTCGTGATACACCACGCAGTCGCTACCGGAGTACGGCACCCGCCAACCATCCGCACTCACCAACCCCCAGCCGATCCCGCGATCGGCGAGATACGTCGCCCTCGCACCGCCCGACGCCGCCCCAGGGAAATGCCGACCGGCGTTCAAGTTCCCCTCGAACTCCAACCCCTTGGGCCCCGGATGCAGGCGATAGAAATCATCGAGCGGTTTCCAGTTGATCTCGCTGAGCACCAGTAGAATCGGGAATGCTTTGTGTTCACCCTCTCCAAACTTCAACGAGTCGCTGACCTCGCGCAGCGTCTGAAAGAAAATGAAGTCCGCGTCCCCGCTGCGCAGCTGGGTCGTCGTGCGGGCCGAGCGAAACGGCTCGGGTGGGACGACGGTGGTGAGTTTCGACTGTCCGCCGAACTCGCGCGAGTGGAACTCGGTGATGCGCTCGGCAAAGTAATCGACCCGTTCCTTCCAGTCGGGCAGAGCCGGTCGGTCCTTGGGCAGGAAGTAGACGACCGTCACTTCGATCTGAGTGGTCGAGTGCTTGCCGTCCCACGTCTTCGTCTCGGCGTGCAATGAGGAGGACAGCCAGCACACCCAGAGCAGGAGCATCACAGGCAGCCAAGGAGCCTGATGCCATCCGCGATACGAGGGCTCCTCCCATCCCGGAGGGATGACAGCGATTAGCCGGTGGTTGAGCGCCGCGACACCACCGGTTGTTGGTCCAGTGATGAATGCGTTGCATCCCGGAGGGATGCCAGAGGGCGGAAAGGCGATTGAAGTCGTGGTCGATCCCGTGGGCCAGCTTGAATCTGGGATCCCTCTGCCATCCCTCCGGGATGGGGACATCCGTGGGGGCGTGTCATCCGGTGGTGTCGCTTCGCTCAACCACCGGCTAATGGCTGTGACCCCTCCGGGGGCGGAGTGATTGTCGCAACGGAAACCAGCCATGCGGAACCCTTTCTTCAACGTGCCATCACTGTCGGGAGTGTCGCCTTTCGCTCCGCGAAAGGACGTGCTTTCGTGGAGCGAAAGACGACACTCGGGGATGCCCCTATCGAGCCAGCCCCTCACGAGCCTGCTCCACGAACGTGGCCGCATCGGGATCGGAAGCGTACAGGTCCACGACGCTCTGCCATAGGGTACGGGCCTGTTCGACCTGGCCGTCCTGGCTCAATGCAGCGGCCCGTTCCAGCGAACGCTTCACCAAGCTGTACGCCTCGGCACCGATGGCCTTGTCATTGAGTTCACTCAACAGATCCACCGCCAGAGCGTGCAGATCGGCGGCGTCTTTGTCCCCTGCGGTCAGCCGCGACAGGCCGACCAGCACCAGTTTGGCCTCCGCATTCTGCCCCAATGATCGCAACTGGACGGCCTTCTGCAGCAGTCGTTCGCCATCGGTCTCGGCGTCTCGCGCCGTCCATGTCCCGCGTCGTCCGAGCAGCGACTTGCGAAGTTCGTAGAGCCGAATCTGGTCGAGGTACGGCTCGACCTGCGGCCCCCACTGCTTGGCGTTCTGCTCCATGAGAGGCTCGAACACCTCGCGCTTGGCCCGGTCCCAGTCCGGTCCCGGTTCTTTGGCCATCAGAGCCTGCCCCTGTTCAAAGAGTGTCTCGGGAGTCGGCAGGCGTTGGTTCCACCAATAGACTCCGCCCGCGATGATGACCGCGAGAGCGGCCACCAGAAACCAGATGCTGTCCAGCACCCGCTCGATCGGAGTCTGCGTGTTGGCCTTCTCGACGTGCGCCTTCATCAGCTCGCGCATCGCCACGCCCGCCGCCTCGGGGTCAGCGTTCTGACCATTCGCAGCCAGCGTCTCATCATTGCCATCGACGTTCTCGAACTCGAACGTGCCCGATTGCTGCGTCAGCTCGACCTTCTTCGGGATCTCCTGCAACCGCAGTTGGAGGACATACGCATCGGGATAGCGGTTGTCGGGATTCTTTTCGAGGCACTTGCAGACCACCTCGTCGAGCCAGTGCGGGAGGTCGGGGACGATGCGGCGGGGGCTGTCGAACTGGCCGTACTTGTGCTTCTGGGCAATGTCGAGGGCCGACCTCCCGGTGAACGGCGGGCGACCGGTGAGCATCACATACATCACCGCCCCGAGCGAGTAGATGTCGCTGCGCTTGTCGACGCGGCGGCCTTGAGCCTGCTCCGGGGACATGTACTCGACCGTGCCAATCACGCTGCCCGTGGCTGTGAGTTGATCCCCCGCGAAGATGTGCGCCACGCCAAAGTCAGTCAGTTTGCAGAGTCCATGCTTGTCGAGCAGCAGGTTCGACGGCTTGAGGTCGCGATGCACGATGCCGGTGTTGTGCGCGGCCTTGAGGGCCTTGCAGACCTGTGTCGCGATCTCGATCACCTCCCGCCAGCCCATCCGTTTCTCGCGCATGATCCGGTCGGTGACGGTCTCGCCATCCACGAATTCCATCGTATAGTAGTAGGTGCCCTCCCACTCGCCGCTGTCGTACATCTGGACCACGTTCTCGCCGGTCACACGCTGCATGGCCTCGATCTCGCGGGCGAAGCGGGCCACGAACCCCTCCTCGCGAGCCAGGCTGGCGGGGAGGACCTTGATCGCCACCAGTTCCCCGGTCTGCTCGTGCTTCCCGAGGTACACCGTCCCCATGCCCCCCTGGCCGAGCTTCCGCTCGATCTTGTAGTCTCCAATCCGCTCGGGCAGCGGAGCGGACGACGAGGACGGGCGATCGACGGACGGCATGGGTGAACTCCTGATCGATGTGGGAGTCCAGGCTTTCGCCTGCGTTTGGACGCACAACGCAGCCTAAAGGCTGAACTCCAACGCCCAGTCTACGGAACAACCGATGCCCTCAGCAATTCTGCTCATCGCCCACGGCAGCCGCCGCGCCGTCGCCAACGCCGACTTGGTACAGCTGGCTGAGTTGGTCCGCGCCCGTCTCCCCGAGGAGATCGTCGAGATCGCCTACCTCGAACTCGCCGAGCCGACGATCCCACAAGGAGCAGCCCGCTGCGTGGAGCGCGGGGCGACGCGCGTGCGGATGTCGCCGTTCTTCCTCTCCGCCGGAACGCACATTGCGGAAGACCTCACCGGATTCCAAACCGAGTTCACCGCCCAGTACCCCGGCGTGCGGTTCCAACTCTGCCCCCCGCTGGGGCTGCATCCGCTGCTGGTGGAGGCGCTGTTGGAGCGGATGGGGGAGGAGTGGGGTGGGGGCACCCGCGAACATCGGAAGTAAAGTTCTTGCCGGATGAGCTTTCAGGTCGATACAATGACCCAACCACTCCAGCCGATCACAGGAGTGGGAGTCCATGTCGCTCACTGCAAGAATGCGGGTGAACAATGTCCAAGATTGCAGGCCAGTTCACCGATGAGGAAGTGGAGCGCCAGCTCACCGAGATGAAGGAACACGGCGGTGAGTTTGTGGCACTCGATGCCCACGATGTCGGGATTGCCTATGCCCCGACCGAAGAAGAGTTGGAAGTCAAGCTCCAGGCGATCGGGTTGAGCCGCTGTGATGTCTGCGTGTCGCGAGTGATGGAATACGGTGTCAGTTACATGTAGTTTCGAGTTCACTGGAGAATGACTCCTGGAAAACGGGAGTTGTCCTCCAGAGTGAAGAACTCTTCTTCGGAACGCAGTTCGAAGTCGAAATACTCCAAAAACCCAATGTGCCCCAGGACTCCATAGTGAGATGTCCGGACATTGGCGAGAACGATTTCTCCAGTCCATTCCCACCCGGCATCGGCACTTCCGGGGACATGGATCACCATTCTGGTTCTGGTGACATGGGCTTTGATAACACCCGTACCCGCGCCCAGTTGTATGGCTGGCAATTCCTGGACATTGGCGATACCGAGGTATGGTGCCAATGAAAATGGGAAAATCGTATTCGTGGCTCCCGTATCGATCAAAACTTTTTGGCGAAGCGGGAGTCCGAAGAGAGGCGGGAAGACCAGTTCCACGACCGGCCAAGCCACGATTTTTCGGTTTCGTGGAATGAGGATGGGCTTGGCCGGAAACTCAAGACGCATGGGGCAGCCTCCTCTTGATTTCCGATCAGGACCATGCAGCACGATGGGCCGCTTCGATGGCTAAAGTGGTGGCTTTTGCGCCCCATCCAGCGTCTCAAACACCGCCTTCATCAGGATCGGCCAGGCCACGGTGGCGTCGGCGTAGACCTCGGCGAAACGCCCACCGTCCTTCGGCGAGATGAACTTGCCCCAGCTGACGCCTTCGATATAGGTACACCCCGACAGCCCGCCCCAGTGGACCGGCTCGGGGCAGATGCGGACGCCGTACTTGAAGCGCGGGGCCACGAACTGGCTGCCGACGCGGAGGTTGGTCATGTCGTAGAACGGGGCGACCTGCTGGGCCCAGTTGCGGGGGACGCCGCCGCCGATCGTAAAGATGCCGAGCGTCTGGGCATTGCCGATCAGCCGCGCATACTCCAGCAGATCGAGGAACGGGTTGAACGCCGGAGGCATCCGCATCAGTTCATCGGGCGTCATCTGCGCCGGGTCAAGTTTGTTCTCATCACACCACTTACGCATGGCCCACGTGGCGACATCGAGACCGACCTCGCTATCGGTAAAGGCCGGGATGAACACCGGGACGTTCTGCTCGTACGCACTCCGCAGGATGCCAACCCCGAGGTTCTCCTCGTGCAGCTTCTTGCCCAGCGCCCGGCAGAGGCGAGCGGAGGACCAGCCGCCTTCCGGGACCGGGTTGTCTTCGAGGGTCCGCCGGACGAGTACCTCGACCTCGTTGAGGTTGGCCTCCATCTCCAGCGTGTCGTAAATGCGGTTGTAGCCCAGTTCGTAGAGCTTCTCGTCGCTCTTGGACGGGTCGTGGCGATAGTGCGTCAGGCCCATCGACTCGGTCAGCCCATGTGCGATCAAGGCCCCCGTCGAAACGACCGCGTCGACCATCCCCCGGTCGATCATGTCGCAGATGATCTGCCCCTGCTTCGCGACGGTCATCGCCCCCGACAGAGTCAGCACTACTTTGACCGGGTTCTCCGGCTGCATCATCTCGATGAGGACATCATACGCCTCGCCGAGTTGCCGTCCGGAGAACGCGGTATCGCCCATCGCTTTGAGCAGGTCGGCGAACGTGTGGACCGTGTCGAGGTCGAGGCTTCGCAGCGGGCGGAGACCATCGTCTCGACCGTCGCGCATCGTTCGACCATTGTGACGCATTGCCATGGGAGGAGGTTTATGGTTGAAGGTTTATGGTTGATCGACAGAAAAAGCCCAGGGGTTGCAACCCCTGGGCGTTCGAGGCAATCAGTGCTCCGCCTCATCCGCACTCGGCTCCGGCAACCAGAAGCTGGCGATCAGGCCAATGAGATACACCGTGCCCGCAGTCATCGCCGCGGCGTAAGCAATCTTGCTGGGCCCGGAAACCAGTCCCCAGGCCGCCGAGTTCGGGTCGACGATCTTGGGCATGAACAACTGCAATGTCAGAGCATTCGCAGCTGTCCCAATCATGCGACCACCGACATTGGCCGCAAAGCTCTCGCCGGTTCCGCGCAGGTGCATCGGATAGACCCGAGGCAGGTAGTTCCCCCAGAAGCTGAATTGGGCCACAGTCAGGAAGCCGGTCACAAAGATGCCGATCTTCAGCAGACCGATGTTGTCGGTCCCCAGGGCGTCGAGTATTCCCTGTGGTGTCTTTCCTGCTGCCGGGAACAGGAACACCAGTGGAATCAGAATCACGCCTGGGATCTGGAACAGCCTCAGCAGCCACTGGCGGCTCACGATGCGGATTGCCAGGAAGGCCAGCACGAACCGTCCGATGAGGCCACCCAGTTCCTGCCACAGCTGGACGGTGCCGACCGTGGCTTGTTGCTTGTCGACGAGGGCCTTGATCTCTTTGCCGAGTACCGCCCGATCTGGGGACTTTGCTGGCAAGGCGTCCATCTTCTCCCGCATCTTGGCGAGGGGTGCAAACTGCTTGTCGAGACCGGGGACGATCTGCGGCACCAGCTGGATCGCTCCGAAGGCGGCCCCATAGCCGCAAGCGAAGAGCAGAGCGGTGACGATGGATGTCCGCGCCAGTCTCCCCTGGAAGATTTCTCCGATCGAGGCCCGCTTCAGGGTGCCCGCATCTCGCTTCTGTTGCCAGACTGGCGACTCGGGCAGGAACGGTCGGATCAGAATCAGTGGCAACGCGGGCAGGACTCCGGAGATCAGCGTATAGCGCCAAGCGGCATGGGCTCCGAAGATTTCCGGGAGCGAGTCGCCATTCGCCACGCAGAGTTTGTAGACGACAGTCACCAGTAGTCCGCCGATTGACGAGAAGGCTTGCGTATAACCCAGCACCTGCTCGCGCCGCTTCGGATCGGGGAACAACTCTGCCAGCCAAGCCACAGCTGCCACGAACTCGACACAGACCCCGATAAACGTGGTGCAGCGGAAGAACAACAGCATCGGGGCCGAGGTCGCAAATCCTGACGCCGCTGCGGAGAAGGCGTAAAGCAGAATACTCCAGGTGAGGACTCGTCGACGCCCCAAGCGGTCAGTCAGCCAGCCTCCCATGAGGCCAAACGTGCCGCCGCAGAGGGCACTGCCCCACATGATGTAGGTGATCCAGTTGTTGATCAGATCAAATCCGATCTTGCTGGCCGGGTTGACCTTCAGCAACTCCGCGAGAGCCGGGCGTGCGATCAGCGGGAACACCAGCAGCTCATAGATATCAAACGCGAACCCCAGCGCGGCGATCGCACAGATCAGCCATTGCACGGAGGTCAGTCCGCCCGTCTTCGTTGTGGATTCACTCATCCCGCCATCTCCCGTGAGTCTTTCATCGGTGTCGATCGATCCGCCCGCATGTGGCCTCTCGCCATGCGTCGCGTGAGCGTCGTGAGTGTAGCGCAGCGGGATGAGGCATGCAAACTGCCTCATGCGATCGGCCCGATTCAGCGTGCATCCGAAAGTGGGTGGATGCGATTTCGCAGAGGGTTTCAAAGTCCCGGTAGGGACGAATGACAATAGCCCATCGCTTCAGCGGTGGGGTTCGAATCGGCGTTCAGAAACAGAGTCCCGTCAGGGACGGCAGACCACAAACAACCATCCCGAAGCCGAGACCCCGAGTCTGTCGTCCCTTCGGGACTGCGAAGGCGAGGAGCCATTGTGTCCCACCGCTGAAGCGGTGGGCAATTGTCGGGTGTCCCTGACGGGACAAAGAGTTCGGTCCGAGTCGAGGTAAACCCTGTACCCACTTACGGCTTCGCAGTCCGCGGGCACTTCTGATCGAGGAACAGATCAATCTGCTCATACAGCTTCGCCGGAGAGGCTGTGTTGTGGTCGGCCCCTCGCAACGTGTAGAAAAACTTCGGTTCGTTCGCGGCCGCATACAGCGTCTGTCCGCATGCGTACGGGACGACACGGTCGGCGGTGCCGTGGACCTGGAACAGCGGGCATTGCACATCGGGAATCCGCTTGACTGATGCCAGCCGGTCCTCGGGAACCAGGAACGCCCAGCGGGGGGCATAGTGTTTGGCCACTGTCTTAAAGGAGTCGAACGTACATTCCAGAATCAGCCCGCGCGGGGCCTCTTCCGAGGCCAGCTGGACTGCCACCGCCCCGCCCATCGAGCGGCCCCAGACGACGACCTCAGCGGAGGGCACCCCCGCCAGTTCTGCCAATTTGACGCGAGCAGCCCGTCCGTCGGCGAGGACGCCCTCGACGGTCGGGGTGCCTTTGCTCTTGCCATACCCCCGGTAGTCGAATGCCAGCACGGACAAGCGATGCTGAGTCCGCAAGAACTCGAAGTAGTCCGCCATCCAGGCAATGTTCCCCCCGTTGCCGTGGCAGTACAGCACGACCGCTCGTGGGGCCTCGGCGGGGCAATACCAGCCGTGCAACGCGGTTGTGTCTGCCGACTCGAACTCGACATCGGAGTATTTCAGTTGGTCCGGTTCCCAGTTTCCCTTGCGATCGGGCTGGAAGAGAATCATCTCGTCGAGAGCGGGGACGCGGCTGGGCGGCTTGGGTTTGGGTTTGTCCTCTGCTGCCGGATCTTCGACGGTCTCATTCTTGGCCGGGGACTTGGAACTCTTGACTGTTGGTGAGACGAATCGAGGAGAGGCGAAACCAAACCGGGAGGGTCGTTCCGTCTTGGCTGGCGTATTCTCGTCCGCATGAGCCCAATGACCAATACCGAGAGACAGCACAAGGGCTGTCAAAAATCGGAACGAGCGAGACATGTCACGAATCCCTGGAGAGCCTGAGAGGCCCGTCATCCTACCGGACAACCGGGTGACGGAGGAATCCCGAAATCACAACCGCCCATGTGTGTCGTGCCTCGTCAGGACTCAGATTTTGGGGTGGAGTTCAGGCTTTAGCCTGTTCCGGAGCAGCCTAAAGGCTGGACTCCACCCCCCCAGATGAAGCGTTGACGAGGCCGTGTGCTTCAGAACAGTCGGTCGTGTTTCAGGCAGAGGTGTCGCGAAGTGAGAGTCTGGTACCGCCTCAAACTTGAGCGGATCTTTTGGGAATCGGCAGTCTCGGGTCCGAGCCAGTCGAGGAATTCGCAGTTTCTGTTGGGGAACCTGTTGACGAAAACCGATGATTTAACATATTCCACCTCCTTCAGATCGGCAACACCTGCCACTCGCAGGTGTTGACCGTCCCGGCCCCCTCAGACAAGGACGTCTGGATGGCAACTTACATCTCTCCTTTGGCCTACGTGGATCCCCGCGCTCAACTGGGCGAGGATGTCCACATTGGCCCGTTCTGCTTCATCGGCCCCGATGTCCGGATCGGAGCGAATTGCCGCCTCGACAGCCATGTCACAGTGATTGGCTGGACCACGATTGGCGAGCGGAACCGGTTCTCGCAAAACTGTGTCATCGGCGGCGAACCCCAGGACAAATCCTACGTCCAGGGGGCACCGACCCAGGTCATCATTGGCGATGACAACCAGTTCCGCGAAGGCGTGACCGTCAATCGCGGGGCCGCAAAGGAAGACGGCGTCACGCGGATCGACCACCGCAATTTGCTGATGTCGAACGCCCATGTGGCCCACAACTGCCACGTCTTCTCCGACATCACACTCGTGAATGGCGTCCTCCTGGGAGGTCACGTTCACGTGCATGACCGGGCGATCATTTCCGGGCAATCAGCCGTCGTCCACTTCAGCTCTGTCGGGACGCTGGCCTTCGTCGGGGGCTGCACCAAGGTCACGGTCGATGTGCCTCCCTACATGCTGTATGACGGCGGCAGCCAAGCCAAGATTCACACCCTGAATCTCGTCGGGATGCAGCGGGCCGGGATCAGTGCCAATGCCATCACGACGATCAAGCGGGCCTACAAGCTCCTGATTCGCGAGCATCAGCCAATGGACGAAGTGCGCAACCTGATGTCCGAGGAGCTGAACGGAGTCATCCCGCTGGAGCTGGGTGAGCTGTTCCGGTTCCTGGATTATCAGCGAAAGGGAAAGATGGGGCGGGGCCGCGAGGTCGTGCGGGCGATGGCGACGAATCTCGCCCCGCCGGAGTCTACCGCCGCGCAGTCGAAGGCCGCTTAAATTCCACCAGGAGGGTGAGGCTCCCGCCGAACCGCGATCAACCCAGCGATGACCAACCCCGGGAGCGGCTCGGCAGGAGCCTCGCCCACCCACATATACGTGAGTCCTTGTCCATGAAACGACTGAAACTCGGAGTGGTCGGCGTCGGAGCTCTCGGGCGGCATCATGCCCGCATCCTGGCCTCGTTCCCGGATGTCGAACTCGTCGCAGTCGCCGAGCCGAACGAGACGCAGGGCCGCGCGGTGGCCGAGTCGTGTCATTGCGAGTGGGTGCCGGACTTCCAGTCGCTGCTCGGGCGCGTCGACGCAGCCTCCATCGTGGTCCCCACTTCGATGCACCGCCAGGTGGCCGTCGAGTTCCTCCGTCGCGGGATTCCACTCCTCGTGGAAAAGCCCATCGCCAGTACCATCGCCGACGCTCGCGAGATGGTGGCCGCTGCAAAATCGCTCTCGGTCCCCCTGCAAGTCGGCCACATCGAACGCTTCAATCCCGCGTTCCAGGCCCTCGCCAGTCGGGTCAAATCACCCAAATACATTCGAGCCGAGCGGTACAGCAATTACGCCTTCCGCTCGACCGATATCGGCGTCGTGCATGATCTGATGATCCACGACATCGAGTTGACCCAGCACCTCGTCCAGTCCGACTTCATCTCGGTCGAGGCGTTCGGGGTCTCGCTGGTCGGTGGGCACGAAGACGCGGTCCAGGCCCGCATCCGGTTCGCCAACGGCTGCATCGCTGACCTCTCCGCCAATCGCGTCTGCCCCACCGCCACGCGCACGATGCAGGTTTGGTCCGCCAGCGGCTGCGTCACAGCCGACCTGCACACCCGCACGCTCACGTCGTTTGGAGCAGGTTCCGATCTGCTCGCGGGGGAGTTGCCGTACGACCTCGGTCGCCAGAAGGGAGCCGACATCAATCAGTTGAAATCCGAGATGTTCTCCCGGTTCATCCCGACCGAGTCCCCGACGATCGAGGCCGTTGACGCCCTGACCCTCGAACTCCGCAGCTTCCTCGACAGCATCCTCAGCCACACGACCCCGCTGGTCGATGGGGTCGCGGGCCTGAGGGCGATCGAACTCGCCGATGCCATTCTGAGGTCGGTCCGCACCCACCGCTGGGACGGGGCTGTGTCTCATCGCCAGGGGCCGCAAGTGCTGCTGAATGCGATCCACGACGAGCGAGCCGCTGCGTGATTGTTACGAGATATACTTCACGCGGCCCCGAGTGATTCGTAGCTGCCCCTCGCCAGAGGGCGGGCCCGCACGCCCAGTCGCCCACGTTCTGGCGAAACGTGGCGACGAAAGAATGACTCACTTCCATCGCGTAAAGTATCATCGAAGGGCGTTCGCGATGTTCGGTAGAGCATGGTATTCCGCGCTCACGGAATGTGACTGACTGGAACTCCAGCGTTTCGAGAAGTCACGCGGTCCAGGGCGACACTGGCCGTCGCGATGGCTGCGATGCGGGTCTGGCTCATCATCGGCCAAGCCCTCGGGAATGGATACGATTCCCGTCGAACTGATTGTCCCATCCGTCGAGTGAATCGGATATCATGTTGGCACCAGATCTCGGCAGTCCGCAATTCCGCAGTCGGGAGATCAGTGATGAGTGACACGATCAAGCCCCCTGCGATACCCTTGTCTCACCCATTCGTCGTCGAGTTCATGGATCGTCAGATGATCGAAATTCTGCGATCCAAAACCACGACCGAGAAGATCGCGATGCTGGGCGCCGCCCATCGAACGGCCAAGAAACTCGTGACCTGCGGAATCCGGGGGATGCATCCCGACTGGTCCGACGAAGAGGTTCATGAAGAACTGACCCGGAGGATGTTTCGTGGAACAACCTGAGATTCTTCGGTATGCCGTTCAGGCTCTGGAACAACTTCAAATTCCCTATCTGATCGTCGGGTCGTTTGCGAGTTCGATCTGGGGTGAGCCTCGACTCACGATGGATATTGATATCGTTATCGATCTCCGGTCGGATCAGATCGTTCCCTTGTGTCAGGCATTCCCGGCTCCCGAGTTCTACATTAGCGAGGCCGCAGTTCGAGAAGCGGTGACGAGGCGGCGTCAGTTCAATGTCCTGCACCCGACCTCGGCCAACAAGATCGATTTCATGATTCCACGCGACGACGCTTGGAGTCGATTGCAACTGACGCGAGGACGGCAACGCCAGTATGATGGTGAAATCGACCTGCAAGTGTGCAGTCCCGAGGATGTGATCATTGCCAAGATGCGATTCTATAAGGAAGGTCAGTCCCCAAAGCACCTTCGCGATATCGCCGGAGTTCTCGACTTACAAGGGGAATCCCTGGATCGCGAATACATCGCGAAATGGGCTCGAGCGATGCAATTGCAAGAGGTCTGGCATACGATACTGGATCAAGAGAAACTACGTTCAGGTTGACGCCGCTGTCCCGCCCCCTCAAACACAGGACACACCCCCATGCCCCAGCACTTCTCCCGTCGCACCTTACTGCGCGGCCTCGGCGTCTCGATGGCGCTCCCGTGGATGGAGTCGATCCCGGTCTGGGGGGACGAGATCACCTCCACCGCTCAGTCGTCGAGCGAGGCCCCGGTCCGCGTCGCCGTCCTCTTCTCCGGCAATGGCTACCACAGCAAGGAGTGGTGGACCAAGGGGGAAGGGAAGGCGATGGAACTGGGGCAAGTTCTTTCCCCACTGACCGACTTCCGCGAGAAGCTGCTCTTCGTGCAGGGGCTCTACAACGTCGAAGCCACCAAGGGGAACATCCACAGCTCCCAGACCGGCAATCTGCTTTCCGGGGCTCCGCTGGCTTCGGGTGGGGACATCAAGTCGGGGACCAGCTTCGATCAGTTGCTGGCCCAGACCTATGGGCGGGGGACGAAGGTGCCGAGCCTCGTGCTGGGCTGCGAGGCGGCGAACCCGTCGGTCCACAAGAACTACTCGATGCTGTATAGCTCGCACATCTCGTGGTCCTCGGCGACCACTCCGACGCCGCTGGAGCTGTACCCGGCGCTGGCCTTTGACCGGCTGTTCAAGGACGGGGCGGAGAAGGGGGACAAGAGCGTCCTCGATGCGGTTCTGGAAGATGCCGGAGACATCCGGCGGCAGATCAGCACGAGCGATCAGCGGAAACTCGACGAGTACCTCGACTCGGTCCGCGATGTCGAACAGCGGATCGACCAGGCGGGGAAGAAAGGGGAGCTGCAAGGCTGGCGTCCGACCCTCGACAAGCCGAACATCGAGCGCCCGGCAGACGGCATCCCGCAGAACATCGCCGACCACATGCGGTTGATGTGCGACATTCTGGTTCTGGGTTTCCAGACCGACACGACACGGGTTTCGACGCTGAAGCTGAACAACGACCACTCGTCGCTGCGGTTCCCGCACCTGGGGGTGGACTACATGATCCACCACCTGTTGTCGCACTCCGATGGAGCCGACTGGTTGAAGGTCAATCAGTTCTTCGTTGAACAACTGGGCTACATTGCCCGCAAGCTCGACGGGATTCAGGAAGGGGACCGCACGCTGCTGGATAACTCGATGCTGATGATGTGCTCCAGCATGATGACCGGCGGGCACAACAACGACCAACTCCCGGTGGTGATCGTGGGTAAGGGCGGTGGCCGCATCGAAACGGGGCGTTCGCTCAACTACCGCGACCAGCCGAACCGCCAGATGTGCCGACTGTACATGTCGATGATGGACAAGATGAATGTGAGGCCGAAGACGTTTGGGGACGCGACCGAGGGGCTGAACGAGGTGTGAGGAGGAAGCTGTCAGCGATCAGCTTTCAGCCAGAGGGGGCAGTGGCGAGGTCCACACGCCCTTGACGACGGGCACTTCGTTCATCACCTTACGAAGCATATCCAGTTCCCGTTTCAAGGAAGATGCGTCATGGCGAAGGATCGGAAGCAAGCGAAGGCGGCGGAGCGGAAGCAGAAGCTCAAGGCCAAGCAACTGCATCAGGAGCAGGTGGCGCAGGTCCAGAACCGGATCGAGAAACTACTCGATCTCGATCCTGATGCGGCCGTCGAGAGACTGGCGGCGATGCGGATCTCCCATCCGGATGATCGCCATGTCTTGACGAGGTATCTGGATGCGTGCTTGGACGCGAAACAGTTCCGGGAGATGCGTCGCGCGAGCCGGGATTGGGTGGCTCGGCATCCCGACGACCGGGAGATCTGGCGGACATATGCGGGGGTGTGTTTTCAGGAGAGCTACGGTCACGAGGGACAGCGCGCCTCGCGGATCGTCGTGCAGCGCTGGCCGGGTTCCGAGGAGGCCCGGGTGTGTGGTCTCTTCTTGTTGGGTGCCGAGGATGCACATGCCCAGATGTCCCGGTGGCTGGGCCCGAACCCCACCGATGAAATGCTGGCGACACATGAAGCCGTGCGCGATGCCTTTGAAGCGGGAGAAACGGAAGAGGCCATCCGACTGGCCACGCCCGCCGCAGCCCGCTGGCCGGAGTGTCAGCCGATCCGCAACAATCTGGCCCTGGCGCTGGGCTTCCTCGGTCGCTATGACGAGGCGATCCGAGAATGCCGCTCGGCTTGGCTGGCGGTTCCCGGGAACGTCTTTGCGGGGGCCACTCTGACTCGCTCGCTGTATCTGCTGGGACGAGACGATGAAGCGCGGCAGGCTCTGGATGCCTTGCTGACCACTCCGTCTGAACGCACCGAACGTTGGAGCAAAGTGGCCGAAATGCTGGCCCTGATGGGCGAGGAAGAGCGACTCCTGGCCTGGGCTCGTCCGGTGATTGACCAGAACCTGGACCAGAAGACCGACCCCATCTACCGCGCGATGCTGCGTCACTACACCGCCTGTGCCGAGTACCGCCTGGGGGACGAGCGGGCCGCCCGGCAGTTATGGCGTGAGGCCCTCAAGTGTTACCGCATCCCGGTGGCTGCGGAGAACCTGGCGGACGTGGATCGTCCCATTGACGAACGTCATGCCGCGTGGTATTTCCCGCTGCATGAACTGTTCCCGCGTTCCCAAATCGATGATCTCATGGAGAGGCTCAGCGGCAAAACGAATGCGCAGGCGACGCCCATTGCTCGCGAACTTCTGACAAAGTACCCGACGCTGAGGCGGTTGCTGCGCGTGCTGCTGGAGCGGGGGGATCCGACGGGTCGCGAGTTCGCCTGCCGCTTCTGCAAGCTGGTGGCGGACGAGGAGTCGCTGGATCTGTTGCAGGCCTTCTCTCAAGGGCGCTGGGGAAAACTGTCACTCCGCATGCATGCCGCCGAGACGTTGCGTGAACACGGGCGGATCAGGGGGAATCGGCTGACGACCTGGATGAATGGGAAGCCGTCTGAGACTTTGGCTCTCAACTTCCGCATCACCCGCGAGCCGATGACCAAGATTACGGACAAGTCCCTGCTGTCTCTGGCGGATCGGGCTCACTTGGCCCTGAAGGAAGGAGACCTCCAGCTCTCCGAGAAGTTGTTCGCCGAGGCCACCCAGCGCCTGCCGGACGATCCCGGTTTCCACTTCAACCTCGCGACCGTTCGCCAGGACAAAAGTGGTTTTGATTACGATCAAGCGGTGCGGGAGATTCACGAGCGCTGGCCCGATTATGGGTATGCGCGGTTGGGTGTGGCCATGCAGTTGGCACGGAATAACCAGATCCCCGAGGCCCGAGAACTCATCGTTCCGGTCCTGGAGCGATCTGAGCTGCACTTCACCGAGTTTCGCATGCTGGCCATGTGTCAGGTCGAAATCGAACTCGACGCGGGTCAGATTCCGCAGGCCAAGGTCTGGCTGGACATGGCGAAAAAGATCCTCCCCGATGACGCCGATTTGATTGAGATGCTCGTCAGGCAGATCGCCGCAGCGGAAATGCGTGACATGGTGAGCCAGCCAGGCTTCATGGACCGGATGGTGACGCGGTTCAACCAGCTCCGGAAGTAGTGTATGCGGAGGGTCGCCATCGTGATCAGTCGTCCTCGCGAGATTCGCATCCATCGTCGAAGTGCCCTGGGGTTGCTGGTCGGCTCATGGGCCAGTGCCGTCTGGGCTCAAGGCAAAACCCCAGCCCCGACCGTCAAGCACCTCGCCATCGGCAACTATGGGATGAAGTCCCTCTCCACCGAAGAGGCGATCCGGGCCGTTGCCGGGATTGGGTTTGACGGGTTCGAGTTGTGCGCGACTCCGGAGTGGGACAGCTCCCCGGCCAAGCTGGGAGCAGCGCGGCGGAAGACGGTTGGCTCGCTGCTTAAAGAGACCGGGCTGCGGCTGGTGGCGGTCATGGAGAACGTGCCGCCGAGTGCGGATGACAAGCTGCATGAGGCGGGTCGCGAGCGGCTCCAGGGGGCGCTCCTGCTCGCACGAGATCTGGTGCCGGACCAGAAGCCGATGGTGCAGACGGTTCTCGGCGGCGGGAAGTGGGACGAGGTCAAAGCCATGCTCCGCGACCGCATTGGCGACTGGGCCAAGCTGGCCGAGGAACTCGATGCGACCGTTTGTATCAAGCCGCACCGGTTCGGGGCGATGTCGACGCCGGGGCAGGCCGCGTGGCTGATTCAGCAGCTGGGGGAGGTCGCGGGTGCCACTGGCGAGGGCTTTGACTCGCCAGTGCCGAACGGTGCAGAAAACACTGGCGGCCCAAAGCGACCGCCAGTGGCACCCACCGTCACGCCGCGCCTCCGCATGGTGTATGACTATAGCCACTACGCCTTCCGCGACCTGACCGTGGAAGCGACGATCCAGCAGGCTCGCGGGCGGGTGGCCTATGTCGCGATGAAGGACGCGATCCAGACCGGGGACAAGGTGTCATTCGCCCTCCCCGGCGAGACCAAAACCGTCGACCACGCTGCCATCGTGAAAGCCCTGCGAGCCGCCGGATACCAGGGCGACTTCTGCTGCGAGGTCAGCGCGCAGCTCTCCGCCCAAGCCGGTTACGACCCTGTCCAGGCCGCGAAGACGTGTTACCGGAACATGGCTCCGGTGTTGGGTTCGTAGAGGTCGACTGCAACTGTTGGAGTTCAGCCTTTAGGCTGCTTCGACCGCGTTCGGCGATCGGGCACTGCCAGACCAAAGACAGGCTAAAGCCTGAACTCCAACAGTCGAACTACTGCGAGAGCGGGAGATCGGTGAGATACGCGGACCACGGCATCCAGTAATACCGCGTCAGGTGAAAAAACACCGGGGCCGAGAAGCACAGCGAGTCGATGCGGTCGAGGACACCGCCATGCCCCGCGATCGAGGCCCCCCAGTCCTTGACCCCCCGATCGCGCTTGATGGCCGACATCACCAGACCGCCGCCGAACCCCATCAGACAGATCGCCAGCGACATCCCCGCCGACTGGAGAGGCGTAAACGGCGTCGCCCACCACAGCCCCGACCCGATCGCCACCGTCGCCGAGATCCCGCCGATCAGCCCCTCCCACGTCTTGTTCGGACTCACCTTCGGCGAGATGATGTGCTTCCCGAACAGCTTCCCAAACACATACTGCAGCACATCATTCAACTCGCAGACCAGCACAAAGTAATACAGCAGCTTGCCGTTCTCTCCGATGTATCCGGGAATCCTCAGCATCGTCAGCAGGGCCGGAGCGTGACTCAGGCTGTACACGCAAATCATCAACCCCCACTGGATCTTCGCCGCCCGTTCGAGGAACCGCTCCGTGTCCCCGGCCACTGCGGATCGGATCGGCAGGAGCAAAAAGACATACACCGGAATGAAGACCGAGAAGATCCCGTACCTCTCGCTGTAGAGCAACACGTACTGCATGGGCGTGACGAAGAAGAACGCCCAGAACAGCGTGCGATGATCGCCCAGCCGCGTCGGGGTCAGCGTCACGAACTCTCGCAACGCCATGAACGACGTGAAGCCAAACAGCACGATCGACCCGACACCGCCCGTCGCCAGGGCCAGGGCGAAGACAGCTGTCATCACCCACCACGCCTTCATGCGGGCGTTGAGGTTGTCGACGGTCTTGCGGCCCGCCTCACTCAGTAGTCGACGGGAGAGTGTCCATCCGGTGAGTGAACCGACCAGCAGCAGGGCGATGACCCCGCCCGTGAGCCAGAGCATTTCGGCATCGAGCTTCACGGCGAGACTCCCGTTCGAGGTGCTGATGTACTGTGGGCGACGCCATCGGTGCGAAGGTTGATGACCGCTTGCCGCGCCCTGGCGAGGAAGTCATCGCGAGGTTCCCCGTCCTGTAAGAACATCGGACACCCGAAAATGACGTTGCAGATCAGAGGCACCGGCAGCAGCTCCCCCTTCGGCAACACGCGGTTCATGTTGTCGAGCAGCACAGGCACCAGTTCGAGTTCCGGTCGCTTCTTGGCGATGTGGAACAGCCCGCTCTTGAACTCAGCGGGGTCGGGGCCGGGGCCGCGCGTGCCTTCGGGGAACAGGATCAACGACCCGTTGTCGCCGATCCCGCGCAGCATGTCATCGATCGGGTTGTCGGTCTTGGTCGGTTTCTTCCGCTCGATCAGGATGGTGTTAAATATCTGCGTGGCCATGTACTGCCGGATCTTGCCACCGCTCCAGTAGTCGCGGGCTCCCACGGGTCGAGCCAGTTGCCGAATCTCAGACGGCAACACCGCCCAAATCGTCGGCCCGTCGAGGTGGCTCGTATGGTTCGCGAAGTAGATGCGGGGGCGAACACTCGGCTCGCAACCGATCCATTGGGCGCGGGCTCCAGAAACGAGACGCAACAGAGTGGCCACCACGGAGGGGGTCATCGAGACTCCAGTTCCCTGACGATACGAACGGAACGCCGAGTGATCGTGACGAGACACCCCGCTGCAATCAACCCCAACCCGCTGGCCGCGATCTCGCCGCGACAGGGCCACGCGGCTGTCACCGACAGCACGGCGCAGGTGATCGTCATCGTCGCCATGCGGTGTTGCTTCGCCATCGGCCCGAGGAAGTGCTGCCCCGCACCCACCGCTGCCCCCAAAGACCGAACATACGCCGTAATCACCGCCAGCACAGCCGCCGTCCAACCCAACTCGTTGAGCCACCCCAGCGACTGTGACACATACCCCGCCCCGGCCAGAATGAACGCATCCGCAAACCGGTCGGGCAGCTCGTTGAAGATCTCGCCCGACTTAGTCTTCTGCCCCTGCTCGACCGCCACCATGCCATCGAACAAGTTGCACAGCAGCCTCAATTGGATACACAGTGCCGCACCGAGTGGCAGCAGCACGCCCGGCAGCAATCCATCCGTCTGACCGAGCCTGACGAGACAGCCGCCCGCAGCCGCGGCGAACACGACACTCATAATCGAGATCGTATTCGGACGAATCCCCCGCCGAGCCAGCCACCCCGCGTTGGCCGCCGCCCAGCGAGTGTCACGGGCACTGATCGGTCGCCGCATTACTTTTTCGGTCATGGTTCATCAGTCCTGGTCAGATGGGCTGTAGCGCACACGATTGTCAGTGGTGTGAGCCTGATCTTCATCCACCGGGTCGAGCGTGGGGTGCCACTGGCGAGGGCTTTGACTCGCCAGTATCATGTACGTCGTTCGAAGACACTGGCGGTCCAGAGCGACCGCCAGTGGCACCCGAAACCACCCCTCATTCGCCGGTGGAACCTCCGTCGACAGTGCCACCCCGCCGTTGACTCGCCAGTGTCGTGTTCGTCGCTCGAAGCCACTGGCGACCCCCAGCGACCGCCGGTGGCTCACGAAATGTATCCTCTCACCGCTTCTAGTGCCTCGTCAAGGCTTGATTTGGGGGTTGGAGTCCAGCCTTTAGGCTGCTCCGGGACAGGCTAAAGCCTGAACTCCAACCCCCATTCTTAGTCTTGACGAAGCACTAGGTCGCTGTTGTCAGTGCCACCTCGCGGCCTTTCCGCCCATCCTACGTCTTGACTTCAGATTTCCAATAGGTGCCACTCAAATCACTCCTCATCCGGCGGCGGAGCCTCCGTCGACAGTGCCAGCCCGCCGCGATTCTCACATCTATTCTTGATGAACTCACAAAGCCTGAACAACTCATCCCAATCTTGATTACTTTTGATTTCAGCAATCGACCAATCCTTCTGGTCTTTCAGGGATAGCCAGCGCCGCCTCACTTCCTTGCTCAACTCAACCGTTTCTTCATCAATCAACCCGGCCGCATACAGTCGGGATAAACTATATTCATGCAAAAAAGACCATGCTCCTACGTCAAACTCTTCTGATAGATTGTAGACAATAAGTTCATCTGTCTGCTCGCGGAGTGCCGGAGTACACCGTCCGACAGTGTCCAAGAACAATTCGTAGAGTTCAGCTGCTGAGATCTTGATCATGAGGTGGACTCGCGTTACATAGTTGGTGCTGGGATGATCGTGGCCCCTCGCGGGGTGGCAGGTTGGCCGCTTTTGGCCTGCCGGTGTGCCAGCGGCACAAGAGGTGATCACGCAGGACAGTCCCACGACAAGCACATCTTCCGACGATCGCCGCCCCGGTGGAATCAAGGCAGCAATCGGCACCACGCCGTCTCAGCACGTCGAGCCAGCTCGACGGCTAACATCCCTAACTCTCCTTCGGCGTCCACGCCTTCGAATACTCCCTCTTCCAAAACGCCATGGCCGCCTCGTCGTTCAGCACTCGCCCGTTCGCTGGGTCGCAGTTCAGCGTGTGTCCGGTGCGGTGGGCGATGTTGCCCAGGTGGCAGAGTAAGGTACTCTTGTACCCCCCTTCGATCTCACTGTTCAGGGCCAGCGGCGTGTCGTTGCGAATCGCCGCCACGAAGTTCGCCGCGTGCAGCGAATCGGTGTACCCCTTCGTGACCTTCTCGGTCTCCTGGTCGTTGATGTCATACACGCGGTACGTCCCGCTGGCGTCGATCTCCAGCGTGCCGTTCTCCCCGTAGAACGTCACGAACCGGTCGTCGTGCTTGTTACAGCTGCGACATTCCCAGATCAGTTGACGGCCCTCTTCGAACTCGAAGCAGACGGTGTGGGTATCGGGGGTTTGCTGGTCGTCTTTGAACCGGTAGCGGCCTCCCGACGAGGTGACGCGAATCGGGTAATCGGCATTGAGGCCCCAGCGTCCGATGTCGAGCGAGTGGATGCCGTTGTTTCCGAGTTCGCCGTTGCCCCAGTGCCAGAACCAGTGCCAGTTGTAGTGCAGGAAGTTGCTGCGGAACTCCTTGTGAGGAGCGGGGCCTTGCCACATCGCGTAGTCCAGACCCTCGGGGACGGGTGCTGGCACGCCGGTGCCGATGGTCGGTCGGATGTTGGTGTACCAGCACTTGCTGAGATAAACCCGCCCGATGACGCCCTCATGCAGCCGCTGCATCGCCTCGATGAACCCCGGCCCGCTGCGGCGCTGGTTCCCCATCTGGACCGCGCGGTTGTACTTGCGGGACATCGCGACGAGCAGTTCCCCCTCCCACGGGTTGTGGCAGCAGGGCTTCTCGACATAGCAGTGCTTGTTCGCCTGGCAGGCCATGATCGCTGCCGGAGCGTGCCAGTGATTCGGAGCGGCACAGATCAGGGCGTCGACCTCGGGGTCATCCAGGATCTTACGGAAGTCCGAGATTCCTTGAGGGGCCTGCTTCGGTTCGCACTCCAGCTTCTCGATGGTGGCCTTCCCGGCCTCGACCCGCTTCGGATCGAGGTCGCACACATACTTGACCCGCACTCCCGGCAACATGCCGAACGTCTGCGCCAGCGACAGCCCCCGGCTCATCCCCATCACGCCGACGGTCACGACCCGGCTGGGAGCCTCGTCCGCTCCCAAGATCAGCGGAGCCATCTGCGTCAGTGCCCCGGCAGCTGCGGTGGTGGCGAGGAAGGTGCGTCGAGTCAGAGGGTTCATGGGTTGGTCTCCGATGCAGAGATATACGGGAAACGTAAAACTGACTATGGGGAGTTGACGGCGACGTTTCAATGCTGGCGGTGAGCGGTATCGGACGTGCCACCGGTTCTGGCATGGGGCACGTTTCGTAGGCGATGTCGCTCCGCGACTCGCACTCCGCAGGCGAGAGGCTCCCCTCACTGAGGCTCCGCTGAGATTCGAGTGGTGTCCGGTGGAAGGAATCTCAGTCGCGGAGCGACATGAGCTACACCCGCGCCGCCCACAGAAACGCGACCGTATAGGACAGGAGGCTCCAGCCCTCGTAGACGTGCTGCCAGGACTTCCAGAAGGGGCCGACCAGCGGGCGGTGAGCCGATTTCCCATGAGACTCACTGGTCCCGAAGCGCCACGCCAGCGCCGTCAAGCACCCACACGCCGTCGTCAGCAGCACCGGATTCGCGGGCAGTTCTCCCAGCCGGAAATGGGCCAGAGTGATGACGAGCAAATTATTCAGAAAGTGCAGCAGGATCGGTGCCCACAGACTCCGCGTCTGCAAATAGACCCAGTGCAGGAACAGTCCCAGCGGCAGCGTCGCCAGCGCATGCGCCGGAGAGACATGAGCCAGCGCGAACAGCGCTGCTGTCGTACAGACCCCGCGCAGCAGGCCCCAGCGCTGGACCAGTCCCTGCCCGATCAGGCCGCGAAACACCAACTCCTCACCCACCGCCGGTCCCAGGGCAATCGCCACGACGAGGATCGGATACGAGACCTGAAACGACAGCGACTGCACCAGTTGATTCGTGTCCCCAGCCGCCAATCCAAACCAACCCTGGCAGACCCGGTAGAGTTCATTCGACACAATCGCCAGCGGCAGGACCGCCCCGAAGATCAACAGCGAATGCCTTCCACTCGGCAGTTCGACATGCAACTGCTCTCGCCAATTCCGCCCCAGCCGCCATGTCACCAGCGGCATCAGCAACAGTGCCGCTCCCAGTGTCGAGGCCCCGAACACCAGAAAGCTGTTGTCGATCTCCAGGACAAGAAACAGCTCCAGCATCCGCTCGGTCGAGAGGCTCTTCCACCCCAGAGCCGCGAATGCAATGATCGCCAGAGTGAGGCACACCGCGACGAATTGCGACAGCGCGTATGCCCCCGTCCACGCGAGGGCTTCCCACGCTCCGACGGGTCGTGGGACCGGTGGAGGAGTGACGGCCTGTCGAGACATATCGGACATGGCGGCTCCCGTGACGTGTGCCATCAACCCGTGTCGACCGAGGAGTGAGGCGAGCGAATTCGCCAAACGCGGCACACCCACTGTATGATCGGCCACGCAGGAGCGTCAACAGGGGATGGGACGGAGCGGTTCGTTCTGAGCTGTAGCCACCTTCGCCAGAAGGTGGGCGAATGGGTTTCGGCGTTCTCGATTAGAAGTGGCGTTCGCAGCCAGACTTCCGAAGTCTTTCGAGAGTTCGGAAGTCTTCGTACCGCATCCGAACGATGATTCCACCCAGCCCACGTTCTGGCGAACGTGGCTACGGCGATCCTCCCCACTCACCTCGGACAGCTCCACGGAACCCCATCGACCATGTCGCCCAACCCTGACTCGGCGGACCACCTGTACTGCTTCGGCTGCAACGCCAGGTTTCGTTCGTCCGATGCGCGGCGCATCTGCCCGCGCTGTGGCCATCCGGCGGGAGGCGACTCGATCACCTCCAGCGGCCCGACCTTCCTGTGGAAAAGTGCCGACCTGTGGGCCAGTCGACTACCGCACCCCCAGGCTGCGGAACCGGTCGACCTGACCCAGCTGATCGGTCAGCAGTTGGGCGACTATGATATCCAATCGCTGCTGGGACGCGGGGGCATGGGATACGTGTTCCTGGCCCGGCATGTGCATCTGGACCGGGATTCGGCGCTGAAGATCCTGGCCCCGGAGTTGATCTCCAAAGACCCGGAGTACCTGGACCGCTTCCTGCACGAGGGGCAGGCCATGGCGGCGATGCAGCATCCGAACATCGTGTCGGTCTACAACATTGAGCGCGTGGGGGACTTTCACTGCCTCGACATGGAGTACGTCTCGGGCCGATCGCTGCAACATTTGATTCGCGACCATCGGCTGCCGACGGAGCGGATACTGTTTCTCGGAGCGGAAATCGCTCGCGGGCTTTCAGAAGCCCACCGTGAAGGGATCCTGCATCGCGACCTGAAGCCCGACAACGTGCTGATGACCCTCAGCGGCGTCCCCAAGATCGGCGACTTCGGGCTGGCCAAGCGGCTGACTCCCGGCGAGCGAACCCAGCTGATCCCGGCAGGCACCCCGCACTACATGGCTCCCGAACTGTTTCAAGGCGGCCAACCG
This sequence comes from Planctomycetota bacterium, assembly GCA_043778825.1. GTDB lineage: Bacteria > Planctomycetota > Planctomycetia > Planctomycetales > Planctomycetaceae > TH-plancto1. Next base: position 18,601 of record JAYWFM010000309.1, on the reverse strand, counting down.
ACGGCGGCGACGGATGTGTACGCCCTCGGTGTGTGCATGTTTCAGATGCTGGCGGGTCGAGTCCCATTTGCCGAGGCGGGGATGAACGCCCTCATCGGAGCGGTCACATCGCAGGCGATCCCCAATCTGCGACTGCTCAGGCCCGACATCCCTCTCGAAATGTCCGAGGTCATCCACCAGATGCTCGACAAAAGCCCCGGCAACCGACCGCAGAACGGGATTGAGGCGGTGGCCTTGCTCGATGCGATCATCGGGGGGCTGCCCGACTTGCAGACGCTCGTCGACGAAGCGTTTGACTTCGAACCGCACGTGCTGTGGAAGCCGGTCAGCGGGGCGTTCGAGTTGAATGTGAAGCTGCCGGGGAATCGCCATCAGGTGGTCTGGATCGAGTCCACTGGCACCGCAGCCCGCGAGAAGGTGCTGAAGATCCATTCCCACTGTTGTCCGGCGGTGCCGCAGTATTACGAGAAGGCACTGCGGCTGAACGACGTGATCACCCACGGGGCCCTGATGTTGCACGACATCGACGGCGTGCCGTGGTTCGTGATGCAGAACTGCTACCCCCGCTACACCGTCGACGCGGAAGAAGTCCGCCGCAGCGTCCTGGAGATCGCGTTCCATGCGGACGCGATCGAGAAGGAGCTGACGGGGTTGGATCGGAATTGAGCCCCATTGTAGTTCGACGCTCCGCGTCGAACGTCACGACGCGGAGCGTCGTGCGACATTGCGTCGTGCGACCGTCACTTCGTCTCGACCGTAATCGCCATGGTCACTGGGGCGGTGGGATCGTTGTCGTTCTTGACGAGTTCGATCTCCGTCACCACAGCGGTCCGCTGCGGCTCGATCTTGATGTACCGCACCTGCTGACCGCCCTTCATGGTGTAGGCGAACTTCGATTCCGGCACATCGACACGGCGGATGTAGTCGGCGAAATGGACGCCGTTCTTCAGCTCGTGGTCTTCGGTTTGACCATCGGCGTAGTGCAGACGCACGGTCATCGTGACCGACTTCTCCTGCACAGCGGGGAAGCTCCAGCCGCCGATGCCGCCCAGCATGTGAATCGCCTTCACGGTCGAGTTCACCGGGAGCTTGACGCTCTTGGGCATCGTCGGGGCCTTAGTCCCGTTGCTGCCGTGGAGCATCAGGGCGTTCGCCACGCGGTCGCCTTGCGGGTCGATCAGCTGGAACGGGACGCCCTCGAACGTCTTGGGGTCCCAGTTGTTGAAGGTGAGCCGTTCGGCTTCGCCGTTGGTGTCGAAGAACATGCCGCGCGTGGTGATGCTGGTGGCCACCTTCCGCAGGTCGAGCGGGAGGTACTTCCCCTTCTGGGTGAGGAACTCCAGCAGGTTGGTCAGGTCCTCGGCACTGGCGACTTTCTCGAACCCCTCGGGCATCACCGACTTGGTTCCGGCGACGAGGACTTCGATGTCCTCGCGCTGGATCGGCTGGCGTTTGCCTTCGGTGTCGATGAGTTCGATCGAGGTCTTCGTCTCCCCAGCGAGCATCCCGGTCAGGACTTTGCCCTCGACGGTACTGACGGTGTAGATGCGGAAGTTGCCTTCCACGCTGCGGCTCGGGTCGAGGATGTGAATCAGCAGTTCGTGCTTCGGATGGACCGCCATCCCGGTGAGGTCGGGGCCGATCTTGTTCCCCTCGCCGGAGTGCATGTGGCACTTCGCACAGTTCTTCGTGAACACCGCCTTGCCGAGGACCGGGTCGCCGGTCTTCTCGGTCAGCGGCAGCATCTCTTTAACGACCTTCTCGCGGTCGGCATTCGGCAACCCGCCGCCCATCGAGAGCAGTTTTTTGGCTTTGTCGCGGAGGCTCGCTTCGGGATGATTGGCGAGGGCCTGCTTCTGGTCGAGCGACAGCTCATCCAGTGTCAGCTTCCCCTTCTCAACACCATTGAGGAGTGCCGCCGTCGAGGTCGGTCGAGAGAGCAGCGACAGGATCGCCGCCCGCTTCACTTCGGGAGTCAGGCTGGCCATCTTCGTCAGCAGCACATCCCCCGCGTTCTCCGCCGCGCTGCCCGCTGCCGCTTCGACTAATCCGACCGCCAGCGTGTTCGACACCTGCGGCGTGATGACTTCGAGCAACCCTTCGACTGCGGCCCCGTCAGCGGGCACAAAGTCGATCAACAGCTTGGCGGATTCGATCCGTTGTTCATCGGTCTGCTTGGCATCGTTGACGATGGCCTGCAACGACTTGGTGATCTCGCCGATATGTGCGTCGAACTCAGCGCTGTTCCACGAACTCGTGGCCAGACGAACCAATTGGCCCCGCGTCCCGGCGGGCAGATCCGCCAGCCGCTTGAGCAGGCTCTGCTCGACCTCAGTTGCGATCTGGTTCTTGTGATCGCGCGGCCAACCCGCCGTCAGACCAGCCACCAGCGTTTCGGCCACATTCGGCGGGGCCTTCGCCACGGCAGCCAGCAAGGTGTTTAGCTGCTCATCAGTCGGCTTCCCGCGAGCAATGTGCTGGGCCGCTCGTGCGGCGATCTGGATCGAAAGCTCATTAGGGGCCTGCTGATTGGAGACGCCATCGATGAACGTCACAGCGTGGGCACACGCAGCCGCCGTCAGGGCATCGATCAACCATCGGTCTTGTTGGGGATGTTGAGTGAGTGCGGCAACCAGAGTTCCGATCTCGTCCCGTCCCTCAGCTTCCGCCATTTTCAACAGCGCGGCCAGCTGGACTTGGGGCGTGAGAGTATTCCATTTCTTGGCATCGATTTCGGTCCAGACGGTGGACAGGATCTTGAGATTCTCGGGTTGTTCAGTGGATGATGCTAAAATCGCGTTGCGTTGAACGGCAGGTGACGGATGACTCATCGCATTGATGATCGCTACGTGAGCGGGGCCGTTGGCGACAGCTGCTCCGAGTCCATGCAAAGTCCAAATGGCGTGAATCGCACCGGGGTTGAGTCCAGCTGCATCCACGGATTGGTCGTTGACCAAATCGAGTAATGTCGGGATGACACTCTTGTCGCCATTCTCAATCAACAACCGCTGAGCCTGCAATCGCCGTTCCATCGACTGGTGCTTGAGGCCCGCGACGAGTTCTGCCGGGCTGGCCTTCGAGAGGTCGTTCAACACGGCGGACTCACGTCCGCCGCTCGCTGTCGTTGGTGCTGATGCGGTCGGCACGATGCGGTAGATGCGTCCGTGGCGTTTATCGCGGAGGTCGCTCTCGTAGGCGTTCCCCTTGCCGGTCTTGAAGCCTTGCGGAGTTGGGTTGTGCTGCACGATGTAGTTGTACCAATCGAGTACCCACACGTTCCCGTCCGGGCCGACTTCGGCCATGATCGGGGCCGACCATTCGTCGTCGCTGGCCAGCAGATTGAACGTGTTCTGCGAGGTGTACTGCGTGCCGTCATGCCGCAGCACGAAGGCCCCGACGAGATGCCCCGTCGGCTCGCAGACGAAGGCGATGTGGTTCCAGTATTCCTGCGGATAAGTCCGGCCCGTGTAGACGGCGTGTCCGGCTCCAGCGGTGTAGCCGCCGAACTGGTCGACTTGGCGAATCTTGTCGGTCGGGGCCTGGAAGAGGAAGCTGTCCGACATCTGCGACAGCACCTGCGGAGACCAGCCGCGAACGTTCTCGTAGAACCGGTTGGGGATCGCCATGTGGACGCTGGGGCAATGATTGGCCGTCGAGCCGAAGATCTCGCCGTCTTCGCCGATGCCGAGGCCCCAGGTGTTGTTGTTGGTGGAGCGGAGGAACTCGACCTCGGCGATCTTGATCTGGTGGCTATCACTCTCCCCTTGCTTGCGCGGCGGGCTACTGGGATCGCCCCCTTGCTTACTCGTCGGGTTACTGGGCTCCACGCGGAAGCGGAAGAACCCCTGGCGGAACCGTTGCTGTTCCTTGTCGCCGACAGTCGGGGTCGAGTCGTTGTACCCCTGCATCGCGTAGATCCAGTTGTCGAGTCCGTAGCGGAAGTTGCTTACCCCGCCGTGCGTATCGCCCAAGCCCCAACCGGTCAGCAACACCTGACGCAGGTCAGCCTTGTCGTCACCATCAGTGTCCTTCAAGTAGATCGTCTCGGTGCCGTCCTGAACGATGGCCCCGCCGCGATAGATCACAATGGCGGTCGGAATACTCAGCTTCTCGGCGAAGACGGTGAACTTGTCGGCTTGACCATCGCCGTTGGTGTCCTCGCAGATGCGGATGCGGTCGCGGCCCTGGCCCGGCGGTTGCAACTCGTTCGGGTAGTCATAGGTCTCACAGACCCATAACCGCCCGCGTTCGTCCCAAGTCATCGCGATTGGCTTGCCTTCGAAGCCAGCCCACGAGTACGACTTGTCGTTCTCTGCGGGCGAGACCTCAGCTGCATAGAGTTCGACCTTCATCCCGACCGGCGTGGAGAACCGCTTCATCGACTCCAGCGGGGACAAGGGCTTCTGCATGAGAGTCTTATTCTCGCCGCGTTCACCCCATTTCGTGCTCTTGACGTAGTTCGGAATCTTCGGCCCGACATCATCGTACTGGAAGGTCTTGTCGGTCGCCGAAGGGATCGGCGTCATCTCGGGAATGGCGACGACCTGCGGGTCTTTGAAGGCGGGAGCCTCCTGCGGATCGCGACCGACTGCCCAGCGGATGCCGCGTTCCAGCAGGTTCACAAACCCCGCGTTCCCCCATGTCCGCTCGTCGTGGCCCCACGCGGTGTAAAACACCCGCCCCTGGCCGTGCGTGCGGGTCCAGGTGTACGGCTCGAAGCCGTTGTCGTCGGCCCGCACTTCCAGGACGGTGCGGTTCTCCTCGTTGTGCTTGGTGTGGACATAGGTCTCGTCGAAGCTGGCGAACCCGTCGAAGCCCTTCATGATCGGGTCGTTCGGCTTCACGATCCGAGTGCGGAAGACGCCGGTCCCATGCCGCTGGAACTGGCCTCCCATCAGAGCCACAATCCGGTCATCGTTCCGGAAGCAGAAGCTCGCACAGTGGACCGGGATGAACCCCCTGCCGCTCTCGACATACGCCAGCAAGGCATCCGCCTGCGGCTTTTCGATGTTGTCGATGTTCGCAAACAGCAACAGCCCATCGAACTGGTTGAGCGTCTCGGCCTTCAGCACCGACATGTCGTCGGTGTACTTGATCTCGATGCCACGATCTTTCAGTACGGGCACCAATTGAGCCGCCCGATCGCCGGGGCGGTGATGTCCGTTGTCACCCAGGAACAGAATCTTGATCGGCTCAGCTGCAGCGACTGGCACCGCCAATAGCAACCATCCGCAGAGACCGAGCATCAATGGCGAACAACGCATGAAAGAACCCTTGGGACGCGCGACTTGTTGTGGTGAATTCATCGAACACCGAGTTCACAGGATATCCGATCGGGCAGGCGAATGTGAACTCGCGGACGTAGCGTGGGCTTTAGCCCACGCATCCCCTCCACCTGCACCTGGCTCGACGACCACGACATTTCGCGTGGGCTAAAGCCCACGCTACGAAACGCTCACTCCTCATCCCGCCCGCGTTCTGGCGAACGTCGCGAGGTCGTGGTAGGCTGATCCCCATATTGAATCCCTCGCTCCCTCATCGAGACCCTCTCATGGCTGGTACGCCCAAGACTCCCGCAGTGGTTCCCGCACCAGGCACCGCTTCCAGTGCGGCGACCAACACCGGGATGCAGAAATACCTCGACCGGGCGCTGGGTGTCCTCAAGAAACTGGGCGTGGCCCCGCGAGACGATGTGCCGCAGGAGTTGATCTCGCTCCTCGAAGGGGTTCGCAAGCTGGATGAGCCCCGCGTGCTGGCGATTGCCAATACGATCAAGCACATGAGCACGTTCAACGCCCTCGTGCGGGACAATGTCGAGAACATCAACGTCGGCAATCGCTACCTCGAAATCACGCAGATGTTCGATTCGATCCGCGAGGACTCGAAGACCCTCATCTCGCAACTCGATGACGGCAAGATCGGGATCACCGAGAAGGCTCAGAACCTGTGGATGCGGATGCGGCGCGGCACCCCGTCGGCCCGCTTCGAGAAGATCGTCGAGTCGTACCAGGACGTGACCAGTGACACCCGCGATCAGCTCACGAAGGAGGGGCTGGTGATGGATGCCTACATCGATTTCCGGTTTGCATTGAAGGAGGCGGAGGTCGTCGCCCGCGAACTGCTCGACAAGGATCTACCGATTCTCGATGCCTCGAAGCAGGCCCTGGCCGATGCCCAGGCCATCGTCGATGCCGGTGGCAAGAGTGAGAGCGACACGTCCCGCCTCGAACTCAAGCGGGACGAAGCCCGCGAAGCGTACGAAGACGAAGACCGCACCTATCAACTGCTGAAGGACATCTCCGAGAATCTCTCGGTCGGGTACGATGTCGGCGAAACGCTGATCGCCAAGCTGAAGCAGACGCACGATGTGAAGGAGCGCGTCTACCGCCGGGCGGTGACGTTCTTCACGACCAACGAACACGTCTTCACCATTCTCGGCACCGTGTATACCTCGCAACATGGTCTGCATGAGGTGACGCAGGCGACTGAAGCGATGAAGAAGGGGGTCAACAAGAGCCTGGAAGACGTGGCCGTCCTGGGCAAGGAACTGGAGAAGGCGGCCCTCAAAGCCGGCTACGGCTCGACCATCAATCCCGAGTCGGTGCAGAAGCTGGTCGACGCCATTAGCAGCTTCCAGGTCGAATCACTGACGATGATCGCCGACCTGCGGAAGGAGAGCGAGCAAAACGCCAAGGAGATCCGCCGCATCGTCGAAGACGGCAAGAAGCGGTTCCAGGAAACGCTGGCGAATTACGCCCGCGACGGCCGAGCGTAAGAGCATCTTCGTTTCGCCGCGACGCGAAGGCTTTGCGCAGCGGAGCGTCGACTGACCCCGAGATTCTTGGCGATCGATGTGCGTCATCGGGGAACACTGCCTGACCCTGGCGGTCATGGGGCTGATGTAACCGGGGTCGTTTCTCGATGACCAGGGCGCTCTCGTAATCGTGCAGCGAATGAACAGTCTGGGTGACATCAGAGAGTGTCAGACGCCCGTTGAGATGTCACCGGGTGACACCCCGCCGAAGGAGCCGAAATCGCCTGGGACGACGGAACAGGCCGCAGGCTGTTGCCACCGAGCTTCTCGGAGAGTTTCACCCATGTCTCGCACGAACCCGCGTCAGGCGGCCTTCCGCTGAGGCTGGCCCTTGCCCAGCAGCTGCTCCACGATCCGGTGATTGAGGTGGTGGCCCGACTGCCGGGCGTGGAAGCTGCCGACCGGGCTGCCGCCGCACAGGGCCAGATCGCCGATGCAATCGAGGAGCTTGTGCCGGGCACACTCGTCGGGGGCGCGGAGGGCGTTCTCGACGACCCCCCGTGGCCCGAAGATCAGCAGGTTCTGAGTGGTGGCGCGCTGACCAAAGCCCCGCGCCCTGAGCAGAGCGACCTCGGACTCCAGCACGAATGTGCGGGCGAAGGCGATCTCGCGGACGAACTCTTCCGGGGTGATTGTGGCGGTGAACGTCTGCGGCTTAATGACCGTATCGCCGTAGTCGAGGTCGTAGCGAATGGTATAGCTGTCCGAGCGGCGGGCCTGTAACGAGCCACGTTCTCCGGGGGTGGAGACTTGCAGCTCATCGGGCACCGGGAACTGAGTCTGCAGCGCCGTCTGCTCGGCGATTCCGGCGTAGAGCAGGGCCTCGACGATCTCCAGCGACGAGCCATCTCCCACCGGCGGTTCGAGGGCATCCAGCTGGATGTGGCAGTTGTCGATCCACAAGCCGGCCAGGGCGGCGAGAACGTGTTCGACCATCTCGACCCGTGCCGTGCCCCGCTCCAGGACGGTACGTCGCGGTTGATTCACGAGGTAGGCGAGGCGCGCGGGCACGCGCGGGCGACCGGCGAGGTCGACGCGCTCGAACACGAGACCGGAGTTCTCTCGGGCCGGGAGGAGCGACATCCGCACATCGGCCCCGCCAAAGAGTCCGAATCCCTCGACGAGAACGGGGCGAGCGATGGTTCGTTGTCGTCTGGATGACATGAGATCACTTTCCGTGGCAGATCAATTCAGCGTAGCCACCTTCGCCAGAAGGTGGGCGAGTGAGTCACGACGTTTTCGTTGGGGAGTGATGCCGGGTGACTGACTTCGCGCACGGGCTGTCGCGTTCGTTCGGACGCGGGCTCTCTTCGCCCACGTTCTGGCGAACGTGGCTACTCCCACAAATGCAAAGACACGGGTGAACGTCCCACAACGTTCACCCGTGCTGAGAGCCGCAACTGCAAAGAGTCAGCGGGTGATTGCAAGGGCCTGTCGCTCAGTTGGTCTTCGGGGCAGGACCCTTGGCTTGACGACCAGGGGTGCCTCCTGTCGGTGCCCCACCCTTCGACTTGTTGTACTCGTCGTTCAGGAAATCCAGAATCGGATCGGTCAGATCGTCCTCTTCACGGTAGTGAACCACCTGACGGTTCATGCTGGTGATGATTTCCTGGGGGTTTTCCGCAGCGTCGACACTCTGACGGTTGAACCGCAGGACCAGTGTGTACTTGTAGTACTTGGCGTACCGCTGGACGGCATTCTGCACCTCCATGTACACGGTCTTGTAGATCTCGGCTTCCTTGCGGAGGAACTCCCGCTGCTGCACCTTGCGGAATGTTTCCAGCTTGGTCTGCAGGGTCAGGATCTGTGTCTCTTGTTTGGTATAATCTGGGGAGGCTTCCGTCAGCTTCTGCATCGTCTCCTGGATTGTTTTCATCTGCTCGACCATGGCTTCGGCTTCGGACTGAGCAGCCTTGGCGTCGGCCTGCATGTCCTCGCTCATGCTCTTGAACTTGTCATAGTTCTTGAACACGTGAGCCATGTCGATCAGGCCCACCTGATGAGTTGCTGCGGCGGCGGGAGCTACGGCTTTCGCGGGTGCGGCAACGGGCCGCTCTTGGGCAGACGCGGGGGCCATGGCGAAACCGACGGAAGCGGCGGCGACGGCAAAACAGACGAAGAGTTTCTTCACGGCGTATGCACTCCTTTGCTTGTGCCGATTGGGCCGGCGTTGGACGCCTGCCACGCGGAACGGTCCGATCGACGAATCACTGGCCGAAGGGGCCGTTGGGGGTCTCATCCTTGAGAGGAACTTCAACGAAAGTCGCTGAGGTGCGACGGAATGTTCCAGATCGCCCCGTTTCGGTCAAGATGACATTTCCAGAACTCCCAAAATACTGCCCGCGACGGCGGAATGTGCGACAAGTGCTGTTTAGCCGCGACGCGAAGTCTTCGAAGCGGAGCGCGAATTTTCAATCTCCGTCGCGAGTATCCACTCCCCCCACGGAGCCGCGCTCGCTCGCTCGCGATGCCGGGGATGGATGAAGATCCGCACGCGCTTCACGTAGTCATCGAACTGCGTGAGTGCCAGGGCCTCGACGACCGGCGACACCTCGCGCAGTGACCGGTAGGTCTCCGTCTTCGGGAAATAAATATCGACGGCGAACTCCACCTCGCGGTGCGGAGGCGGGGCATCGACCAGGATCTCGGTCGGCTGGACGGCGATCCCCCAGGCCCGCGAGGCCTGCTCCGCCAGCGATTCTGAGATCGCGACCAACTCGCCAAACCGTCGACCCGCCACCCGTCGGTACACCTCGGGAGCCAGCGACGGCGTGAACTCCGCAGCCCGTTTGTAAATCACCCGCCGCAGGCCGAATACTCCTTCCAAGAGCGTTTCGCATGCCCCGCCTCGCGCAGCTTGACGGAGTTGGGCGATCATCTCGGCGTCGGTCAGAGTGAATAACTGCTCCAGGTCAAACTGCGGGGAGAGGTGGAAAAACGCCCGCGCGAACATGTTCGTCGCGGCCCGCACGGCGTGGTGCCAATAGACCTCGCTGAACATGACATAGCGGGCAAAGACCATCAGTTCAGCGGCGGTCTTGCCCTTCGAGGTGATCGCCAGTCCGTCTCCGTTCGCGTTCACCACGAGCGACTGCATCAACCGTTGGCGGTCGAAGTTCCGCCCATACGGGACACCGCAATGCAGGCTGTCGCGATCCAAATAATCCATCTTGTCGATGTCGATCGGCCCGGAGAGGATCGACTGGAGCAGGCGGGTCGCGGGGGTCGCGGCTTGTCCGGTGAGCAAGGCGACGACTGCCTCGGGAGCGACCTGCCACTCCTCGCGCAGCACCCCGGCCAGTTCGCCATCGGCCTGCAAGAAGTGGGCTGCGTGGGCCTCGTGCGGCGGCATCGCGGGGAGTCCCATATCCTCGATGGGGTGGCAAAACGGCCAGTGCCCGATGTCGTGCAGCAGGGCTGTCACGATCAACAACTCCGCATCCGCCACACTCACCGTGGCCACAAACCGGGCATCTTTCCGCAGCTGTTGCAGATACCGCAGCGAGTTGTGGTAGACGCCGAGGGCGTGCTCAAAACGCGTGTGCGTGGCCCCGGGGTAGACCCGCGAGACCAGTCCCAACTGGCTGATGTGCGACAGCCGCTGAAACTCCGGCGTATCGACGAGAGCCCGCACCCGCCGCGTGAACGGGACGTTCTGCTCCATCGGCACCCGAATCAGGTTCCGCCCCGAGTCCAGGTCCGCGAGTTCCGGGATGTCATCGTAGTGGGACATGGAGGGGGATGGTTTATGGTTGATGGTTTATGGTTGATGGTTCATGGTTGATCGACGGAGGGGAGATCGAGTAGACGGTGGTGAGTCGCTGGTGATTCGCGAAAGCCCAGGGGTTGCAACCCCTGGGCGTTGCTCCGGTCGATCAACCAAAACCATCAACCATCAACTTTCTGCTCCCCCTTCTTCGGCAGGAACCCGACGCCCAGGCAGACGAGCATCGAGGACCAGAAGGTCCAGAACTCGGGGCGGTTCGCGTGGTGGAAGTCGATCACGTGAGCCTCCTTGCCGACCTCGATCCCCCAACTCCGCAGCTGGTCCAAATACCCCTTCGCCCACGCCTGCGGGAACCATGTCGGGTCGTTGCCCCACCAGTCCACCAGCAACTTGAGTCCAATCACAGTCACCAGTAAGTACGCCGCCGTCTCGAACCGGGGGAACTTCTCCAACAGCTTGATGAACAGGGCGGCTGCGACGCGCATCAGCAGCAGACCGATGATCCCGCCGAGGACCACGACCCACAGCTTGGGGTGGAAACTCGTGTCATTCGGCGTGCTGCCGACGAGGGCCAGAGCGGCGAGGATGGAGTCGACCGCGAAGGCGATGTCGGTCAGTTCGATGACGATGACCGCCTTCCAGAAGTCCCAGCCCGGCTTGACGTGCATGTCTTCGGGCAACAGCATCGGGACGCGTTCCCGGATTTCGACCATTTCCTGCTCGGGGGTCAGTGCCGCTCCGGTGGCGGTCTCGCGGAGTTCGAGTTCCCCTTCGGCGTCGACCGTGATCGTTTCCTGGACCTGTTCCTGGGATTCGAAGAACAGGTGTTTCACGGCGATGTAGATCAGGTATCCGCCCCCGATCAGCTTCACGACCATCCATTTGAGCAGCAAGCTGGCCATCAGAATGGCGAGGAAGCGAAACACAAACGCCCCGACCAACCCGTACGTCAGTGCCCGCTTCCGCAGCGGCTTCGGCACCCGTTTCGCCAGCAGCCCCAGGACTAGCGCATTGTCGATCGACAACACCCCCTCCAGCAGCACGAGCAGCCCAATCGTCGCCAGATCGGGCATGGCAAACGTCTGCCCCCCGAACCCCAGCGAAGTTCCGGGAACCATTTCATCGGCCAGCAGGAGGGGCAACGAAAACATCAGATCAGATCCACAGAGAAGAACACATTCACCCGCGCTGAGGCCGTCTCCACGAGCGGGCACACCATTCGGCAACGTCTGATGTCCGGACCCGGTTCACCGAAATCGAGGCACATCGTCCCTCGATTTCTCCGATCCAGCGGCGCGGGTTGAATCGTAGCAACCATCACTCCAAAGGCCACCCCTCCCGCAATACGCCACAACGGCCAAACATGCAATCTGCGTCGGCTGGTTGCGATCCCGATTTTGGAACTCCCCATGATTTTGTTCTTCATGATTTTGTGATCCTCTGACTTTCCGGGACTTCGTGCAGGAGATTCACAAAATCATGGGGAACAAAATCATGCAGAGTTCCCTCGACAGCGAGTCGCGCTGCGATCGGCGACCGCACCCACCCAGCAGTCGGACCTGTCCCTGCTTTCCGAGCGTGTCCGGAGTCGCTACCGTAGCCCGTGTGACTCCCCCGCCGAGGACGCCCTGCATGCTGAGTATCATCGTCCCCGTCCTCAATGAGGCCGAAAGCCTTCGCGAACTCCTCGCGCAGATCGCCAAGAGCTGCGCCGGGTGCGCGCAGCCGTTCGAACTGATCTTCATCGACGACGGGTCGACCGATGAGTCGTGGTCGATCATCCAGGGTCTGGCCACCGCACATCCCGAGGTCGGGGCCATCCGCTTCCGCCGCAATTTCGGCAAGGCCGCCGCCCTCACCGCGGGCATGCGGGCGGCGCGCGGCGAGCTGATTCTGATGATGGACGCCGATTTGCAGGACGACCCGGCCGAGATCCCGGCGTTTCTTCGCAAACTGAATGACGGGTTCGATGTCATCAACGGCTGGAAGGAGCGGCGGCTCGACCCCTGGCACAAGGTCTATCCGAGCAAGGTGTTCAACGGGATGATCGGCTGGATGACGGGGTTGTGGCTGCACGACCACAACTGCGGGCTGAAGCTGTTTCGAGCCGAGGTGGCGAAGGAGATTCGGCTGTATGGAGAGTTGCACCGGTTCATTCCGGTCCTGGCTCATGCGAAGGGTTTCCAGGTCGGCGAGCTGGGGATCAAGCATCGCGAGCGGAAGTACGGGTACTCGAAGTATGGGGTCCGCCGGTTCATGCGCGGGTTCCTCGACCTGCTGACCGTCAAGTTCTTGACCGGATTCGGGCAACGACCGCAGCACATGCTGGGAGCGTTCGGTCTGGGGTGCTTCGCCCTCGGCCTGCTGGGGTTAGGTTGGCTCAGTGGGATGTGGGTGCTGATGAACGTCGCCGGGCTATTCAAGGCGACCCCGATCGGATCGAGGCCGCTGCTGTTCTATTCGCTGGGGGCCTTGCTGCTGGGGGCGCAGGCGATCTCGCTGGGACTGCTGGCGGAGTTGATCGTGGCCTATACCGGGCGCGAACAGGACACATTCAGCGTGCGCCAGCAGGTGTCACCGCGCGGGGAGGCCCGTAGCCATGAATTCACAGCGACACCCAGGTCACTCGACTGAGGAGTTCTTCGTACGTCACGACCTCCGCGATCAGCGCCAGGTCTTCGACGAGAGTCCCAATCGACGACTTCGACAGGTGACAAAACACCACTCCGGGAAAGATCTGTGATCGCTTCAGGTATTCGTTGGCCAGATCCAGGAAATCTTGGTCGTGCGTGACAACGACGCGCGAGAGTTCAAGAGCCCGCCGCAAGACTTCTTCGTCGGGATGATGATCGTACCGGTCCTCCAGCGTCGTCAGGACATCGATCCCGCGTTCACGAAGTGCGGTCACAACCGATGTCTGCATGTTGTGGTCAAAGTAATACGCGACACTCACGCGCGGTCTCGGGCCAGACGCAATCGCTCTTGAAGCGCCGGGTCAACCAGTTGAATCCGGAGCGATTCCAGCTGCTGCTCCTCACGCTCCAGAAACTGGTCGCATTCTGTCCGCTGCTCGTAGTAATAACCCAGCGCTGCATGAATTTCGGCCAGCGTCAAATGGGGATGTTGTCGACGCAACTGTTCCGCATCCCAGTCGTAGACGAGATGTTCACGAATGAGGAGCAATACTTTCAGCCCCGTCCGCTGAATGCACGGACGCCCGTTGTCGTCAATCTGGATGAACGGCCATGCGGTCGTTGACACTGTGAAAAATCTCCATTCGAGTCGATACGTTGCATTCTACCCGCCGACAGGACACGAGGCTAGATGGCCCACAGACATCCGGCGCAGGTCGACCCAGTGGATCGGTCGCTGAGTGGGAATCCACGCTGCAAACTGCGGATCGACCAAGTTCCTTCGTGTCGCCAGTGCCACAGAATTTGGGCACGGCACTGACTTCAGCAGCCACAGCGATTCCGCCTGGGTCAGGGACGCGATCCAGGCGGCGATCGTGTCCGTGGTGGTCTCCCAGGTGTGTGGCGGGGTCGAGGTCTCTTGATGGATCGCCGCTTCAAACCACTCCCGGGCCTGGACCAGTGGAACCTGCTCCTGCTCCCAGGCACGCTCAGAGTCCTCCCTCCGCGTGACACGAGCGGGCGACCACAGAGACTCCACCAACCGCGCGGTCAGTTCCAAGGCATCGAGCGCCAGCCAGTGCGCCCGCTCCTCGCCCAACTGGTGTTGCCGGTCCCACTCCCGCACCAGATCGGCTGCGGCCCCTCCCCCGACGACCAGCAGCGGACGCGGCCCCCATTCCGGTCGCAGCTGATCGAGCCGCTGGGCCAGGTCGGGGAGATCGAGCAGGCTCCCGCCGAGTTTCACGACGGCAGTGGGAGCGGCGGGCATGGAGAGTGTTTCTGGTGGGGAATGTGGGACGACGTTCTGGGTCGTACGTCACGACGCGGAGCGTCGTGCCACAATGGACTGGCCACAATAATGCCAACAGGCTCACGGAGAACCGTGAGCCTGTGGAATCGTTGGACGCTGCCCACGTTCTGGCGAACGTGGCTACGGTGCTACTCGTCGGGGCCGAACATGAATGTCTCGGAGAAGACACCCTTCTCATCCGGGATTGTGTAGCCGCCGTAGATCGAGAAGAACTTCGAGATCTGGTCGAAGTCGGGCAGGATGCTGGAGTCGAACTGCCCCTCGAAGGCGGCATCGAGCTTGCCGCTCTTGAGCATGTCGTAGTTCGGCTTGAGTTGCTTCGCCAGGTCCGAGAAGGTGACCATGGAGTTCTTGGCGGGCATCAACTTCGTCAGCTTCTGGTAGCTCTTGGACTCGGCCAGCGTCCCGTCGTCACTGCTGCGGGGACGCAGAGCGGCTTCCAGCAAATCGGCGTGGGTCGAAATGAAGAAGTAGTCCTTGGCGATTGCAAACGCGGGAGCCACCTCCGGGCTGGGTGACGGGATGTCGTAGACCTTCGTCCCCTCGAATTCCCGCTCTTTGACGTTCGAACCGGCCTTCTCCAGGATGATATTCAGCGTCTCCTGGAACTTGGTCGTGTCCTTCAATTTCACAGCGAACAGAGCCTTCTGGGCGACCTGCTCCGATCCAGAGTTGCTGTCACCCAGCATCACGAACTGGCCATCCAGGTGATCGAGCAGATCGTCCTTGGGATGGAATCCGGCCTGCTGGGCCAACTCATCCAATTTCTGCTCGGCGATACCTGCTCCAGCGAGCGCGTTGGTCATCTCGACAAGGGCGGAGTAGGCTCCGGGGACATCCCAATTCAGGGCCGTGTATTGGGGCGCTGAGGCTCCGACCCAGGTGGGCGGAGTCAGATCGGTCGCCGGAAACTCCAGAGCCCGCAGCACGCCGGTGGTCGGCTGCTCGACGAACATGAAGCTGCGGGAGTGGACATCGTAGCCCCCCTCCGCCAGGTCCATGTTGCCGCCGATGGCCTTGAGCTTGTCGAAGCCCGTGATCGGCAGGTAGTTCTGAAACATGAGGGCCTGAAATGCGGCACCCTCATTGGCGTTGAGAGCCGCCCCGATCAGACCGATCGGATCGATGTACCACTCGATCACGGAATCATCGTCTTCGCGGGTGGCGCATTTCTCGCGGATGTAGCTGTAGACCTCTTCTTCGGCCAGCACATCATCCGACTCGCCGTCCCAGCGGGACAGGACATCTTGCAGCACGGAGAGATCGGAACCGCCGACAAACAGACCGTCTTCCGCAAAGAAGCAGAACGAGTTCTTCTCTTCGCTCGACTCATCGGCACCCGGCTTGGGCAGTTCATAGATCGTGACTTCGACTTCTTCGATGGTCTCGGTCTTCTTCTTGGCACCCTGGGCGGTGAGGGTTTCGTCGAGCTTGGCCAGGGCCTTGTCGAGAGTTTCCTGCTGCTCGCCGATTTCCATCATGACCACACCGGCCAGATCGCGTCCGGCTGGTTGCAGGAGAGCCAACGTGACCTCTCCCGTGGGGAGATTCAGCAGATCACTCAGCGGAAAGCCGAGTTCTTTGCCCGCCTCTTCGGACGCCTTATTGAAGGCTTCCGCGATCTTGTCGCGGACCTTGTCCATCGATTCGTCGGCATACAGCTTCCCAAATCCCGTCTGCGGCAGACGCTCTTTGAGATCGGTCATGTCCGAGATCCGGATGTGCAGCAGCACGCCCGGCGGCAACAGCCGGTCCGACGACACGGACTCCTCGTCCGCTGCAAACACAACAGGTGAAGCCAGAGCGGCGAACAGCGTCACGCCACACAGCAGAATTCGGTGAACCTTCGACAGCAACATCCTCAAGTCCTTCCAACGGATGAGAGCAACGTGACCGGGGCAGA
This sequence comes from Planctomycetota bacterium, assembly GCA_043778825.1. Classification (GTDB taxonomy): domain Bacteria; phylum Planctomycetota; class Planctomycetia; order Planctomycetales; family Planctomycetaceae; genus TH-plancto1. Next base: position 2,212 of record JAYWFM010000309.1, on the reverse strand, counting down.
AGACCCCGTCATCCGCAAGGGATCACGTCGTCACGGTTTGAGCAGATCATAGCCAAATCGGGGGCGAACTGGGAAATGTGTCGCACCAGCGGTCGTCGAACGGAATTCATTCCGTTCCGCCTCAGCGTACGTCCACAGAGAACGGAATGAGTTCCGTTCTACTTCCGGGCCTGAATCTGAGCGAACGCGGCGTCGTTGCTGACGCGAGCATCCCGAATCTCCAGGATCGCACTCCGCAGCCGCTCCGGTCGGCAAACTCCGAACAGGGTGGCCAGTACGCCCCCCTTGGCATCCCGCAGTTCAACATCCGCAGCGTGGTGGAATGCCTGCCCGGAACGCACCTGGCACGTCACAGCGGCAATGTCGGCGAGTTCGACGCGCTTCCCCAGCTTGGCACCGATCGAATTCCGGATTTCGACGCCGCGATTGGTCACGAGATATCGACTGCCCCAGACCTTCTGACCCAGATAGAGGACCACCGCCAGAGGAGCCAGCGGCAAGGCAAACAGCCAATAGGAGACCGGGATGTTGCACACCCGGGTCGGGATCGACTCGCAAATCTGCCCGATCATTTTCCCGAGTCCAGTCGCCGCGACGGAGGGGTACGTGACCTCAATGATGCGATCCTGCCCGGCACTGACACCCGAGATTGGAGTTTGAGCCCAGTCTGCCACGATCACCTCGTCCCACATCGGTCGCCACGGGAACGCGACCGGTGGCGAATCCCCCCCAGCGCGTGCCGTTCCAGTCCCCAGAACCTAACACACCGATGCCCCCGACGCCACTGAACCCGTTTCGGTTTCAAGGTTTGGGAAACCTCTTGCCTTGTACCGGGTTGCGGGAGATGATCCGGGGGAGCGTTGAGTCGACGAAAGCCCACCGGTTGCAACCGGTGGGCTTTGATGAGGCTGGACGCCAAGAACTACGCCCCTCAACCCTCAACGGCCCCCCCCCCATGACCGGTCTGAAATCCCTCGTCGCTTGCGGCACTCGCTTGTGGCTCGACAGCATCGATCCGGTCTTGGTCCGGGAGAACCACGCTCTCGGAGCCACCGGGGCCACCTCGAACCCGATCATCATCGCCGACCTCCTCAAGACCGGACGGTTTGACGAGGAGTTGAAAGAACTCATCGGCCAGGGCCTCAGCGACTCCGATGTCGCCTGGAAGATGACCGACCGGCTGGTCTCGCGAGCGGAGGCCGTCTTCGCCGATGTCCACGCCCGCACCCACGGTGACGATGGCTACGTCAGCTTCGAACTCGACCCACTCCTCGAAGACGCCAGCTGCCCGCTCAGTACCGCCGAGCGGGCCGCCCAGTACGTCGAACTCGGCCAAGCCTGGAACGCTGGCCACACGAACCGCATGATTAAAGTCCCCGCCACCCCCGCCGGGCTGGCCAGCCTGGAGGATCTTTCCGCAGCGGGGATCACGCTCAACGTGACGCTGATCTTCTCGACCCGGCAATATCGCGAGGCCCGCGACGCCGTGTGGCGCGGAGCCCAGCGCCGCACAGACCGGACCTCGTTGAAATCGGTCTACAGCATCTTCGTCAGCCGCATCGACGTGTACTCACTGGCCAAGGTGCCGGACCTCTCTCCGGCAGCCCAGGGACTCGTCGGGATCGTCAACGCCCAGCGCATCTGGGCTGAGAACAATGCCTGGTGGGCACAGCACAAACTCCCCAGAAAGCAGGAGATCGTCTTCGCCAGCACCGGCACCAAAGACCCGAACCTGCCCGCTGACAAGTATGTCTCCGCCCTGGCAGGCTCCGACATCCAGACCAACCCGCCCGCCACCAACGCCGCTGTCGAGAAGCTGAGCCACACGTACACCCGCCGCGTCGATCAGACCCCGCCCGCATCGGTGCTGACCGAGATCGATGCCAAGGTCGACTTCTCGCTGATGGAACAGACCCTGATGAGCGAGGGCCTCAAGAAGTTCGCCGACCCGCAGAAGGCGTTGCTCGCACTGGTGGCCACCAAGCGAGCCGAACTGGGGAACGCCTCGTAGCCACGTTCGCCAGAACGTGGGCGACCGGAACCCGCGTTCGAACACGGCAAAGACTTCCGAAGTCTTCCGAAGGAGTGTGGTCGCCATTGTACGCAGGTTCTGGCTCCTCAGCCCCAACGGGGCCTGACTCGAAAGCCCAGGGCGCAGCCCTGGGAAATCGGAAGCCAAACTTTCCTCAAGGCCCAACGGGCCGTCACTCGA
>JAYWFM010000308.1:0-9357 GCA_043778825.1 Planctomycetota bacterium | reverse complement strand
ATAGGCTTCCAGCCTGTCATTTGGCGGAAGATGACAGGCTGGAAGCCTATCCCACGGGTCAGACAAGTCTGACCGTTCGCCTACGGCAGATCACTGATGGTGATCGCTTTGAACGAGGCATCGGTGCCGGGGTCGTGGCCTTGCAGGCTGAAGTGTCCGGCGTCGAGACGTTGGCCCTTGCGCGGATTCGGGTCGGGTTTGCGGGTGTCTTCCCAGTGGACGATGGCGTAGCCGTTGACGTAGGTCGAGCAGCGTGGGCCGCTGGCGATGAGGGTGACTATGGCCCATGCGTTGTCGCTCGCCACGATCCGGCGGGCATTGATGCGGCGGAAGATAGCCCCGGTGCCGGCGTTCTTGGGGGCGGCGGCGCTGGCTCCGGGCGCTGACGCTTCCGGCTCGGTTCGGCTATTGTCAATCTGCATCTCATACCCGTTTGACTTCGCCTTCTCAGTCCCCGCTTCGGCCCGGAAAAAGATCCCCGTGTTGACCGCAACGGCATTCGTGCGAGCCTGAGCCTGCAACACGAAGTCTTTGTGCTGCGACTCCGATTCGAGGAACCCCTCGCCGCCCTTCACGTGGATCGTCCCCTCCTCGACGGTGAACTCTCCCTTGCTGCCGGGGACGGTTCGCCAGCCGGTCAGATCGGTGCCATTGAACAGCGGCTTCTGGTTCAGCGGTTGAAGGGCGATGTTCTTGAACTCGATCTTGCCCGCGTTCTTTTGCAGGCCGATCAACCCCGACCGGCGGGCCTCGGGACGGGTGTCGTCGTAGGTGCAGACCAGATTGCCATCGATCGCGATGGTGATCTTCGTCCCATTCGCAGCCAGCAGGAGAGTGTGCCAGTCCCCCGCCCCTTTGATCGGCTCAGCGGTTTTCTGCAAGCCGACGATCGAACCGGTGAGGTATCCCTCGGGATGTTCATCCACGATGTTGACCTCGTAGCAGTCCTTCAAGACATCCTTCGGCTCGCGCAGCGTCCGCAGGAACACCCCGCTGTTGCCCCCAGCGGCCATGCGGTACTCACAGCGGAACTGGTAGTCGGCAAACGGCGTGTACGTCAGCAGCAGCCCCTTCGGCCCGGCGTCGGCTGTGATCGCGCCGTCGGCCACGGACCAGTTCACGTCGGCGGCATTCGACTCCCAACCGAACAGCGAGTGTCCATCGAACAGGGAGATCCAGCCCTCGGCGATCTCGGCCTCGGTCAGCGGATTGAAGTACGGCACCACCGGTCCCGGAAGCGCCACGTCCTTCAAGGGGTCATTCGCCAGCTTCGACGGGGCTCCCGCTCCACTGGCCTGCTGCGCAGCGATTTTGTCTTTCACACCGGGAAGGACTCGCTCGACTTCCGTGACGAGTTGGCCCGTCGTGGGGGCGGTCGGTGCCGGGGGAGCGCTCGGCTGACAACCGAGCAGGGCCATCAAGCCGAGCCACAGCCCCCCGCATCGCAGGCGGGACAGCGTGTCGGTATGGAGATGATGGAGTGGCGAGTACATAGTTGGGTGCCAGAAAAGATGACCTGTCCGACGGATGTCGACAGAACCGCCCGAGACTCGAGAGACCTGTCCCGGTGCAGTCTATCGTGCGGGCGAGGAGCCGCAACGGGACACGGGAGTGTCCCACGGCAGCGCACTGTGTGAAGTGGGGCCACCCTTCTCTGACTGAAAACTGATGACTGACGACTGAAAACCAATGCACTGTGAAACAGTGCGTTGCCGCATGGAACAACAGCCAGTGATTGGCAGCCGCATGGCAGACGACTACGATAGGGTTCGCTGTGTCCATGAATCGTACGGTTCTTCCGTTGTCGCCCACGAGGTGTCTTCCGGAAATCCGCACACCTTCTGAAACGAGACAGCCACCCGGACTGCGGCTTTCACCCGCCAGGACCACTGCCATGCCTCACGAGAACTCGATGCTGCCCTACGTCCTCCCGCCCTTGGGACAGAATCCCTCCACGACCGCTGCGGGGACTTCGCCCGGCAGCTTTGCCAAGAAGGGGCAGATTGCGCCCGGAGTCGAGGGCCGCTGGACGTTTGCCTCGCCCGATACGCCGGGGATGCCGCAGCCGAGTGAGAAGACGGCTTGGGATTTTCTGCCGTGTGGTTGGAAGACGGAGAGAGGAGAGACGAGAGAAGAGAGCCAGAACGGGCATCTTTCCACTCGCTTCGTCGAGTCTGATGGCACGACTCGCACTGTCACGTGTCCGGCGGGGTTCACGCCCTCGACGCAACTCGAATCCGCACGTCTCGGCATCATCACGCCTGAAATGCAGCGTGTCGCCGAACGTGAAGGCCACCTCACCCCCGCACAAGTCCGAGACGAAGTCGCCGCCGGGCGGATGGTGATCCCGGCGAACAAGGTCCATCTCGCCTACCAACTCGACCCGATGGCGATCGGGCGGGCCTCGAAGACCAAGATCAACGCCAACATGGGGGCCTCGCCGGTCTCGTCCAGCACCGATGAAGAGGTTGAGAAGCTCAAGTGGGCCGAGCGCTGGGGGGCAGATACCGTCATGGACCTCTCCACCGGTGGCAACATCGACGAGTGTCGGCAGGCGATCATCCGCAACAGCAACGTCCCCATCGGAACCGTTCCGATCTACTCGATGATCATCGGACGGAAGCTGTACGATTTGAACATCGAGATCATTCTCGAATCGCTGAAGCATCAGGCAGCTCAGGGAGTCGACTACTTCACGATCCACGCCGGGGTGCTGTATGACCATCTGCAATACGTGCAGCGGCGGCTGATCGGGATCGTGTCGCGCGGCGGGTCGCTGCTCGCCAAGTGGATGATCGACCACGATGCCGAAAATCCGATGTACACCGCCTGGGACGAGATTTGCGATATCATGCGCGAGTGGGATGTCACCTTCTCGATCGGCGATGGGCTGCGACCGGGTGGGTTGGCCGATGCGACCGATACCGCACAACTCGCGGAGCTGTGTACCCTCGGCGAGCTAACCGAGCGGGCCTGGCGGAAGGGTGTACAAGTCATGGTCGAGGGACCGGGGCACGTGCCGTTCGACCAGATCGAATACAACATGAAGCTCCAGCGGACGCTCTGCCACGGGGCTCCGTTCTACGTCCTCGGACCGCTCGTGACCGACATCTTCCCCGGCTACGACCACATCACCAGTTGCATCGGAGCCACAGCTGCCGGATACCACGGAGCCAGCATGCTGTGCTACGTGACGCCGAAAGAGCATCTGGGTCTGCCGAAGAAGGACGACGTGAAGCAGGGCTGCATCGCCTACAAGATCGCCGCGCACGCTGCCGACGTGGCCCTCGGCATTCCGGGGACGCGCGACCGCGATGATGAACTGACGAAGGCCCGTGCCGCACTCAACTGGGAGAAGCACTTCGAGCTGAGCTTCGACCCGGACACAGCGCGGGCGTACCACGACGAAGACCTCGATGTCGACACGGACTTCTGCGCCATGTGCGGCCACGACTGGTGCAGCGTCCGCATCAGCAAAGAGATCGTCGAGTTCGCCAGCGGCAAGGAAGCCGGCTACCGCTGGGACAAAGCCAAGGTCACCGCCGCCCTGACCGCCGAGCAGCAAGAGATCCTCGAAAAACGCGGCGTCCTCTCCCCCGACGAGATCCACAAACTCGCCAGCAAGACCCGCAAGGCCCTCGGGGCCGACGCTGGCAAGAAGGCCGATTGCCACAGCGACTACGTCGACCCCGAGGTGGCGAAGCAGTTGCAGGCCGAGGAACTGGTCCAGTTGGGCGGGTAATGGCCGCGCCGCATGGGGAGATCGACACATGGACAAACCGCCGCTGATTCGCCGAGTGGTGATCCACAACTACAAGAGCATCGCCAAGTGCGATGTGACCTTGGGGCGGTTTAATGTCTTTGTGGGGCGGAATGGAGCGGGGAAGAGCAACTTTCTGGATGCGCTGCAGTTTGTGTCGGACTGTTTGTCCACAGGCTCAGTGTCGTTCGCACTTGAGCAGCGAGGAGGAATGCAAGAAACCTTGCGTCGCTGCAAGAATCGCTCAGGAAGTTTTCGAATTGAACTAGAAGTTCAACTCTCCGCTGTGGTTATCCAGTACTCGGTCGAAATTGAGTCAAAACCGCATGGCGGTTTTGTTGTCGCAGAAGAGAATTTCTGGAGGGACGGCACAGAGAATGGTCGTTCCTTTGTTGATGCATTCAAATGCAGGCGAGGAAAGATTGAGCTTTCGACGGATGAGACGCTGCCGAAGTCGGGTGTGTCTGAAGATCGACTCTTGCTGCCGATTGTTTCGTCGCTCCCAGAGTTCCGCGCAGTGTACGATGTTCTATCTACAGTGAATCTATACAACCCGATGCCTCCCTTGATGCGTCTTCCGCATTCATTGGATGTCGGAGCTTCGTTACGAGGAAGTGGCAGCAATCTGACAGGTGCTGTGGCGAGACTGAGCCGTGATCGCCCCAAAACGTTACAGAGAATCGTCGAGTACCTTGGGCAGATCGTGCCTGGGTTGACTGGCGTGCAGCCACTGGAGATTGGCGGATACGAAATCCTGGAATTCCAATTGCAAGATTCCGGCGACCCCAAGCCCCGAGGGTTCCAAGCTAAAAGCATGTCCGACGGAACGATGCGATCCCTCGCAGTTCTCGTGGCTGCATTGCAATTCCTTGAATTGCCTGACTCAACCCAAGTCATTGGAATCGAGGAACCCGAAGTGGCCATCCACCCGGCGGCGATGGCGGTCCTGCTGGATGCCCTTCGCGAAGCTTCTACCAACACTCAAATCCTGATTACCACCCATAGCCCAGACCTGCTAGACCGTGTGGACATCGAAACAGATTCGTTGTTTGCCGTCTCTGATGAAACTGGGAGCACGGTCATTGCCCCCATTGACGATGCCAGTGCCTCGGCCATTCGAGATCATCTCTACACCCCAGGAGATCTGCTGCGATCGAACCAACTGGAGCCGAGGATCGAGGCAACTTCAGCCGAAACGGTGGCCGAATGATCCACCTTGTCGTGGCTCCGATTATCGAAGGAGAGGGTGACGACCGGGCCATCCCGAAACTGATTCACCGGATCGTTCAAGAGTTTTGCCCCGGTACGTTTGTGACCTTTATTCCCGGCAAGGTGCTGCCTGCGTCAAAGATCGTGAAGCCGGATGATGAATGCTTGCAGGAAGCTGTCCAACTCGCCGCCAGAAAACTGGCCCAGCGCCGTGAGCCTTCAATCCGCCGCCTTGTTCTCATCCTAATTGACGCGGACGGACGATGCGCCGCTCAGCTTGGCCCCGAACTGAAACGCCGAGCCATCAGCTACGCTTCCCATGTCGAAATCGCCACCGTGATCGCCGTTGATGAATACGAGACTTGGTTTGTCGCAGCGGCAGAGTCACTGTCGGAGTTCATCGTGGTCAATGAGCAGGAAGTTCCCTCCGATCCGGAAACTCGTGGGGCGAAGAAGAAATGGATCGAGGACAGATTTCGCGGCGTCAAGTACAAAGAAACCGTCGATCAACCCAAATTCTCAGCCACAATGGACCTCCGGCTTTGCCGCAGCCGCTCCCCGTCTTTCGACAAACTCTGCCGGGAAATCGAGCGGATGGCGATTCCTGGGGATGACGTGGCGGAGATTTGATGGCTTGATTGACTGGGGCGCGGTGTCAAAATCTCGGCAACCATTCGACGCGCTGGCTCGGACCGGCAATAATCCACCCGGTGAGCGGCACGGCGCTAGCCGCCGGTTCCCCTGACCACCGGCAGGCATCAGAACCGGCGGCTAGCGCCGTGCCGCTCACAGAACTCGGGGGGCTGACGCCGCCCCGCTCGCTGGACTGCTGATTCACAAGGTTTCGACATGCCCGCCGCAGCTGTCACGAAGAATGTTCCGGATGCCCAGGGACGCTTTGGGGAGTTCGGTCGCCGCGTTGTTCCCTGTTCAATACTCGACGGATGAGGATCGGACGCACTTCCTCGTGGAGCTTCCAATCCATCCGCTGTATGAGGGCATCGCTCCATTGCTTCAGACGGGTGGGGCGCATGATGAGGCGCATGATGCCCGCCCAACCCTCACCGAAACCGAGACCAGCATCCTCGCTACCCTCACCCGAAAACCCCGCAGCCGATCCGAGATCGCTGACCAGTTGGGATTGAGCAATCGCAGCGGGCACATGTATAAATCGATTGACCGGCTGCGAAATCTGGGGCTGGTGGATTTGACGATTCCGGACAAGCCGCAGAGCAAGTATCAGAAGATGCGGATCACGGACCGGGGGCGGGCGCGGCTGCGTAAGCGATAGTCATTGAGGCGAACTGTGATCTTCCGACTTTCCCAGAAGCTGAAATCCAAAATCAACGCGGGGATGTTGTCCGCTCATCCACTGGATGAGAACCCACCGGCCGCAGGTCAGTGAATCCACTCCGGCACGTCGGGCCATCTCGGCTGCTACCGCTTCAACAGCGTCTTCATCCCGTCGCCGAGGGCCTGCCCGACGAGGAAATACGTCTCGGCATTCCCGAACTCGTGGTGCCCGTGGCCGGGGTTCGGAGAGTCCTCGGGCTTCCGCACGAAGTCGTGCGTCGGGACAAATAGCACGGTCCCCTGGAACTCGGGGCGGGCAGCTGCGGCAGCTTGGGCCTTGCGCAGGGTGTCCCATTCTTTCGGGGCCTCGACCCACGGGCCGGTGATCTCGCCGACGACCACCGGGAGTTTGGGCGACTGAAATTCCTTCCGCACATCGTGGATCAGGTTCACGAGGTTCTGCTCGTATTCGGGGATGGCGTGCTTCGGATCGACGCCATCGTTCCAGCCGTGATACCACACGAACCCGGCCAACTCGCAGGTTCGCCCATCCAAGGCCGGGAAGTCGGTCTGGTGATTGGCCAGGGCTTCGCGGACCTCGGCGATCATCTTCGTGTAGTACGGTCCGACCTCGCCGCCGGAACTCGGGGGGCGGAAGTCCTTGTACAGGCTCTTCCCACCCCAGGCGGTCTTGATGAGCAGCACCGGGTTCTCCAGGTGATCGCCGATCACATGCCCGAACTCCAGTTCCGGGCCGAAGTGATGCCGGTCTCCATAAACGCTGAACCCCATCGTCAGCGGCCCGGCGAGTAGCCGCCCATGCTCGCGCTGGTAGCGGCACCACACATCGTCGCGGACGACCCATGTCCCGTCCGCCTTCCGCAAGTGCTGCATCAGCGGCTGCTTCGCCGGGTCTTTCAGCAGCGTGGCCAGAGTCCCCTTCCCGTCGTTGTAGTCTTTGCCTTCAAGATCCACGACAGCCTGGCCCTCCATGTTCGACTGCCCGGCGAGGATGAAGACCTTCACCGGCTTCAATGGCTCTGCGGTGAACGCCGATGTGGTGAACAGGAGGAGAGACACGAGAGCCAGGGCAGGTTTCAAAGAGACCTCACGGTGCTGTCGACGACGACTCAAGACTGCGTAGAGACTTGCGGCGATCAACAGCGAAACGACAGCTCCGCCGATGATCATCAGCAGGGCGTTCGCCTTCCGCTCATACTTAAAGTCGAGCGTCCCGGCGGCCAGCGTGATGTCTTTGATGGCCGCCAGCAGATTGGCCCGGTTGGCCTGGTCGGGGGCGAGGTTCGGCTCTTTCGACAGGGCATAGACCGTGATGTGGTAGGTCTTAACGCCCGGCCCCTTCGAGCACATCGGGTCATAGGCCGACCGCCGCTTGTCGTTGAGACCGGCAGTGCCGACCCCCTTCGAGTTCTTGGCGAGCGAGGCGACATTCGCCGGGATGTTGTAGACGACCCAGTACGATTTCGTATCTCCCGGTCCTGGTGTATGCCACACATTGACGGCATAGCACTTCGTGCCCGCAGGAGCCCCGGTCCAGGCCACCTGCGGGGAGGCATTCGCTCCGTCGCACGTGTACTCCTTGTCGATGAAACCCTTGGCATCGAGCGCGGTACTCGTCACCGCCAGCTTCGGGAGATTGGGGTCGATCTCCACACCCGGTGTATTCTCCGACTTCTCTTCGCCGGGGCGGGGCGGGGGATTATTGTCGGGGCGGGTCGGTCGTGAATCATTGCCATCGGGGCGTCGCCGTCTCGGCGTGGCGGTCTCGTTCTCGGTTTCCCCACTCGTGTAGACATACGCGAACTTCGCCGAGCCATCCTTGTTGACGGTGTAGCTCACGGTGCCCTTCTTGCCCTTCAGTTCGTACGTCAGGCGATAGCTGTCGGGCTGGGTCTCCTCGAAGCCGGTGATCTTCGCACCACGCAGGGGACTGCCCGCCTCGCGCAGCGGCTCAGCTCGCGGCTGGGGATCGACCTGGCCCTCGCGCTCGGTCACTTCGCCATGAAACCCGCCGTTGAGGTATGGGTAGGTCTTGGTCGCGTGGTAATGGTAGTTCCCCGCTTTGTCCGCGTGGCCGTTGAACTCATCGAGGCCGATCACTGCGGACCCATCCGGCTCCGTGTAGCCGTAAATCGGATAGCCATCGAGCGCATACGCAATCGGAAGCCCTTTCCCGACGGTCTCCTGGAGATGCACCGGGGCGATGTGGTAGTGGTAGTCATCCGCCCGTCCACAGTGGCCGCCGTACTCGTCGAGTTCGCCAAACAGGTACGCATCATCGCCGCGATTGTTGAGCGGGTTGAAGATCGGAATCCCGTTCGCTGCCAGAGCGATCGCTCCTCGCAAGAACGCATTCTTTGTCGTCAGCGGCTTCTTTGCCGGGACCGGGTGCAGCGGAATCTGCCAGGCATTGGCACCGACATACGGCTGGGGCAACGGCACCTGCCACTGCCAGGAGGTGATCCCCACCATCATCGGGTGATCGGGAAGACCGTTCGATTCGACGTAGAAGAATTTGTCGTCCCAGCGGGTTTGGATGGCCTTCGCTTGGACGAAGGCTTCGAACGCCTTCGCCATCGCGGGGGACTTTCCGGCTGCGACGGTTCGTGGCGTGCGGTTCTGAGCGAGCAGGATCGAGGCCTCGTTCTGAGCGAGCGCCTGATTGGCACGGCGGATCTCGGCCATCCGCTGCTCGACCCACTGGCGATCCGCCTCGCTGAGGTCGGTCAGCTTGTGCGTGACCAGCGAATCGTCGGGCCTTCGCAACTGGAGTTGCCCTCCGCTGACTGCGACGAATGTCTCGCGAGTCGGCGTGGTTGCATCGGGATTCGTGCTGTTCGAAGTCGTTGACTTCGTGTGCGCATGCCCCGGATGAGCGGAGGCGACACGGCATAGGCCAAACATGGCCAGTATGATCGCGAAGGAGTGCGGGAAGCGAAGCATGAAATCTCCAGAGTTCGTAGGACGGGCAGGATTGCCTCAGTCTTACCCACATTTTTACAAATGTTCCTCCCCGTTTCACACACAGCGGGGCCGGATAATCAGGGATTCTGGGGTGATATTGGTTTGGCACG
>JAYWFM010000307.1:0-9363 GCA_043778825.1 Planctomycetota bacterium | reverse complement strand
CGAGCTGGGCTTCTGGCAGCGGATAGGTGCCGTCATTCTCAATCGGGTTCTGGGTGGCCATCACAAAAAACGGCAATGACAATTGATGCGTGTGGTTGGCGACGGTGACGCGCTTTTCCTGCATCGTCTCAAGCAGCGCGGACTGCGTCTTCGGCGTGGCGCGGTTGATTTCGTCGGCTAACAACAAGTTACAAAACACCGGCCCGCGCTGGAACTCCAGCTCGCGGCGACCATCGCGGTCGATCAGGATCTGAGTGCCGACGACGTCGCTGGGCAGCAAGTCGGGCGTGAACTGGATGCGCTTGAACTGGACGTCGATGGCCTGCGCGATGGTGTTGACCAACGAGGTTTTACCAAGCCCGGGCACCCCCTCTAGCAGGACATGACCACCGCAACAAATCGCGATCAGCACGTCGTCGATGATTTCTTGCTGGCCGACCATGAAGGTGGAAATGGCTGCGCGGATGCGGTCGAATGTTTCCTTGAAATGCTCAACGGAGGGTTCTGAAAGAGTGGTCATCGGGGAAGAGTTGATGGTTGAGAGTTGGTGGTTGATAGAAAGAAAGAGGTCACTTGTCCGGGGCGGCGGCGGGTGCGGCGGACTGGAGGTTCTCGAAATAGTTGCGGACGCCGAGTTTGAGCGACTCTGGGACATCGTCGCGCTGGACAAACGACTCGACTTGGCGGGCGAACTCGCGCTGACGGGCTTCGCCACGACGACCGGAAACACCCGAGCCGCTCTCGGCATCTTCGACCGCGCTGAGCGATGGGCCGCTGCCGTGCTGGCCTTGGAGTTGGGCGAGTTGTGGATCTCCGTTGTAGTGTTCGAGAAATATCAGATTTCTGTAGGTGGATTGGCTCCGTGGTGACGCTCCGGTGGGGCTTCCGACTTTCGTGACGCACACACCTGGTTGTCCGCCAGGGAGGAAGAGATTGACAAAATCATGATGAACAAAATCATGGGAGGAGGCGAGGCAGAGTGTGAGAAACACCTTGTGTTATGCCTTCACGGCGCGGCCGACGATGGCTCACCGATGCGAATATAAAAAAAACGCCAGTGAGGTCGACTTTCGACCCCACCGGCGTTTGGCGATGTTCAGTATGTCGGGCGAATCAGTTCGCCTCGGTCCCCTTCACGCGGTTGACGGTGGCGTTCTGCGGAATCTGGAAGTGTCCGTAGAGCGTCTCGCCTTCGCGGAGAATGTAGAACTTCAAAGGATTGATCGTCTTCAGGTCGGGGTTTTCGAGAACAAAATCCACATCTTTCTGCTTGGCGGTCTCCCAAACATGCAAACCCACCAGCACATCCCCCTTCTTGATCCCATTGGAGTCCGCCGGGCTGCCCGTGCGGACATCCGTCACCAACAGGCCGCCACGGTACGGCTGGTTCGCCAGCAGGTTGGTCCCGTTCGGAATACTGGTCAGCTTCAACCCCAGCACATCCCAGGACTTGTCCGTACTGGGGGGGGTGACAGCTGCTGGTAATGAGGGAAGAGCCACAGCTGCGGGAGGGGTCTGGGGGGCGACGGCCAGCGGTGGCAAGGCTGGCTTCGAGGCGGCGTACTGTTGTTGAGACTGCTGGCGATTCCCACGCGGATTCTGCATCAGGGACAGGGCCTTGGTTTCGGTCTTGTCTTCCCGCCGGAACATCAGGTCCAGCTTGTCTCCGACGACGCGGCCCAGCAGCGTCCGCTCCAGGTCGGCAGCATCGACGACCACGTTGTGGCCGATCTTCATAATCACATCACCGGCCTTCACACCCGCGGCTTCTGCCGGAGAGTTCGGAGCCACCGAGCGGACAATCAACTTGCGATCCGATCCGCGTTTGTGATCGAACGTCGACATGCCGTGGAACACATCCGGGTTCTTCTGGCTCATCAGCTTGGCGATCTCGATGCGGGCATCGTCGATCGGAATCGCGAACCCGATCCGCTGGGAACCGGCTCGAATGGCCACATTGATGGCGATCACATCCCCATCGGCGTTGACCAGCGGGCCACCGCTGTTGCCGGGATTGATCGCGGCGTCGGTCTGGATCAGATTCTTGTAGGACTGCTCCTCGTTCAGCTCGACATCGCGACCGATCGAGCTCACGATCCCCTTGGTCACGGAGTGCTTCCAACCGAAGGCGTTGCCCACCGCGATCACGTCCTCACCAATCATCAGGTCGGACGAGGTGCCCAGCGGCATCACGGGCAGTGTGGCCGGTGAATCGATTTTGATGATCGCCAGATCGCTCACTTTGTCCGAGTTAAACACGCGGGCCTGGTAAGCCGTCCCGTCGCTGAGCGTCACCTGGATGGTTTGCACGCCATCGATCACATGATGATTGGTGACGATATAGCCCCGCTCATCAATGATAATGCCGGTGCCCATGCCGTTGATCTTGGGCCGACCGGTATTAAACAACACGGTCGCGGGACCGGGTTGCTTCTCCGTATGAATATCGACAGCCGATTTCATAATGCGATCGAGAGCCGTCAACTGAGCCGTGCGCCGTAGCGAAGGCTGAGTAGCGACGGCATCGTCGGCAGGGACGTGTGAACCCACGGAGAGGGCGACACACAATCCAACGCGAATCAGGAACTTTGTCATGCGGACCTGTCCTGGACGGGGCTTTCGGGGTCTCGTCAGTGTTGGCAGAATCCTTCAGCCATGTGGGGAGCTAGTCCGTTGACTCCACGGTGTTGTGATCGGTCGGGTTCTTGGAGGGGCATGAAGCCCCCTCGCGGCCCACGCATTCCTTGCCTAATCGGAAGATGTGGAACTGGTGAGGCTGTGCCACGGAATCTCCACAAGTTTTAAGACTCGCTGTGCGGCCGCTGAGTTTTTCTCAAGCAGGAATGGTGCCGCAGGAGTGATCGATCGTCGGAGTTTCGCAGTCCACAAGGCTTGGAGAGGCTGTAACTCACGGGTCCGCCAGAGGTTGCACTTGCTCCGAGTGAGTCTGTTCCGAGTGGCTCAGTCATCGGATGAAGCCCGGCACTGGTCAACATCTGCCGCAGTGAGCCGAACGGGGTGAAGCGATTACAACCGGACCACTGGGGCAGGAACTGCCGGTGGCTGAATATGGAGTTTCCGAAAATGTCATGGTCGCGTGGGCTTTAGCCCACGCGCGAGTGTTGTCGTCCAAGAAACGTGGGCTAAAGCCCACGCTACGTTGACTTCTGTCGGATTCGTCAAATGAGCGGGGCGCAACTGGGTCGGAATCGTTGAAACGCTCACTCTTCCGCTCCCCTCTCGAACCGGACCGCCGACCGATGTTTGATTTCCTCCGCGATAAGCTGGCTGCACTGCGTCTGAAGGCCCGTCACGAACGCCTCGTCCAGGAGCAACTCCTGGCCCTGACCGAAACGAACGACCCCGTCGCCGAAGACCCCGGTCGCTGGCAACCGGTCGGCGAACTCGGTGCGACGATCTCCGATGGTGAGCGGCAGGATCTCCGCAGCCGCGCGAGAACGTTGGTCGCACAGAACCCGCATGCGAAGAATGTGTTGCGACTGCTGGAGTCGTACGTGACGGGGGCCGGGTTGAGGCTGGCTCATCACGCTCGAACGGAGGCACCGGCGAGTGATCTGCTCAGCCTGGCGGACCGCCTGTGGGGAGACTTCCTGTCGGCCAACGTGACGCACTACTCCTTCCGCGAGCATGCCCGCCGTTCGTGGCGGGACGGGGAGTGCTTTCTGCGGCGGTACTCCGAATACCAGTGGCCGCCTGCGGTGCGGTTCCTCGATCCCGAGACGATCGGTTCCTGTCCCGACTATCCGGTCTCGCAGGGGATCCTCACCGATCCCCACGATGTCGAGTCGCCGCAGGAGTACCTGCGGATCGACCCGCTGCAAGGCGGCCTCGCCGAGCGCATCCCCGCGAGCGACATCCTGCATACGCGGGTCGGCGTCGACTCCAATCAGAAGCGCGGCGTCACCGTCCTCGCCCCCATTCTCGGCACGCTCGACTGCTATGAAAAGTGGATCGACACCGAGCTGCATGCCCGCAAGCTGCAAGCCTCGATCGTCCTCTGGAGAAAGGTCCAAGGCTCTCCGCAACAGGTCCAGTCCGCAGCTGACCCCAGCGGTTCCGGCCTGCCCGGAGGCCAGCGGACCGAGCGGTTTAAGCCGGGGTCGATCCTGACCACGAACCAAGCGACCGAGATTAAGTTTCTGCAACCGGATACGAATTTTGGCGATGCCGTCCCGCTGGGGCGGTTACTATTACTGAGTGTGGCGGCCGGGGTCGGGCTGCCGGAGTTCATGCTGACCTCGGATGCCTCGAACGCGAATTATGCGTCGACGATGGTCGCCGAAGGTCCAGCGGTCAAACTCTTCCAGAGCGAGCAGCAGTTCTTCGCCCAGGAGTTCACCCGGCTGTGGCGGTGGGTGATGGAGGTCGCCCTCCAGCAGGGGCTGCTCCCCGAGGACTTCTTTGAGCTGGTCGAAGCCAGTTGGGCCTTCCCGCAACTGGTCACGCGCGATCGTCCGCGCGAACGGGCCGCCGATGCCCAACTGGTGGAACTGGGCATCCTCAGCCGGTCGGAAGTCGCGCGGCGGGACGGCGTCGAGCCGGAACGGATGCGGGCCGAACGAGTGGAGGAGGCAACCGCCGCCCCGGCGTAGGTGTCAGCATTCAGCATTCAGCCAGACCCCCGAAGTCTTCCGAGACTTCGGGGGTCTGTTCATTGGCGGATCAGTCTGGCTCGCGGGAGGGCAACTCTCCGCGTCGGAAGGCGACGCCAGTGCTGTGAACACGATGGAGGTCATCGTGGGGCACGTTTCCGATGTGCCCGTGGTCCGTAGCTCACGTCGCTCCGCGACTGAGATTCGTCCCGCCAGACACCGTCCGGACCTCGGGGAAACCCGCGTGAGTCGGTCTTCCCGCAGGCGGAATGCGAGTCGCGGAGCGACATCGCCTACGAGGTCGATTTCGGAGAAATCGACGACATTCAGGCTGTGCCTCAATCGTGTTCACAGCACTTGGGCGACGCTCCTGCCGAGCCGCTCGTGCCAGACAACGTCTACTCTGGCTTGCGGCTCAGCAGGAGCCTCGCCCTCCCGGTCGGTCTTCGTCAACGACAATGGGGGCACGGACACGTGTCCCCATCAACCCACAGTCGCAGCCGGACAGCGGCCTCGTCATAATCGAGACTCTTCCGTTTCCTGGTCAGTGAGTGAGTGGTCGGTTGAACAGATTCATTGTGAGTGGCCTGTGCCTGCTGGGTCTGGTGGGCATTCTCGTTTCGAGTTCTGCACCCCTGCGAGCGGACGATCCTCCGTCGGCAGTGGGGTCCGTACTCAAGCTGCTGAAGAGTGGCAAGGTGCCTCCCGCGCGGATCGGCAGCGTGGTGGAGATGGTCTGCACGCGGGGGAATGAGCATGACTTGGGCTATGTGTTTCAGCAGGCCCTCGACGAGAAGACCTATGCCCCGGAGTTGCGGCGGAAGTCGCTCGTCTGGCTCAAGGACGCGGCACTGAATCGTAAGACGCTGCCTGCCGACCGCGCGGGACTCGTGCAACTCCTCGATCTGGCCAACCAGGACGCCGAACTCCAGTTGCGGGCGATTGAGCTGGCCCAAGCGTGGAAGGACTCGGCCTCTTCTTCCGCTCTGCTCCAACTGGCTCGCGCTGTTGCCAGTCCCGAGGCCATTCGCGCAGCCGCCACATCGGCCCTGGTCATCGTCGATGCCCCGGCGGCGAAGACGATCGCCGGAGAGTTGCTGGCAGCCGGGCAGTCGTATGCCCACCGGTCTCTCGGAGTCACCACGCTCGCGGGGCTGGACCTCGCCGCGAGTGCGAAGGCGGCGGCGTTGGTGTTGCAGTCGACCACTCCCGAGGACGACCCGGCTCCGATCATGGACGCCCTGCTCGCTCGCGAAGGCGGGGCCGCTCAACTCGGTGAGGCCCTCAAAACCACACCGCTCCCGCAAGATGTGGCCAAGCTCTGCCTGCGGCGGGTCTTTGCCGCCGGTCGCAGTGACGCGGCGCTCCTCGACATCCTCGCCCCTCAAGCCGGAGTGAGCGCCAAGCCGGTCAAGCTCACGCCCGAACAGATCACCGCCCTCGCCACTGCCGCCTCCGAGAAGGGCGACGCGGCCCGGGGCGAGCAGGTCTTCCGCCGCAATGACCTCAGCTGCCTGAAGTGTCACGCGGTGAACAAAGCGGGTGGTCAGATCGGGCCCGATCTGACGCCGGTGGGGGCCAACTCGCCGATGGAGTATCTGGTGAATGCCCTGTTCGATCCGGATGCCCAGATCAAGGAGGCGTTCATGACCCGCACGGTGACGACCCTCGAAGGCCGCGTGTTTCAGGGGATCACCGTCGACCGCACGGAGCAGAAGCTGGTCCTGCGGAACACCGACAGCCAGTTGATCGAAATCCCGATCACCGACATCGACGAAGAGATCGAAGGCAAGTCCCTGATGCCCAAGGGGCTGCCCACGCTGCTCACCGAAAGCGAGACGCTGGACCTGCTCAAGTTCCTGTCGGTCCTCGGCAAGCCGGGCGACTACGAGGTCCGGACGACGCAGCGGTTCCAGCGCTGGCGGCTACTGCACAAGCCGAAGCCGGAGTTGCTCGCAGAGGTTCCGAACCCAGTGATCTTTGAAACGGAGATCCTGGCGCAGGGGCTGTGGACCTCGGCGTATTCGCTGGTGAATGGGACGTTGCCGCTCGACGAGATCGCGAAGTCACAGAAGTCCCCGAACTTCTATCTCCAAGGCGAGATCGATGTCGTCGAAGCGGGACCGGCGAAGTTGAACTTCGACTCCGTCGACGGGCTGGTCGTCTGGCACGGCAAGGAGATCGTCGGCTTCCCCGAGGATGCCACGATTGAGTTGGCCCCGGGACGCCATACGATCACTCTCCTGGTCGACTCCATCACTCGGAAGAAACCCGGCCTGCGACTGGAACTCACCCGCCCGGAAGGGACCACCGGGCAGTACCAAGTAGTCGACGGGCCGTAGTGCCGCTTTAGCCTCCGTACGACGGACATCCGTGCCCGTCGCTCTGACTTCCCTTCATCCCATGCTAAGCACCTTGTCATGCAACAGTGGCTCGAACAACTCTTCCAGCAGATTCGCGATCACGGCACCAAGCTGCTCGCCGCAGCTGTGTTCACGATCCTGGGCTGGGGCGTGGGTCGCTGGCGGGCTCGACGGGCCTGGCAGCGGCGCGACTTTCTGAATCGACTGAACTTTTCACTCAACATTCTGCAGGACGGGAAGCTGCTGATTCGAACTTTGATGGAGACGTCTTGCGAGGACGTTTTTCTGAATCAATCCGCGACGGAGCGAGTCCTCTCCAGTGCGAAGAAGACCACGGCGGCCAACCCGTTCCTCCCGCTGCCGAAGACGGACTACTGGTACTATCTGAATCAGATACTCAATGAGCTGGCCGAAAAGTTCGCCACGGGTCCGCTCAAGCGAGACCTGAAGATGCCGGTGACTTCGGCACCGTATCTCATCTGTCTGACCAGTGAATCGGCGGGCGAGATCCGCACCCGCAAGATCCGGGCGATGATCATCCGTAAAGAACAACTGATGAATCTGCCCGAGACCACTCCGCTATTCGAGAGCCCTCATCACATCACGCGGTGGGAGACGTTGCAGCGGATGAAGACGGCTTATGCGAAAGAGCCACACTTGTTTTTGGAGATGGAGTTGGGGATCTAGTCCGACATTCAAGTGCCCCGCCAACCCGGTCTGGTTCGGGCGCGTCGCTCGGGCACGGGGGACTCACGTCCGCCCGCTGTCGATGATGATGTCGTCGCCACTCGTCCTGGGCGAAATGCCAGCTCATCCCTATTGACATCCAGCCCGACACCGGCAGAATGCCATTCGTGAATGTCTCGAATCCTCGGAAGATGCCTTCCGACGAGCATTCCAACGAGAGAGAGAAACCGAGTCACTGAGTGGCCGTACAGGATTCTCTCGGCTCACGAGTGGTGTCCCAGAAAACTCCCTGACCCGCAGGTCGGCAGGTCATCTGCATTGCTGGTGCCTGTATGTATACCTCCCTGGCCAGTCGCGATCCGGAGATCATGAGCGGAGCCCTGTGCTTCACGGGAACCCGCGTCCCGGTCCAGAACCTGTTCGACTACCTCGAAGGAACCTCCTCCCTGGAGGAATTCCTGGAGGACTTCCCGTCGGTGTCCCGCGAGAAGGCTGTGGCGATCCTCGAAGTGGCTCGCGAAAGGCTCTTTGCCGATGCGCCTGCTGCTTGACGATTCAGTTCCCGCGAAGCTGCGACGCGCGCTGCCCTGCCATACCGTTCGAACCGCCGTCGAGATGGGCTGGTCGGGAATTAAGAACGGTCAGCTGCTGGCGCTCGCTGCCACGGACTGTGATGCGTTCATTACGGTCGACAAGAATCTGCCATACCAGCAGAATCTGAAGACGCTGCCCATCGCGATCGTGGTGCTGGATGCCAGATCCAACGAGTTGTCTGCACTGCTGCCATTGGTGCCTGAGTTGGAGCGCCAATTGGCGAAACTTGTCCCCCGAACTGACATCCGCATCGGAGTTAGCGATCTCGGTAGCGACAGGTAGACATCAGCCCTTCGTGTACACATTTGTATCTCCCTCAGCGATCATGGACCTGCCCCAGTCGTTCTGCCAAAACCATAGCCACACACCTCAGCCGAGCCCCCTCGTGAACATCAAGAGTCTGCTCCTCACGATCCTCGTCGCGTTCGTCACCGTCTGGGCGACCGATTTTCTCATCCACGGCGTGTGGTTGTCGGCGACGTATGGCGAGACCAAACAACTCTGGCGACCCGAAGCCGAGATGCTCGCGAAGATGCCCTTCATGCTGCTGGGGCAGCTTCTGGTCGCAACCTCGTTCACGCTGATCTTTGCAGCCTGCGTGGCCGAGAAACGCTGCCTCAGCTGCACGCTGAAATACGCGGCCTGCATCGGAGTCATGACCGGCGGCGCGCAGATCATCATGTATGCCGTGCAGCCGCTTCCCGGTCTGCTCGTGGTGAAGTGGTGCGTCGCGTATCTCGTGCAGGCCCTGCTGCTGGGAGCCATCGTCCACCAGGTCTATCGGCATCCGGGAGCCAGCCCCTGCACTGCTCCGAGTGGCGATACAACGTACAAGACGTGATCACGAGAAAAAGGAAGCAGAAGATCACCAGATAAAAGACCTGACCCTATTCCTGCTTCCCCTCAGTCGCAGCGCGTCGCTCGGGCCCGTTGGAGTCCAGCCTTTTTAGGCTGCGATTGGACGCACAGCGCAGCCTAAAGGCTGGACTCCAACGTGGGGAAACAAAGGTGTCGGGGTGCGTCGGCGAAAGCCGGGGAGAGGTTGCGAATGAGAGAGTCGTACCGGGTAAGACCTAGCCAGTCGCCTGGGCCTCGAGTGATGCGGC